>NZ_CP050265.1:1827857-2132500 GCF_011765465.1 Erythrobacter sp. | reverse complement strand
CGCTCTGGTATTATCGCAGCCTAGCCGCGATCCTCACGAAAAGGGTCTCTACCCCGGCGAGCGCCCGCTTCGCGCGCGAGGTCGCGGAGATGGAGGAACTCGCCTCCCGCGCCTAGGCTCTCTTCACAGCTCGAAACCCCAGCGCCGGTAATCCTCGCGGATGCGCGGGCTGCGGGCGAGGGCTGCGGCGATGTCGGCCTCGGCCTCGTCGCGCCCCATCTCCCGCAGGATCAGACCGCGCAGTAGCAGGGTCTCGGTCTGGTCGGGGTCAAGGTCGAGCGCCGCTTCCGCATCGGCCAGAGCCTCCTCGAGCCGCCCGTTGCGAAGGAAGATCATCGCCCGGCTGTCGAGTGCCACTGCCGTGTTTTCGCTGTTTTCGACCGCCCGCGTGCAGGTCGCCACGGCGTCCGCGATCTCGACCTGCCAGATGCCCATGTACCAGCACTTCGCATTGAGCACCGAGCCATCATTGGGCGCATCGAGCAGGAGTTCGGCGAAACGGTCGAGCCCGGCGCGCCCGTCGCCTTCCAGCGCTTCGACATCGGCGAGCGCGTAAGCCAGCGAGCGCTGCACACCCTCGTCTCCGTCCACCTCGCCAAGGATGTCGCGCGCTTCATCCGTCCGCCCGAGGTCGGTCAGGGTCCGCGCGAGGGCGATTGCCCGTTCCGGGGTCGGGTCCAGCAGCCACGCTTCCTCAAGGTCCGTCGCCATGCGCTCGAAATCGCGCAGCTCGGCATGGACGAAGGCGCGGTCCTGGAACAGCTGCGCTGTCGCCTCGATCTCGATCGCGGCGTTCATGTCGGCCAGCGCGCCGTGGAAATCATAAGTCACGAAGCGGAAATTGGCGCGCCTTAGAAGCGGACCCGTTTCGTCGGGCTGCTGCTCGATCATCTTCGCCAGCATCGCCTCGATCCCGGCCAGTCCGCCCCGATCGGCACCCTCGGCGAAGCGCCAGCGGCGCGGCATATCCTCGGGCACGACCACCTTGAGCTTGGCCCGCGCGAGGCCGAGCGCCTTGCGTCGTTCGCCCCTTATGTCCTCGGGCGCGACTTCCCCGCCGAGGCTGGTCTGCTTTTCCGAGATCACGAGTTCGCCATCCGATAGCGTCACCTCGCGCTCGAAGCGCTGGTTCGCAACCGTGATGTCGAGCGTGCGCTCGCCTCGAATTTCGAAATCGCCCCGCGTCTCGGGCAGGGTGAAGCGATAGGTTCCGATCGAGGAGCGCGGCGGCGGCACGATCACCGGCAGGTCGCGCCACTTGCGCCGTGAACGGTCGGGCCGGAAACGGAAGGAACCGGTCGGAAGCTGCGGTTCGATCTCGCCCACCGAACCATCGTAACTCACGAGGCTCGGGAACAGGGCCTCGACCACCACGGTTGCCTCGCTGTCGTCGTCACCCTGTTCGATCCGCATATCGACGACGTTGACCTCGCCCCCGGCGAAACTCGCGAAGCGCCCGCCGAGCGCGCGCTTGGCGTCGTCGGTGAGCTTGTCGGCCGAGGCGTTCATCTGCGCTGCCCCGGCACCGAGCAGCTTCATCGTGATCGTCCCCGGCATCGGCAGGTCCCCGCCAAGCCGCGCGTCGAGCGCGAATTCGATCGAGACGTCGGGAACGCGGGGAACCTCCTGCACGATCCGTTCGAGCGCCGCACCCTCGGGACGGATCGGCAGCGTGTAAAGGAAGGGCGGGACATTGCCCACGATCTCGAGATTGGCACCGATGCCGGTCCCGTCGAGATAGTAGTGCTTGCCCCCGATCGTCGCGCGAACCAGCACGTGGTCGAACGCGCCGGGCAATGGCAGCGAGCTTTCGACCAGCGCGCCGCGCTGGATCGAGGCCAGCACCGGCTCCGCCTCGATCCCCAGTTCATCGAGTATCGCAAGCAGTATCAGCGTCTTGGCCTTGCAGTCGCCGTATTTCTTCTCCCACGTCTCGGCCACGGTCTGGGGGATGTAATTGCCCCCGTCGAGGCCGTTCATCAGGTAGCGGATGTCTTCCTGAACCAGTTCGAGCGCGGCGACCGCGCGCGCAAGTTCGCCGTCCTCGCGCGAACGGATCGCATCGATCTTCGCGGCGAGATCGCCGAGGCCGTCCAGTGCGCCCTCGGTGCGATAATAGGGGGCCATGACGCTGGAGACCTCGCCCCATCCGTCGAAAGTGCCGAGCTGCAGGATCGGCGGGCGCCGATAGGACCACGGGGCGTCGAAGGGGTATTCTTCCGCCTCGGGCAGCGGCATGGTCACTTCGAGCCGCCGGAAACCATCGCGCAGTTCGGGGGTGGCGAGATCGAAATCGGGCCCGGCGCGGTATTCGACCGGCAGGCCGTCCTCCCACGAGACCAGCACACGGCCGAAATCGGCGAGCTTGTTGGGGTCGCGCCAGAGCATGGTCTGGGTCTGCACCTCGTCGCCCAGTGCCTGGTCCGAATTGGTCACCGAATAGCGCACGCGCAGCTCGTCGCCGACCTGCAGGCCGGGAACGGACATGGTCGCGGTCAGCGATCCGTCGAGGATCTGGCGTTCGAGCAATTGCTCGCGCCGCAGCACTTCCATCTCCTCGCCCGCCGCGAGCACGTCGATCGTCTCGCCTTCGCGCAGGATCGCGATTTCATGGACGATGAGGTCGCCCTTGTCCGGCAGCCATTGCGCCGTGATTGTGCCGACCTGCGTCATCTCCTGCAGCGAGTTGATGCGATAGACGTTGTCGAAATATTCCCACAGCCGTCCGCTTTCGATGCGGACCTGCTTGTCCTGAACGACTTGCCCGTTGGCCGGGTCGCGTTCGATCGAAGCGAGGTCTATTGCCTCGACCCAATCGGGTGCGGGTTCGTAGAGGATCTCGTCACCGGCAAGCGCCGGTGCCGATGCTGCAGCGAGCGCGAGCCCGGTCGAGGCGGCGAGCGCGCCCTTCAAGGCGGCAAATTTTGTGCGAATACCGAAAATGCCCGTGCGCGACCACTTGCGTGCCAAAAGCCGTCCTTCCCCTGTTAGCGGACTGCACCTTCAAGACGCCGTCCGATCTTGCGCGATTGTTTCACAAAGCGCGAAAATGTCACGCCTTTTCTTGGGCTTTGGAAAGGCGAGGGGAAGGGTCAGGCCTCGCGCACGCGCATGAGGAAGGCGCGGACCTGTTCGCTGAGCGTCGAGGCCTGTTCCTCGAGGCTGGTCGCGCTCGAAAGGACCTGGCTCGCCGCCGCGCCGGTCGAGAGCGACAGGGCGCGCACGTCCTCGATATTGCCGGCGACCTTCTCGGTTGCGCGCGCGGCGAGGTCGATGCTGCGCGCAAGGTCCTGACCCGCGACCGATTGCTGGTCGACCGCGGTGGCGATCGAGACGGCGGTCGCTTCGAGCTCGCGGACCTGCCCCGCGATCGAGCGCAGCGCCGAGACGCTCGCCCCGGTCGTATCCTGCATCGCCCGGATCTGTTCGGCGACCTGCTCGGTCGCGCGGCTGGTCTGCATGGCGAGTTCCTTGACCTCGCTCGCCACCACCGCAAAGCCGCGACCCGCCTCGCCGCCGCGCGCCGCCTCGATTGAGGCGTTGAGGGCGAGCAGGTTGGTGCGCTGGGCGATGGTCTGGATCAGCTCGACGATCTGGCCGACCTGCTCCGCCGAGCTCGACAGCGCGGAGATCGTGGTGTCGGCTTCGGTCGTGGCATCGGCGGCAAGGCGGGCGAGTTCGCTGGACGAGGTCGCCTGCTTGCTGATTTCCTCGATCGAGAGGGCAAATTCGTCGCTCGCCGCGGCGGCCGCGGTCGCGCCGGAATTGGCCTCTTCCATGTTCTGCGCGAGGCTGTTCGTGCGCGCGCTCGCTTCCTCGGCGGTTTCGGCCATGCGCGAGGCGGTGGTCTGGAGCTGGCTCGAAGCGCTCGCGACGCCGGTTACGACATCGCCGACGGTGCGTTCGAACTGCTTGGCGACTTCGGCGAGCAGGCTCGCCTTGCGCTGTTCGGCTTCCTCGCGTTCGCGGGCGCGTTCCTGCTGGAGGCGCACTTCCTCGTCGGCGCGTTCGGCACGTTCGCGCGCCCAGACCTCGAGCTGGCGGCTGGCGCGCTTGAACTTGCCGAGCGCGCGCAGCATCTCGCCGATTTCGTCCTTGCGGTCCGCGCCTTCGATCTCGAAGCGCCGGTCGCCGCGGGCGAGGCGGGTCATGCCGTGGGTGATCTCGGTGATCTTGCGCGAGAAATCGCGCGAGAGATAGGCGAGGCCGAACAGCAGCACGACCGCCGCGAACACGCCGAGCACGGCGACGATGCCGACCATCGTGAAGAAGTAGTCGATCCCCGACTTCTCGAGCTTCGCCGAATAGTCCGACAGGTCGGCGGCGAATTCCTGCGATTCGGCGAAGAGCGCATCGCCCTTGTCGGAAATCTCGTAGGCCAGAGCGATCGCGGCTTCGCTGCGCCCCTCGGTGCGTAAGGTAGCGACAGTGCGTTCGAAGGTCGCGTTGTAGTCGCGGATGTCCTCGCGCATCGCGGCGACCTTGGGCTCGATCGCGGGAGCCTTTTCGGCAACGATCGCATCGATCGCCTCGACTTGGTCCATCGCGGCCTCGTAGCTTTCGCGCTGGCGGACGAGGATCTCCGGTTCGGTTTCGAACAGGAAGCGCGCGGTGTTGTAGCGCAGCTCTCCGGTCGTGCTGCGCAGCTCGGTCGAGGCGACCACGGCATCCTGCACGTCGGCCGAGGTGTTGTAGCGGTACCAGAGTTCGGTCAGGCCCGCGGCGAGCACCAGCGCCATCGCGAAGCCGGCTGCGAAGAAGGTGCCGAAGACGGTGTGGATCTTGGCCGGAAGGCTGAGATTGCGGAACCAGCCCATCCGCTCGAGCACGGTGCGGCGATGGGGTGCGCCCGAAGCCTCGTTCGCGGCGTCGGCCAGCAGGTCCTCGTCGAACACGTCGTCGGCATCGGAAAGAAGGTCGGGAACCGCCTGTTCCTCGCTCTGCTCCTGCAATGACATCATGTTCATGACCGCATCCCCATAGCCCTGTGCGCTCCCCCTGGCGGGCGCGTGACTAGGGGAAATTCCTAAAGGAAATTCCTTTCCAAAACCTTTTCGCCGCCCCTTTCCGGGGGCTTTCGGATCAGCCGGCGCGGACCTTGGCAAGGAAGGAATTGACCTGCGCGCGCAGGGTCGATGCCTGCTCTTCGAGGCTGGTCGCGCTCGAGAGGACCTGGCTCGCGGCCGAGCCGGTCGAAAGCGCGAGATCGCGCACGTCGTCGATGTGGCCTGCGACCTTCTCGGTCCCGCGCGCGGCGAGGTCGATGCTGCGGGCGAGATCCTGTCCCGCGACCGATTGCTGGTCGACCGCGGTGGCGATCGAGACGGCAGTGGTTTCGAGCTCCTGCACCTGGCTCGCGATCGCGCGCAGCGCGGAGACGCTCGCGCCGGTCGTGTCCTGCATCGCCCGGATCTGTTCGGCCACCTGCTCGGTCGCGCGGCTGGTCTGCATGGCGAGCTCCTTGACCTCGCTCGCGACCACGGCGAAGCCGCGGCCCGCTTCGCCGCCACGGGCCGCTTCGATCGAGGCGTTGAGCGCGAGCAGGTTGGTGCGCTGGGCAATGGTCTGGATCAGCTCGACGATCTGGCCGACCTGCTGCGCGCTGTCGGACAGGGCGGAGATCGTCTCGTCCGCCTCGGTCGCAGAGGAGGTGGCCTGCCGCGCGAGTTCGGCGCTGGAGGCGGCCTGGCGGCTGATCTCGCCGATCGACATGGCGAATTCGTCGCTCGCCGCAGCGGCAGCGGTCGCCCCCGAATTGGCTTCTTCCATCGAGGCGGCGACATCGCCCGTACGGCGGCTGGTTTCCTCGGCGGCGTTCGCCATGTCGCGTGAGGTCGATTGCAGCTGGGTCGAGGCCGCAGCGACCCCGCTCACCACATCGCCCACGGTCCGTTCGAACTGGTCGGCGATGTCGCGCAGCACGCGTTCGCGTTCGAGCCGGGCTTCCTCCTGCTGGAGCTGGAGCCGCGCCTGTTCGTCGAGCTCCTTCTTCGCCCGCTCGGCACGTTCGCGGCTGAGTTTCTCAAGCCGCTTGCCCGCGCGGTGGAAGATTTCGAGCGCGCGCGCCATCTCGCCGACTTCGTCGCGGCGATCCTTGGCCGGAATGGTGACATCGGAATCGCCGCTCGCGAGCTTGGTCATCTCGCGCGTGATGTCCTTGAGCGTGCCGCCGACATTGCGGTCGAAATAGCGCTGCACCACCAGCGTCAGCACGGTCAGGACGGCGGCCAGCGCGATGACGATGAAGAAGAGCGAGGAGATCAGCGCTTCGCCCGAATCCGACATGGCATCGGCATCCGCGCCGAGCATTGCGGCCATCTCGGCGGCCTCTTCGAGCACCAGCCCGCCGGTCGCGGTCACTTCGGCGGCGCGGCTTTCGCGCCGCGCGTCGGTCGCGCCCGGATCGAAACGGCCCAGCTGGCGGCGGAAATCGGCAATGGCTTCCTCGACGAGGGCGAGCTTGTCGAAGGCGGCGACATTGGTGTTGCGCAGCATCGCGCGCAGGTCGTCGGCCTTGGTATCGGCTGCGGCAAGGCGCTGGATCGCCGCTTCGGCGCGCTCGGCTTCTCCTTCGGCGACCAGCATTTCGGCATGGCGCTGCGCTTCGGACAGGTCGACCACCAGCCGCTCCGCGGCGATCGCGTGGTCGTGGATCACGTTGATGCTTTCAGCCCGGTCGGACAGGCGCATGAAGCCGAACACGATGAAAATGCCCGCGACCAGCGCGAAGCCGAGATTGGCGAAGAAGAACAGCGAGATCTTGCGCCCGATCGACAGCGCGCCGAACCATGCGGCAAGGTTGGACAGGGTCGGCGCGGCGCGGCCTTCGCGGCGCTCCTCGCCGCTGCGTTCGGCTTCGATATCGACTGCGAGTTCCTGGAGCGCGCTCATGCCGCGTTACCACCCTTTGTTTCGTATGCGCCGTCATCGGCATTCTGGATTTCGACGAGCCGGTCGATGTCGGCAGCCGGCATTGCCCGGTAATAGAGCCAGCCCTGGATCTGGTCGCATCCCGCCGCGCGGACGAGATCGGCCTGGGGCTCGGTTTCGACGCCCTCGGCGGTCACGCCCATGCCGAGCGCGCGGGCGACCGCGATGCTGGAGAGCATCATCGCGCGGCTGCCATCGTCCTCGCCCGCCTGCACGACGAGGCTACGGTCGAGCTTGAGCTTTTCGAAGCGGAACTGGCGCAGGAAGCCGATCGAGGCATAGCCCGTGCCGAAATCGTCGAGGCTGATCCGCACGCCGAAACCGCGGATCACGTCCAGCGTGCGCTCGGCCACGACGGGATCGAGCACGAGGCAGGTCTCGGTCACTTCGAGTTCGAGCCGCTCGGGTGGGAAGCCCGTTTCCTCAAGGATCTCGCCAAGCTTGATCGGGAATTCGGGGTTGCGAAGCTGGGCGGCGGAGATGTTGACCGACAGGGTGATGTCGTCCCAGCCGAGCGCGTCGGTGACGGAGCGGCGCAGGACCCACAGGCCGATCGGATTGATGAGGCCGGATTCCTCGGCCACCGGGATGAACACGTTGGGGCCGATCACGGGGCCGTTCGTGCGGTTCCAGCGCAGCAGGGATTCGACCGCGACGATGCGCTGGTCGCGCGCGCTGACGAGCGGCTGGTACGCGACTTCGAATTCGCCCTCGGCGAGCGCGCGGTGAAGGTCGTCCTCGATCTCGCGCACCGCCTCGCGGCGCTGGTCGAACGTGCGGTTGAACCAGGTGCAGCGCATCTTGCCGCTGCGCTTGGAGGCGGACATGGCGACATCGGCGCGGCGCAGCATCTCCGAAGGTGCAAGCCGGTCGTCGGTATCCTGCCGGGCAAGGCCGATGCTCGCCCCCACCGAAAGCTGGCGCCTGCCGGCGGGAAGGTCGAGTTCGATCGGGCTTTTCAGCGTGTCGAGGAGGCTGCGGCAGATCCCTTCGAGGATCGTGCCCGCGACCCGCCCGTGCATCAGGGCCGCGAATTCGTCGCCGCCCAGGCGGTAGCATTTCGCCTCGCCCCCGCAGGCTCTTTGCAGCAGCTCCGCGCACCGGCGGATCAGCTCGTCGCCGATCGCGTGCCCGTAATGATCGTTCACTTCCTTGAAGCTGTCGAGGTCGATCAGCGCGAGCGCGACTTCCTCGCCCGTAGCGGTGTGCTGCTCGATGTCGCGAGTGAGCGCGCGGCGATTGGCAAGCCCGGTCAGTGCGTCGGTGAGCGAGAGCTCTTCCAGTTCGCGGACATTGGCGATCCCCGTGCTGCCGAGCAGGACGAGCGTTGCGGCATAGACCAGCGCGCCCGAAATGAGCAGCGAGCCGGGAGCAAGGAAATGAATACGGTCGCTTGCGATCACGACCATCGTGATCAGCCCGAAAACGAGGCTGAGCACTGCAAGCGGGACCAGCACAAGCCCGGCCGGGGTCAGTCGCAAGGGCTTGTTTGTCATCGACACGAGGTCATTCCCGTCAGCCTTCCCGTTCGCTTGGGCGCGCGGAGAGTTTCGTAAAAGCGAAGGGCTAAGGAAGCGTAAACCATGCCCCGCCAGCCCCGTGGAAATACGTAGGGGCGCCTTATCCGGTCAGCCGGCGTGGAGCAGTTTCGCCGGGCGGGCGGGCAGGGCGCGCTGGTAGAGGCTCGCGCGCTTGTCGGCCGGGACGAAGGCATCGGTCTGGCCGACCACGGTTTCGCCCGCGCCGAGCATCAGGAACCCGTCGGGGGCGAGCGCGCCCGACAGGCGGGCGAAGGCGCGGCGACGGGTCTCGACGTCGAAATAGAGCAGCACGTTGCGGCACAGGATCAGGTCGACCGGCTGCCGCAGCGGCGGTTCGGTGAGGATGTTGTGCTGCTGGAAGCGGGTGGTGCGGCGCACTTCCTCGAGGATCTGCCAGCCCGCAGGCGTCTCCTCGAAATGGCGCAGCATCTGCGCGACGCCGAGCCCGCGCTGGATTTCGAACTGGCTGTAGAGCCCGCTGCGCGCGGCGCGGATCGCCTTGTGCGAAACGTCCGTGCCGAGGATGTCGATGCTCCAGCCCGCCCAGCGGTCTTTTTGTTCGGCGAGCAGCATGGCGAGCGAATGGACTTCCTGGCCCGTCGAACAACCCGCCGACCAGATCGTCAGACGTTTCGTCTCGGCCCGCCTTTCGGCGAGCAGCGGGAGGATTTCGGCGGGCAGCTGGTCGAAGGTCGGCTTGTCGCGGAAGAAATAGGTCTCGTTGTTGAGCAGCGCTTCCACCACCTCGGTCGCCAGGTCGCGGTCGCTCGAACGGCGGCGCGGCTCGTCGAGCAGGCAGACGAGTTGGTCGACATTGCTGATGCCGTATTCGCGGAAAACCCCGGCGAGCGCGCTCGAAACGCGCCAGCGGCGGCTTTCGGTAAGCTGCTGGCCGGTCCGCTCGGCAAGCAGGTCGGCGACGATCTGGTGGGAGGCGTGGCTGGAATCGATCATGCGGTCGGCAATCCCTTTCGCCGCCTATCGGGCGAGCGTGGCGGGAACCAGCGCCATGATCGCCTCGGCCAGCGTTTCGGGCGGGCCGATGAGAGTCGCGAGATCGGCCTTGGCGACTGCGCCTGGCATCCCCCAGACCGCGCTCGTCTCGGCGTCCTGCGCGTAGATCGTGCCGCCCGCGCGGTGCAGCGCGGCGGCGCCTTCCACCCCGTCGCGGCCCATGCCCGACAGGATCACGGCAAGCGCGCGGCCCTCGCACGCCTTGGCGAGGCTGGCGAGCATGGGGTCGACCGACGGCAGGCAGCCGCTCGGCATGGGATCGGCGCTGATACGCGCTACGAGTTCCTCGCCGCGCCGTTCGACGATCATGTGGCCGTGCCCGGTGGCGACCGCGATCTCGCCCGGGCGGATCGGCGTGCCGTCCTCGGCGATATGGGCGCGGCGTCCGCTCGCGACCTCGATCTGGCGGGCGAAGACCGGCATGAAGGAGGAGGGCAGATGCTGCGTGACGAGGATCGGCAGGTCGAATTCCGGCGTCAGCCCGCGCAGCATCAGGTTCAGGGCGTGTATTCCGCCGGTCGATGCGCCCACCGCGAGAACTTCGGGCCGTTTGGCGCGCAGCAGGCGCTTGATCGCGGCAGGGTCGGAACGCACGGTGCTGCCGGGCGGTGCGAGTTCGGCTTCGATCCCGACCGCTTCGGCGGTGCTGCCCCCGAGCGCGCGGATCTTGGCGAGCAGCTGGCTGCGATAGTCCTCGTTGAAGCCGCCCGGACGCGGCTTGAGCATGGTGTCCGCCGCCCCTGTCGAAAGCGCGGCGAGCGTGTGCTCGGCTCCGTCCTGGGTGAGCGAGGAGACGACCAGAACCTGCACGTTGTCCGACGTCGCAAGGATCTGCGGCAGAGCCTCGAGCCCGCCCATGCCCGGCATTTCGAGATCGAGCAGGACCACGTCTGCCGGTTCGCTCTTCAATTGCACGATCGCCCGTTCAGCGCTGCTCGCCGTGCCGGTGACGACCATCGACCGGTCGCTTTCGACCATTCGCTTGAAAACCGTGCGCACGGTCAGCGAATCATCGACGATCATCACCCGGATCGCGCCGTGCGCTTCGCTCGCAGGGTGGGTCCGGTCAGGCGATGATGAGGGGGGCGCGCTCATCCCGGCGCTCACGCAAAGCCGACCAGCTGGAGCTTGATCTGCAGCGTTTCGTGGTCGAACGGCTTCATCACGTATTCGTCGGCACCTGCGGAGATCGCCTCGCGGATATGGGCGACGTCGTTCTCGGTCGTGCAGAACACCACCTTGGGCGCTTCGCCGCCGGGGCGCTGGCGCAGCTGGGTGATGAATTCGATGCCGGTCATCACCGGCATATTCCAGTCGAGCAGGATCACGTCGGGCATCGCCGCCTCGCAGGCTTCCAGCCCTTCCTTGCCGTTCTCCGCTTCGCTGACGGTGAAGCCCAGGGTTTCGAGGATATGCCTCGAGACCTTTCGGATCACCCGCGAATCATCGACGATAAGGCACGTTTTCATGGGACCCCCGGCCGTGGTTTCTCATGTTGGGATAGGGATAAGAGGTAAGTTTTGGATTAAGCCGCGGCCCCGAAGTCCTCGGCGGCGCGCGCCGGACCGGCGATCAGCGCGGAAAGGTCGAGCAGCAGCGCTGGGCCGATCGCGGTCTCGATCATGCCGGTCGCCACCCGCGACCATTCTGGGCCGAAGCCGCCCGGAACCTGGCCCGGTTCGGCCGCGCCCGTGGTGATGTCCTCGATCGCGTCGACCCTGAGGGCGTAGGAATGGCCCGCGACAGCAACGACCGCGGCGCGGTGGTCGGTCGCCCAGCTTTCCTCGCCGAACCCCAGCGCGACGCGGCAGTCGATCACCGTCAGCGCCTGGCTGCGCATGGCGGTGATCCCGGCGATGAAGGGCGGTGTGCGCGGGACCGGCGTGACCGCGCCGATCTCGATCACCGAACTCACGTCATGGGCGTGGAGCGCGCAGCGCCGCCCGGCGATCTGGGTCATGACGAGAAGGTCGTTCATGCCGCGTCTCCCGATTGGCCCATCCGCCGACCGGGGCGGGTGCGGGCGTGATGCAGCGCCTCGACCAGCGCGGCGCGGTCGTAGCGGTAGATCGTCTCAGCATCGCCGCCGTCCGGCTGGTCGCGCAGGCGGATGACAGGCCCAGTGACCGGACGCTCGAGCGCCGCGGCGACTTCGTAGACGTCCTCGAACATGATGGTGAGCGCGACCTCGTCCTCGGCGGCGTTAGGCTCGGCGATCTCGTATCCGGCGGAGGTGACGAGCGGGGCGAGGATGGTGCGTGCCCATTCGCTGTCGGGCAGGCGGGCGAGCGGCCGTGCGGCAGGTTCGGGCGGCTCGCCGTGGCGGGCGAAGAGTTCGTGCCCGTCGATGAGCGTCACGGTCTGTCCGCCGACCAGTGTGACCGCCTCGATCAGCGGGTCGTCGGCGATGGGCTTCAAGGGTTCGGTGAGTTCGACCGCATCGTCCACCTCGGCAACCGCGTGGAGCAGTTCGCAGGTGCCGTCGGACAGCCGCAGCAGGCGCAGCTTTTCCGATTGCAGCGGTCCCTCCGGCAGGCCGACCAGCGGCAGGATCACCCCGTCGATGACGGCGCGCGGCGAGGCCCCGCTGCGGTCGATCGCACTCGCGGGCGCGGTCTCGATCCGCTTGACCAGTTCGAGCCGGATACCGCAGCGACGACCGGCGAAATCGGTGAACAGCATGGCGCGCATGATATCGCCGCCCGCGCGCGCCGCGTCCTCGTCCATCCCGGCCTTGAGCACGCGGGTCCGCGCGTCCGAGACGAGATCGTACATCCCCGCGATGTTGGTCACGTCGAGCAGCAGGACCGGCCGCCCGTCGTCGAGCAGCGTGGAGCCGGCATAGAAACCGCTCTTCATGACCGCCGGGGCGAGCGGCTTGACCACCAGGTCGCCGTGGCTGTGGATCCGGTCGACCGCGAGCGCGAAGAGGTCGCCGCTCGCAAGGCGCAGCATGACCATTGTGTGATCGCCCTCGGCCACGTCGCTGCAGTGGAGCCCGAGCACGTTCGACAGCAAGAGGCATGGCACGCGCTGGCCGCGAAAGGTGATGAGCGCGGTCTCGCCCATGCGGGTGTAATCGAGCGCCTTGGCCGAGGAATGGACAATCTCCTCGACATAGCTTTGCGGGATGGCGAAACGCTGGTCGCCCGTCTCGACCGTGAGGCCGGCGATGATCGAAAGGGTGAGCGGAATCTGCAGCGTGAAGAGCGTGCCGACACCCGGCTGGCTCGACACCTTGATGCTGCCGCCGACGCGTTCGAGATTCTGTCGCACCACGTCGAGACCGACGCCGCGCCCGGACACGCCGGTGACTTTCTCCGCGGTCGAAAAGCCCGGTTCGAAGATCAGCTGGAGAATCTTGTCGCGGCCCATCTCGCGCCGCTCGCTTTCGCTGACGAGGCCGGTCGCGACGGCCTTGGCCGCGATCCGCTCCTCGTCCAGCCCTCGCCCGTCATCGCTGACCACGATCGAGATCATGTTGCCGGACTGGCGCGCGGCGATCGAAAGGAGCGCGATCTCGCGCTTGCCCGCTGCAAGCCGGTCGGACGGCGGTTCGACCCCGTGGTCGATGGCATTGCGGATGATGTGGGTGAGCGGGTCGCGCACCACCTCGATCATCTCGCGGTCGAGTTCGACGTCGCCGCCCTCGAGATCGATCATGACCTGCTTGCCGAGCTCGCTCGACAGGTCGCGCACGAGCCGCGGGAGCGAGGAGAACAGCGTCTCGATCCGCTGCATCCGCATCCGGGTGATCGCATCGCGCACGTCGGACAGGATCGTGGTGAGCCGTTCGAAGGGGCCGTCGATGGTCGGCTGGTTGCCCGCCTGCCGCAGCCGGTGGGCGAGGTCGTTGCGCGCGAGCACCATGTCGGAGACGCCGCTCATCACCCGGTCGAGCAGTTCGACCGGCAGGCGGATCGAGCGCTGCGCCGTGCCGGAGGAGGCCGAGCGGGCCTCGCTTCGCTCGGCAGGTGCGTCGCCTGGGCCTTCCGGACCATCGGCAGTCGCGCTTTCGCCGCGCGCGTCGATCTCGATCTCGGGCTCTTCGGCAAGCGCCGCGATCAGCGCCTCGTCACCGCCTTCGGGAAAGTCCTCGCCCATCTCGATCGCATCCACCATCGCCGCGATCCGGTCGATGATCGCGAGCACGGCGGAAACCAGAGCGCTGTCGGGTTCGCGCCGACCGGCTCGGCAATCGGCGAGCGCATCCTCTGCGGCGTGGCTGAGCCCGGCGAGGCGGGGAAAATCGAAAAAGCCGCAATTGCCCTTCACCGTGTGGACGAAGCGGAAGATCGTGTCGAGCCGCGCGCGATCGGCCGGATCGGCTTCCCAGGCGATGATCTCGCCCTCGCTCGCTTCCAGCATCTCGCGTGTCTCGGCGACGAAATCCGCCAGCAGGTCGTCCATAAAGCGCGCCCCAGTTGCTGCTCACGCGTCTCTATGCCGGGGGATGGTTAACGAACGCCTAGCGCCCTGTCCGCTGCGCCTCTCGCGCCTGCCTGCGTTTGAACAGGTACCAGACGAGACCGATCGCGGAGACGCCGCCGAAGACGTTGGCGGCGAGCTCGGCGAAATAGACCGCCTCGCTGCCCCATGCGCCCTGCAGCAGCCATGCGACAGGCAGCATGACGACGAAGACGCGGCCGATCGACTGCACGAGCGCGTAACCGGCCTTGTCGATCGCGTTCATGATTCCGTTGCCGACGATCAGCAGACCGAATCCGGCATAGCCCCATGCGGCGATCTTGAGGTAGGTCTTGAACTCCGCGATCACCGGCGGATCGTCGGTGAAAAGGTCGGCGAACCAGTCGCCCGCCGTCACCATGCCGACTGCGATGAACAGGCCCCATGCGATGCAGAAGCCGCCCGCCAGCATCGCCGCCTCGCGCGCCCGGCCGAACTGGCGCGCGCCCCAGTTCTGCCCGACGATCGCACCTATGCTCGCCGACAGGCCGAGCAGCGGGACCGTTGCGAAGCTCTGCAGCCGTCCTGCCGCGCCGAACCCCGCCACCGCCGCTTCGCCTTCGAGCGCGACCAGCGCGGTCAGGACGGCAAGGCCGAAGGGGTTGATCGCATTGGAGAAACTTGCGGGCAGACCGACTCTCAGGATCGCCTTTGCAGGATCGAGCATCCGGCCCTTGACGACCAGCGACAGGTCGAGCGGGATCGCCGCGCGCCTGACCAGCAGCACCGCGACACCGACGCCCAGCGCCCAGCCGATCACCGTCGCATAGGCCGCGCCGACAATGCCCAGCCCCTCGAAGCCGAACGCGCCGGTGATCAGAATCGGATCGAGCACCCAGTTCGCCGCGGCATAGGTGATCGATACGAGGCTGGTCTTCCTTGCCTCGCCCTGTCCCCGCAGCACGCCGTTGAAGCCCATGATTGCTATCTGCATGGGGAAGCCGAGGGCGAAGGGCTGCATATAGGTCGTGATCAGCGGCAGCGTTTCAGGGCTCGCGTTCATCAGCGCGAAGACGGGATCGAGCAGGAGGAAGAGGCCGAGCCCCATGACGAGCCCCGCGGTGCAGGCGAAGGCGATCCCGAAATTGGCCCGCCGCGCGGCCTTGTGCGCGTCGCCTTCGCCCAGCGCGCGGGCGACGACCGAATTGATCCCCACCATCAGGCCGACACCCAGCGAGGCGAGCGCGACCGAGATCGGGAAGATGAAGGAGATCGCCGCCAGCGCGTCCGGCCCCAGCTGCCCGACGAAATAGGCATCGACGAGGCCGATCGACATGATCGCCGCCACGCCCACGATCATCGGCAGGGTCTGGCCGACGAGATGGCGCGGGATGCTCCCGGTCACCAGTCTGGCGGGCGCGCTCGCCGGGTCGGCGGGAGCCCGTGCCGGGCCGCTGTCTGCTTTGGAAGCCGCGCTCATCGCCTGTCGAGGTAATGGGCGCGCGGGCGCTTGGCAAAGGCAAACCATGCAAGGCCCGCTTGCGGCGATGCGCAAAGCCGTGCGATAAACTGCGCAAAGCCCAATGAGACGAGAGGACTTTCCCCATGGCGACCCAGCTCAAGCCGAACCAGCAGAGCCTCGAAGGCCAGTGCAGCAAGGAAGAATGGCAGGCCCGCCTCGACCTTGCGGCGTGCTATCGCATCTTCGACCACCTCGGCTGGTCTGAATCGATCTACAACCACATTTCGGTCAAGGTTCCGGGCGAGGAAGACACCTTCCTCATCAACCCCTTCGGCCTGCTCTATGACGAGGTGACCGCGAGCAATCTCGTCAAGATCGACGTCGAGGGGAACAATGTCGGCGGCAGCCCCTACATGGTGAACAAGGCGGGCTTCACCCAGCACGCCTATTTCCACCAGCACCTGGGCGAGCGCGCGGCGGCGATCTGCCATGTCCACACCACCGCGACGATGGCGGTGTGCAGCCACAAGGACGGCCTGGTTGCGAGCAATTTCTACGCCTGCAATTTCCAGGGCCAGATCGGCTACCACGATTTCGAGGGCGTCACCGTGCGGCCCGAGGAAGGCGAGCGGCTGGTCGAGAATCTCGGCGAGCATTCGATCCTGATGCTGCGCAATCACGGGCCCGTCGTGATGGACAAGACCATTCCTGGGATGTTCGTGAAGATGTGGGCGCTGCAGCGCGCCTGCGAGATCCAGGTCGCGACGCTCGGCATGGGCAATCCCAACATCGTCCCGCAGGAGGTCGTCGACGTCCACCAGCGCGATCTGTCTGTGATGGCCGGGCAGGGCGGCGCGGGCCTGTTCGATTTCGAGGCGTGGAAACGCAAGATCGACCGGATCGACGACAGCTGGCGTCACTGATCGCGCGCCGCTAGCCGCCAAAGGAAAGCCCCGCTGCCATGTCGAGCATGACGGTCAACGGCCGCCCGGTGCGGTTCGACCTCGACCCGGAAATGCCGCTCGTCCATGCCCTGCGCGACGCGATGAACCTCACCGGCACGAAAGCCTGCGGAGGCGACTGCGTCGGCGCGTGCATGGTGCTGGTCGACGGGGCGGCGCTGAGATCGTGCCGGATCACGCTGGCCGAAGCCGAGGGGCGCTTCATCACCACGATCGAGGGGCTCTCGCCCGACCGCTCGCACCCGGTGCAGCAGGCGATGGTCGCCGAACAGGCGATCCAGTGCGGCTATTGCACGCCCGGCATCGTAATCGCGGCGGCCGCGCTGATCCAGCGCAACCCCTCGCCGTCCGAGGCCGAGATCCTCGAGGCGATCCCCAATATGTGCCGCTGCGGGGTCTATCCTCGGCTGGTGCGCGCGGTCGAGCGCGCGGGGCGGGTCCAGCAGCGCCGTGAGAGCATCAGCGCCGCCCCGCCGCCGGGCGTCAGCGCCGAGGACGCCGCAAGGGCGGTCCCGGCGCTGAAGCCCGCACGCGATTGAGCTAGAACTTCGCCGTCACCGCGAAGCGCGCGTTCAGGGGCGGCGCGACCGTCACCTGATGCACCGCGTGGGCATTGGGGAAGTAAAGCTCGTCGGTCAGGTTCTCGACATTCACCTGCACGCGCACGCTGTCGGTCACGTCATACCATGCCGCCGCGTCGAACCGGGTGTAGGCGGGCAGGATCGCATTATTGCCGTTGTCCGCGAAGCTCGAGGACTGGTGCGTGAGGCCGAGGCCGAGCCCGAGCCGGTCGCCTATCGTAAAGTCGTTCCACACCGAGACCATGTGCTCGGGCAGTTCGCGCGGGCGAAGGCCGGTCGGGCCGAGCCGGTCGACCTGTTCCCCGTCGAGATAGGAATAGCCCGCCGAGATGGTCCAGAAGTCGGTCACCGCACCATCCGCCGCAATCTCGAAGCCGCGGATCTTCGAATCGATCACTTCGAGCGTTTCCGGATCGTTGTCGGCCGGCTGGGGCGAGGTCTGCTCGATCTCGAACACCGCCGCCGTCAGGCTCAGCCGGTCGGCGACGTCCCACTTGATCCCGGCTTCGAGATTGCTGAAGCGGTCGGGGTCGAGCGCCTGTTCGGTCGCGGTGATGTTGTCGAACTGCTCGCCCGAACGCGGCAGGAAGCTTTCCGAATAGCTCGCATAGAGCGAGACGTTCTCGCGCGGCTTGACGATTACGCCGAGGCGGGGCGAGATTTCCTCGTCCTTGCGGCTGCGGAACGTGCCCGCAACCACGTCGTCGACCCCGATGTCGAAACTGTCGAAGCGCGCGCCGAGGACCAGCCGCAGCCAGTCGGCGACCTTCACCTCGTCCTGCACGTATGCCGAGAACACCTCGATGTTGACGCGCGTGTCGTCGTTGAGATCGACGGTGAAATCATTGACCGTGCGCTGGCCGAAGGCGTTCGTGCCGACCCCGCCGCGCAGGGCGAGCGGACGCTGGATCGTGAAGATCTCGTTGTCGTCCTGCGTCGTGTCCCAGAAGGCGTTGAAGCGGAACTGGTCGGACGAGGTGTCGATGTATTCCACCCCCGCGACCAGCGTGTGTGCGAGGCTGCCGGTCTCGAACGCGCCGACGAGGTTGGCCGAAAGGATGAGGTTCTCGCGCTCGACCTCGTCGACATAGCCGTCGAGCGTGACCTGGTCGGGCGTGTTCACCGCGTCGTAGCCGCTTGCATAGAGATTCGAATAGACCTTGTCGTAGTCGCCGTAGAAGGCCTGCGCGTTGACCTTGAGGTTCTCCGAAAAGTCATGCTGCAGCAGCGCGCGGAAGGTGTGCGCCTTCAGCGCGGTGAAGTTCTCTTCCGGGTCGCCGAAAACGATGTCCTCGAAGGCCTCGACCGGGCGGCCATCCGCGCCGGTGGGGATGCCGCGGTCGATGAAGCGTTCGTGGTCGATGTATTCGTAGGCGAGGTCGATCACCGTGTCCGGGCCGAGCTCGGCGCGCAGGGTCGGATTGATCCCGATCCTCTCGCCGTCGTAGAAATCGCGGTGGTTATCCAGCCCTTCGTACATCGCATTGAGGCGGAAGGCCGCATTGTCGCCTGCGGGTAGGTTGAAATCGGCATAGACGCCGAATTCGCCGAAAGTGTCGAGAGCGACCTGCGCGCTTCCGAAAGTCTCGCCGAAGACGCCTTTCTTGGTGACGCGGTTGACGATGCCGCCGGTTCCGCCGCGCCCGAACAGTAGCGCGTTGGGCCCGCGCAGGATCTCGACCTGCTGAAGATTGTAGAGCGCGCGGTAGTACTGCACGTCGTCGCGCACGCCGTCGATGAAGAAGTCGGCTGTCGAACGGATGCCGCGGATGATGATCGCGTCGCGGTGGCCTTCGCCCTGCGACATGGTGACCGAGGGCGTGTAGTCGGCGATCTGCGCGATGCTGGTGAAGCCGCGGCGCTCGATTTCCTCGTCGGTGACGATCGACAGGCTCTGCGGCACGTCGATGATCGGGGTGGGGGATTTGAGCGCGTTGACGAGGTCGGAATAGAGCACGTCGCCTTCGACCACGATATTGTCGAGCGCCGGGCTGTTGTCGGCGGGCGCGCTGACAGCGTTGGCGCCGGCGGTTTCGGCGCTGTCCGTCTCGGAGCCGGTATCCGCTAAAGCGGGGAAGGCGAGCGACGCGCAGCCCAGCATCAGGGCGGCGCGCGTCAGGCGATAGGTCATTTGAATTCCTTTGGAGTTTTCCGTCTTTGCGAGGATGCCCCCGCATCCTTCGCTCGCCCGGCTAATGCAAATTATTCGCAAGAGCAAGCGAAGTCGTGATTATTTTCGCCCCGCTCCCTTTCGCCCGTGCAATCGCGCCGGATCGGGGCTAGTCGGCGAGGCGATCCAGCAGGAGGACAGGCATGAAGGCGACGATCTGGCACAACCCCAAATGCGGCACTTCGCGCAAGACGCTCGCGATTCTCGAGAACCTCAAGGGCGTCGATCTGACGGTGGTGGAATATCTCAAGGAGCCGCCGACCCGAGACAAGCTCGCCCAGCTCTACATCGATGCCGGTATCAGCCCGAAGGACGGCCTGCGCCTGCGCGGCACGGATGCGGAGGAACGCGGGCTCCCGGAGGCCGACATCGACACCATCCTCGATGCGATGGTGTCCGACCCGATCCTGATCGAGCGCCCGCTGGTCGAGACGGAGAAGGGCGTGCGCCTGTGCCGCCCTCAGGACAGGGTGCTGGAGATTCTCTGATTCCCTCACGCCATCCGGCGCGCGTGCAGGTGTGCTTCGCACGTCTGCGCCTCCGGCTTCGACTCCACGCTTGCGGCGGCTGACGCCGCCGGATTTCCTTCTCAGTCGCCCGCCGCGCCGGTGAGGTCGCGGTCGGATTGCAGCGCGAACCAGCCGTGCACCAGCACGCCGAGGCACAGCGCCACGATCAGCCCGAAGCCGAGCCAGTCGGAGTGGTTGTAGAGCCACACGCCCAGCGCCGGAGCGTAGATGTAGCTCGCGCCGGCAAGGCTCGCGACGATCCCCGATGCCTGCCCCTGTTCCGCCCGCGTCACCGCGAGCGACGTGCCCGAAGTCGTGCCCGGACGGAACAGGCCGAAGCCCAACGAGGCGATGGCATAACCGAGCGCGATGGTGTGGATCGTCGCCCCCAATGCCAGCACCGTGGTCCCGAAAGCGGCGATGACCAGTCCCCACAAGGTCGCAGCGCGCGGGCCGAGATCGAAGCGTGGGATGAGCCCCCACTGCGCGAGCAAGGTCGCGATCGCGCCGCTCATCAGTACAAGCCCGACCGGCCCCGCGCCCTCGGCAGGCGTATCGCGCAAACCCAATCGGTCGAGCACGAGGAAACCCGAAATGCCGAGCACCATGGCCTGCGCGTGGCCGCCGAAGAAGCCCGCGACGATCCACGGGCGCAGCCGCCGGTCGGTCCACCTGAGGCGCGGCGGCTCGCCGGTCTCCTCGGCCTCGAAACTCGCATCGGGATCGCTCGGTGCGCCCGAGGCGCTCGAATAGGGCGCAGCGAACCCGCGCGCGGCGAATTGCGGTTCGTCATTGGGCAGGCGCAGCCGCAGCACGATGAGCGCGGCAAGCCCCAGCGCGGCGAAGCACAGGAAGGGCCCGACAAGGCCGAGCCCGAGGAACGGCAGGACCATCAGCGGGGCGAGCGCCGGGCCGATCACCGTGCCGAGCCCGAAGCTGGAAGCGATCAGCGAAAGCGCCTGCGTCCGCTCGGCGCGCGGCGTGCGCGAGGCGACATAGGCCTGCACCGCCGGGGGCGCGGCGCTGCCGAACCCGCCATAGAGGCTGCGCGCGGCGGCGAAGGCGAGGAGCGTCCACAGCGCGCCGAGCCAGCCCGACAGCCCGGCATAGAGCACGAGCCCGCACAGCGTCATCGACACGGCGAAGCCCGACAGGCCCAGCGCCATCATCGCCTTGCGCCCGCGCCGGTCCGAACGCCGCGCCCAGATGGGGGCGCACACCACCCACAGCAGCGCCGACCACGAATAGGCGAGGCTGATCCAGACGTCCTCGACCCCCAGCGCCGTGCCGATCGATGGCATGACCGATTGCATCGCGGTGTTGCCCGCCGCGGTCACCAGCATGACGGTGAAAAGCAGCGCCATGCGCCCGCGCGAAATCGTGCCGGGGCGAGTGGTCAGGGACGGGGGATCGGCATCGGCCATGGCTGCCTCGCGCTACGCGAGGCGGCGGATTCGTGCAATCGCGCCTGCAGCTACTCGAACGTCTCGATGACCCTCTCGCGGTCGCCCGAAAGCTGCCGGTGGATCGCCGCGATCACGGTGAGGTAGATTGCACCGACCGCCGCATTGGTGAGCGCGCTGATGAAGCCGCCGCCGATCCGCACCGCCTCATCGCCCATTGCCGCGAAGATCAGGCCCGCGACCAGCGAGACGATGATCGTGACGATGATGAGCACGACGAACAGCAGCACAACGAAGGTGAAGATGCGCAAAGTGTTGCCCTTGGTCAGCCGCCACGAACGGGCCATGACCGCGAAGGGGTTGAGGTCGCCCTCGATACCGATGACGGCGGGAACCAGCAGCAGCTTGAATGCGGCATAGACCAGCACCACGACGAGCAGCAGCCCGACGAGGACCGCCGCGATCGGCGCGATGGCTCCGACCAGCGCAACCGGCAGCACGATGAACAGGCCCGCGCCAAGGCCGAACAGGAGTTGCGTTGCGAAATAGCTCGGTGTGCCGATGATCCCTGCTTTGAGCGCCTCGCCAACGGTCGGGTTGCCCTCGCGCCGCAGCAGGGCGAGCACCGCGAGCGCGCCGACATAGCCGAGCACCGCGGTCAGCAGGATGTAGGGCCAGATATCGGCATAGGCCGCGCTGAAGGTCTCGTTCAGCGCCTCCATCACCATTTCGGGCGAGGCATCGGGCGGCAGGTCCGGCGCGGCTGTCGCGCTGGCATCCGGCGCGAACAGCGCGATCGCGAATTGAGGGAGGAAGTAGAACAGGCCGAGGACCGTGGCGATCACCGCGAAATTGGCCGAAAGCAGGCCCATCGCGTCGTTCCACGCGCGTCCCATGTCGAGCTTCATCGGCTGTCCCGCCCCGTTCTTGGCCATGTCGATCCCCGTCGGCTCGCGGCAAGCCCCTTCGCTTGCCTCTTGATATGCGCTGCTAATGCCCCCACGCAGTCGCCATGGCAAGCACAGCGCCCGACTCCGCCACAGGCATCGCGCCCGATCCCGCAGTGGAATGGCGCGTATCCAACACGCTCGTGCCCTATGCGGAGGCGCTTGCGGAGATGGAGGCGCGCAATGCCGCCGTGGCCGCGGGCGAGGCGCGCGAGATGGTCTGGCTGCTCGAACACCCGCCGGTCTACACCGCCGGGACCAGCGCGGACCCGAAGGAGCTCACCGACCCGCGCTTCGAGGTGGTCGAGGCCGGGCGCGGCGGGCGCTACACCTATCACGGGCCGGGCCAGCGGGTGGGCTACCTGATGCTTGACCTCAACAGCCGCGGCAAGGACGTGCGCTGCTTTGTCCATGCGATCGAGGGCTGGGTCATCGACACCCTGTCCGATTTCGGGGTCGAGGCCTGGCGCAGCGAGGGGCGCGTCGGCATCTGGACCCGGGACATCGACGGGCGCGAGGCGAAGATCGGCGCGATCGGCGTGCGCGTGCGGCGCTGGGTGACGATGCACGGCTTCTCGGTCAATCTCGACCCGGACCTCTCGCACTTTTCCGGCATCGTGCCGTGCGGGATCGAGGAATTCGGGGTGACGAGCCTCGCCCGGCTCGGCAAGGAGGTGTCGCGCGAGGACTGGGACGCCGCGCTGATCGCTCGGGCGCAGGATTTCCTCGACACCTTGGACCGCACGGGACGCAATTCATGCCGCTGACTTTCACGAAACTCGCAGCCCCGGCGCTGGGCGCGCTGCTGCTTTTGTCGGCCTGCGAGGAGGAGGCCGAAGCCCCGCGCGAGACCGCGCAGGGGGGCGAAGCAGCGGGCGAGGTGCTCGGCGGGACGATCAGCGACGATATGCTCCCGCTCGAGCGGCTGCGCTCGCAATCCCCGCCGATGGAACGCGAGACGAGCCCAGGCGATCGGGCCGAGGGCGGGGATGAAGGCGATGCGGTCGAAGCGGATGGGGCGCAGGAGGGGGATGAGACCCCCGCACCCGCGCCCGTGCCCGCGCCGCAGCCTTCTCCCTCGCCGGCCGCGACCGGACTTCCGGTCGCGCCGCCGGTCGAGGACTAGGCCGCCGCGCCTTCCGCCTCTTCTTCGGCGAGCGTCGGGTAATCGACATAGCCTTCGGGGATTGGGAAATACCAGCTCTTGGGCACGTCCTTGTTCGGGTTCCAGTGCGCGCCCCGCGCGATCCTGGTCTCGAGGTCGGGGTTCGAGATATAGGGCCGCCCGAAGCTCACCGCGTCGCACACGCCGCTGGTGACGGCTTCTTCGGCGGCTTCGGCGGTGTAGTCCGAATTGAGAATCAGCGCGCCCGAATAGGCCGCGCGGATGACCGGGTTCTGCTTGGGCACGTCGGTCGCGCCGAAAGTCCCGTCGGGGCCGGGCTCGCGCAGTTCGACGAAGGCGAGGCCGAGCTCTTCGCACACCTTCGCCGCCGCGCCGAAGGTCGCCGCCGGGTCGCTGTCGTCGACCCCTTGCGTCTCGCCGTTGGGCGACAGGCGAATGCCGACGCGGTCCGCGCCCCAGACATCGACCAGCGCTTCGAGAACTTCGCGCATGAAGCGGGTGCGGTTTTCCGGGCTGCCGCCGTATTCGTCGGTGCGAAGGTTCGAGGAATCGCGCAGGAACTGGTCGACGAGATAGCCATTCGCGCCGTGCAGTTGGACCCCGTCGAAGCCCGCCTTCTTGGCGTTTTCGGCGGCGTGGCGATAGTCGGCGACGACACGGGCGATGTCTTCCTTGGAAAGCTCTCGGGCAAGCGCGTAGTCCTGCTTGCCCACCGGGGTGTGGGCCTGTCCGGGTGCCTGTGTCGCGCTTGCCGAGACGGGCGGTTCGCCGTCGAGGAACCAGGGGTGGACCAGTCGGCCCATGTGCCACAACTGCATGACGATCAGCCCGCCTTCGTCATGCACGGCCTTGGTGGTGAGCTTCCAGCCCTCGACCTGTTCGTCTGACCAGATGCCGGGCGCGCTCGGCCAGCCGAGCCCTTCGCGGCTGATGCCGGTCGCCTCGGTCAGGATCATGCCCGCGCCCGCGCGCTGGCGGTAATAGGTCGCCATCAGTTCGTTCGGCACGAACATCGGCTCGGCCGCGCGCCCGCGGGTGAGCGGGGCCATGAAGATGCGGTTCCTCGCCGTGAGCGCGCCCATGGTGAGCGGCTGGAAAAGGGCGTCGTGCATCGCGTGAAATCCTCCTGTTGCGTATCGCTTGGCTGTTCACTTGGCGGTGATGGAGCTAGGGCGCAAGCATGGAAAAAGAGGGGGCCGGGACAGAAAATCTTGCACCGCAGGCGCTCGGGCGGGCGCGCGGGTGGGTGCTGCTGGCGGCGCTGCTGGCGGGCAATGTCGCGCTTGCGACGGGGCCGTGGCTGGTGCGGCTGGCGGACACGGGGCCGGTCTCGGCGGCGTTCTGGCGGCTGCTCTTGGCGCTCCCCTTCCTCGCGGTGTTCGCGCGGGTCGCGGGCCAGCGGCTCGGCGGGATGCCGCGCCGCACGCTTGTCGCGGTGGCGATCGGGGCGACCGCCTTCGCCTTGGACCTTGCCAGCTGGCACACCGGCATCGGCATGACACGGCTCGCCAACGCGACCCTGTTTGGCAATTCGGGCAGCATCGTGCTGCTGTTCTGGGGCTTCATCGCCGCGCGCAGCCTGCCGCGCGGGGCGGAATGGCTCGCCATTTTCTGCGCGCTCGCAGGGGCCGGGATATTGCTCGGGCGCAGTCTCGAGATTTCGCAGCAAACCTTCGTGGGCGACCTGTTCTGCCTCGCCGCGGGGCTGCTCTACGCGGTCTATCTGCTCAACCTGCAAGGGGCGCGGGGCGGTTTCGGCGGGTGGAGCCTGCTCGTCTGGGTGAGCCTGTTCGCCTGCCCGACCCTGCTCGCGCTGGCGCTGGCGCTGGGCGAACCGGTCTGGCCGACCGACTGGACGCCGATCCTGATCCTGTTCGTATCGAGCCAGCTCGTCGGACAGGGCCTGCTGGTCTATTCGCTCGGCCATTTCCCGCCGCTGGTGATCGGCCTCGCCCTGCTGACCCAGCCGGCGGTCGCCGCGCTGATCGGCTGGAGCGTGTTCGGCGAGATGCTCACCGCGCTCGACGTTGCGGGGATGGTGCTGTTGGGAAGCGCTCTTGCGGTGGCGCGGGCGAGCCAGCGTAAGGTCGCCCCCGCTCCCAGAAGGGATTAATCCCCGCTGGGCACCTCGCCCTTGGGCATTTCCTCGATCTCGACTCTGCCGAGGTCGCCCTTGCCCACGGTCCCGCTTGCCATCTCCAGCATCCGGTCGAGGCTCTTCTTGGCTTTGAGGCGGATGTCCTCGTCGATCTCGATACGTGGTTCGAGGTCGCGCAGGGCGACGTAGAGCTTCTCCATCGTGTTCAAGGCCATGTAGGGGCAGATGTTGCAGGCGCAGTTGCCGTCCGCGCCGGGCGCGCCGATGAAGTTCTTTTCCGGGAGCGCCTTTTCCATCTGGTGGATGATGTGCGGCTCGGTCGCGACGATCAGCGTGTCGCCTTCGAATTCCTGCGCGTATTTCAGGATCGAGGACGTCGATCCGACATGGTCGGCGTGGTCGAGGATTGTCGGCGGGCATTCCGGGTGCGCGGCGATGGGCGCGCCGGGGTGCTGTTCCTTGAGCTTGAGGAGCTCGGTCTCGCTGAAGGCTTCGTGGACGATGCACACACCCGGCCAAAGCAGCATCTCGCGGTCGAACTTGCGGCTGAGCCACCCGCCGAGGTGCCGGTCGGGGCCGAAGATGATCGGCTGGTCCTTGGGGATCTGCTGGAGGATCGTCTCCGCGCTGGAGGAGGTGACGATGATGTCGGAGAGCGCCTTCACCTCGGTCGAACAGTTGATGTAGGTCAGCGCGATGTGATCGGGGTGGGCTTCGCGGAAAGCCTTGAACTTTTCGGGCGGGCAGCTGTCTTCGAGGCTGCAACCTGCGTCCATGTCGGGCAGGATCACCGTCTTTTCGGGTGAGAGGATCTTGGCGGTGTCGGCCATGAACTTGACCCCGCAGAACGCGATCACGTCGGCATCGGTGTCCGCCGCCTTGCGAGACAATTCGAGGCTGTCGCCGACGAAGTCCGCGATGTCCTGGATGTCGGCGGTCTGGTAGTAATGCGCGAGGATGACGGCGTTACGTTCCTTGCGCAGCCGGTCGATCTCGGCGAGCAGGTCCTGGCCGGTGGGAAGTTTCGTCTCGATGCTCATGATGGGATCCCCGCTATTCCTTTTAGCGACCGATATAGGCGCAGACGCGCGATTTTCGAGCGAAAAGCGAGCTTAGGCTCCGCGCCAGATTTCGACGCCCGCTTCCTCGCCGCGCGCGACGAGGCCGCGCTTTTCGAGGTCAAGGAGGTGCGCCGTCACGCTCATCTCGGCGGCGGGGACGAGGCGTTCGTCGAGCCCCTTGTACATTGCCGGGATGAACTCGCCGACCGCGCGGGCCTCCTGCCCAAGCAGGCGCAGGATCTGGTTCTCGCGCTGGCGGCGGTGGCCGATCATCCCGCGCACCAATTGGCGCGGCTTGGTGATCGCTGCGCCGTGGGCGGAGTGGTAGACCCTGTCCTCGCGCGCGAGCAGTTTTTCGAGGCTGGCGAGATAGGCGCCCATGTCGCCGTCGGGCGGGACGACGACGCTAGTGGACCAGCCCATGACATGGTCGCCGGTGAACAGCGCGCCCGATTCCTCGAGCGCGAAGCACAGGTGGTTCGAGGTATGGCCGGGGGTCGCGACAGCGGTGAGGGTCCAGCCCGTGCCCTTCATCGCCTCGCCGTCCTCCAGCACGCGGTCGGGCGCATAGGTGGTGTCGAAACTCTCGTCCGAGCGCGGCAGGTCGGCCTCCAGAACCAGCGGCGCGCAGCCGACGATCGGCGCGCCCGTCCGCTCCGCCAGCGGGGCGGCGGCGGGCGAGTGGTCGCGGTGGGTGTGGGTGCACATGATCGCGATGACCCTGCGCCCCGCGATTGCGCGCTCGATCGCGTCGAGATGCGCTTCCTCCGCCGGGCCGGGGTCGATCACCGCGCAGTCCGGCCCGCCGTCCTCGCCGACGACATAGGTCTGTGTGCCGGTGTAGGTATAGGGCGAGGGGTTGGGGGCGAGCACGCGGCGGACCAGCGGTTCGACCGCTTCGGCCTCGCCGGTGGGCCAGGGCTTGGGAGGGATCTCTGCCATGCCCGGGCATATGGCGGCGCGCGCCGCGCCTGTCGAGGGTCGCGGCCGCACCCCTCGACTTCGGGTCGCGCCAGCCTTTAGGGGAGAGGCGCAGGAAAAGGGGAGACGATGAGCGATTATATCCTCGTGCTCGACGAAGGGACCACTTCGACGCGGGCCATGCTGTTCGCCAGCGACGGCGTCATGGTCGCGAGCGCCCAGGCCGAGCTGACGCAGCATTACCCGCAAGGCGGCTGGGTCGAACACGATGCGGCCGAGATCTGGGACAAGACGCTGGCCTGCGCGCGCGAGGTCGTGCCTAGGGCAGGCGGGGCGGCGATGATCGCGGGGCTCGGCATCACCAACCAGCGCGAGACGGTGGTGGCTTGGGACCGCGAGACGGGCGAGCCGCTGACCCGCGCGATCGTGTGGCAGGACCGCCGGACCGAGCCCTTGTGCATGGAGCTGCGCGAAGCGGGCCACGAGGCGGAGGTCCAGCGACGCACCGGCCTTGTCCTCGATCCCTATTTCGCGGGCACCAAGATGCGCTGGATGCTCGATAACGTGCCCGCGGTGAAGGCGGCAGCGGAGGCGGGGACGCTCGCCTTCGGCACGGTCGAAAGCTGGCTCATCTTCAAGCTTACCGGCGGCAAGCGCCATGTGACCGATGCCAGCAATGCCAGTCGCACGCTGCTCATGGACCTCGAAAGCGCGCAGTTCGACGAAGGGCTGTGCGAGCTTTTCGGCGTACCCCGCGCCGCGCTGCCCGAAGTCATCGACATGGCGGGTGAACTCGGCCGGACCGACCCGCGCCTGTTCGGCGGACCGATCGCGATCACCGGCTGCGCGGGCGACCAGCAGGCGGCGACCATCGGGCAGGCCTGCCTGTCGCCGGGCGAGACCAAGGCGACCTACGGGACGGGGGCCTTCATCCTGACCAACCAGGGCGGCGCCGTGCCGCGTTCGACGCACCGCCTGCTCTCGACCGTGCTGACCCAGCTTGAGGGCCAGCGGACCTACGCGATCGAAGGCTCGGTCTTCGTCGCGGGGAGCCTCGTCCAGTGGCTGAGGGATTCGCTCGGCATCGTCGATGTCGCCGAAGAGACCGAGGCGCTCGCCCGGTCGATCCCCGACAGCGGCGGGGTGACGATCGTGCCCGCGCTCGCCGGATTGGGCGCGCCGCATTGGCGGGCGGATGCGCGCGGGGTGATAGCGGGGCTCAGCTTCGCCAGCGGCAAGGCACAGCTCGCCCGCGCGGCGCTCGAAGCGATGGCGCACCAGACATGGGACCTCGCGCAAGCCTTCGCCGCCGACGGGACCGCCTGGGCGAGCCTTCGCATCGACGGCGGCATGGCGGCGAACGACTGGATGGCGCAGGATCTCGCCGACGTGCTCGGCGTGCCGGTCGAACGGCCCGGCTTCGTCGAGACGACCGCACTCGGCGCGGCGATGCTGGCGGCGACCGGGGCGGGGCTCTACCCCGACCTCGCGGCGGCGGCCGAGGCGATGCAGGGCGAGCTCACCCGCTTCGAACCGGTCATGCCGGACGACGTGCGCGAGGAGCGGCTGGCTCGCTGGCGCAAGGCGCTCGCCGCCGCTTGACGCCCTAGCCGCGCCCCAGTTCGCGCCCGATCATCTGCTGGAACGCGCGCGCGGGCGACTGCATGGCGAAATCCTGCCGCCATGCTTCATCCAGCCGCGCGATTCGGCGGTGCAGCTGGACCGTTTCCTCGATCAGCGCGCGGGTTTCCGGTTCGAGCCGGGCCAGCGCTTCGGCATCCGCTTCGCGGTCGGGCGGGAGCGTGCCGTGACGCCGCACCTGGCTGGCGGACAGCTCGCCCGAAAAGAACGCGCGCTGATTGAGCAGCCAGGCGAGCACGTGCATCATTCGCGTCGTGGTCTTGAGCCCCTCGGTCGAGAGCGCGAGCCGGATCATCGCGCCTTCGCCGCTCATCGGGTCGGCGGGTTCGGCAGGCCGCGTCCCGGAGGCGAAGACCGCGCGCACCTCGTCGGCAAGGACGAGGGCTTCGGTGTAGAGTGCCTCGATGATCGGGCGGGAAAGATCGCTGGTGCGGGCCATGACTCCCACAGGGTTAGGGCGCGGGGGCGTGAAGCTCCATTATCCTATGGTTACTTTCCCGGTAAAAGATCGACGTGTCCCGGTGCGGGACGTTTTTATTGGCGCGCGCCCATCCGGGCGCGCGACATCCTCGCTCATGCGCCCTGCGGGCGCGTCGCTGCGGGCGGGCAGTCGCCCTTGCGGCCCTCCGGGCCGTTCCTGCGCTTCTTGGGGGCAAATCGAAGATCGAGCCGGGGAGCGCTGATCGGCGGCGCAGCCGCCGCAAGCGCGACCGCGCGCCCGCAGGTGCGCGAGCGAAGCGAGCAATAGCACCGAGGACGATCGCCCGGATGGGCGATCGCAAAGAAAGCTACGCAATAATATCGGGCAGCAATTCGTCCTCGATGATCGCGATCTGGTCCTTGAGGCGCAGCTTGCGCTTTTTCAGGCGCGCGATCTGGAGCTGGTCGACGAAGCCCGTTCGCTCCCCCGCCTCGGTCAGCGCGGCGATGGCCGCGTCGAGATCGCGATGTTCGGTGCGCAGCAATTCGAGCTTCTTGCGCAGCTCCGCCTCGTTCATTCCGCCTGCCTGCCTGTTCCCCGAACCCGTCGCCGAAGACCCTTCGGCCATGCGCCGATGGGCCTGAACGAGGTGCCGATCCCGTTAACGATTCACCGCGCACATCCGCGCAGACGCCGATTCACGCATTCTAACGACTTTGCAAGATAGCTTACCTGTGGTTTGCTTCAAACCTGCGGCTCGGCCGCAAGGGTCCGAGTCGCTTCTTTCGGGGGCAGCCCCCCGGCTTGAAGGAGGTAACGACTATGGCAACTGCAGCTTCCACCTCGCACGTCCAGGCACTCCAGTCCAAGCACGCCGGCATCGAAGCCCGCCTGCGCGACGAAATGGCCCGGCCCGCGCCCGATGCTGCAAAGGTCCAGTTCCTCAAGAAGCAGAAGCTCCGATTGAAGGAGGAGATCGCGCGCGGCTGACGCGCGCGCTCCCGTCAGCCTGATCCGGCCGGATTGACCCGGCGACAAGCATCCGGCGCGCCCGCGAGGCTGCGCGACCGGCGGGTTCGACTCTGCCTCCAGCAGCGCGAGCCCATGCGCTCACGCGGCGCTTTGCTTTTGCGCGCGCTCCGCAGTAGACCGGGCGGGACACATGACCGCTGCCGCATCCGCCCGCCAGATCCTCACCCGCCTGACCGAGGTCATGGCCTCGCGCCTTCACGCGCAGGGCAAGCTCGACCGCGTGGTCGAGATCATCGGCGAATGCCTCACCAGCGAGGTCTGCTCGATCTACCTGTTGCGCGAGGGGATGCTCGAGTTGTTCGCCACCCGCGGCCTCAACCAGAGCGCGGTCCACGTCACCCGCATGGCGGTGGGCGAGGGGCTGACCGGCACAATCGCGGCCAATGTCGAGACATTGAACCTCGCCGAGGCGAAGGCGCATCCCGACTTTCTCTATCGCCCCGAGACGGGCGAGGACAAATTCCATTCCTTCGCCGGCGTACCGATCGTCTACCGCGAACGCGCGGTGGGCGTGTTGTGCGTCCAGCACGTCGATCCGCGCCGCTACGAGGATGTCGAGATCGAGGCGCTCCAGACCACCGCGATGGTGCTGTCCGAACTGATCGCCAATGCCGAACTGGTCGACGAGGAGGAAGCGCGCGGCCTGACCGAGGAGCAGACCGCGCCCGCCAACGTCTCCGGGCTTCCCATGGTCAAGGGGCTCGGCGCGGGGCAGGCGGTCTACCACCAGCCGCGCGTCCAGATCACGCAGGTCATGGCCGAGGACATCGAGGCCGAGCGCCAGCGGGTCTACCGCGCCTTCGACAAGATGCGCGAGCAGATCGACAATCTTGCAGGCCAGGCCGAATTCGGCGTCGGCGGCGAGCACGAGGAGGTGCTCGAGACCTACAAGATGTTCGCCTATGACGAGGGCTGGTCGCGCCGCATCAACGAGGCGATCGATTCCGGCCTCACGGCGGAAGCGGCGATCGAGCGCGTCCAGCAGCACACCCGTATGCGGATGCGCGAGATCGACGACCCGCTGCTCGCCGACCGGATGCACGACCTGGAGGATCTCGCCAACCGGCTGATCCGGATCGTCGCGGGGCAATTGGGCACGGCGGCCTCGCAGGGGCTTCGGCGCGACACGATTCTGATCGCGCGTAATCTCGGCCCTGCCGAACTGCTCGAATACGACAAGCGGCGGCTGAAGGGCGTGATCCTGGAGGAAGGGTCATTGACCGCCCATGTCGTGATCGTCGCGCGGGCGATGGGCGTGCCGGTGCTCGGCCGGGCGCAGGGCGTGCGCGGGGTGATCCGCGAAGGCGACGAGGTTCTGCTCGATGCGACCGCGGGCAACGCGATCGTGCGCCCGCTGCAGCAGGTCTCCGATGCCTTCCACGCGCGCTTCGCCAAGTCGAAGGAGCGCCAGGCGGCCTATGCTTCGCTGCGCGATGTCGAACCCTTCACCCGCTGCGGGACGCGCATCCAGGTGATGATGAACGCCGGGCTGCGCGACGACATGAGCAATCTCGCCATGACGGGCGCGGACGGAGTCGGCCTGTTCCGCACCGAGTTTCAGTTCCTCGTCTCCGCGACGCTCCCCCAGCGCGAGCGGCAGACCCGGCTCTACCGCGACGTGCTCGATGCGGCGGGGGACAAGCCGGTGATCTTCCGCACGGTCGACATCGGCGGGGACAAGTCGGTGCCCTACCTCGCCTCGGACGTGGCGCGCAACGACGAGAATCCGGCGATGGGCTGGCGCGCGCTGCGGCTCGCGCTCGAACGCGAGGGGCTGATGAAGGCGCAGGCGCGCGCGTTGCTCGAAGCGGCGGGGGGCAGGGCGCTCTACGTCATGTTCCCGATGGTCAGCGAGGTGTGGGAATTCGACGCCGCCAAGGCCGTTTTCGAAGAACAGCACGCCTTCCTTCGCACCAAGAAGAAGCTCGGGCCGGAACGCATCCATTTCGGCGCAATGCTCGAAGTGCCCGCATTGGCCGAGGTGCTCGACCTGTTGCTGCCGAAACTGAGCTTCCTTTCGGTCGGCACCAACGACCTCACCCAGTTCCTGTTCGCCGCCGATCGCGCCAATCCCAAGCTCGCCCAGCGCTACGACTGGCTGTCCCCGTCGATCCTGCGGTTCCTGCGGCGCGTCATCCAGTCGAGCGTCGGCAGCGGCGTCGATGTCGGCGTGTGCGGCGAGATGGGCGGGCGCAGGCTGGAAGCTCTGGCATTGCTCGGCATCGGCTTCCGCCGCCTCTCGATCACGCCCGCGGCGGTCGGCCCGATCAAGGAACTGGTGCGCAAGATCGACCTCGACGAGCTTTCCGCCGCGCTCACCGCCTGGCTGGCCGACCCGGCCACCGACATCCGGGCAGAATTGTCCGCCTGGGCGAGCGCGCGCGAGATCGAAACCGATTGAGCTGCCATACGGCAGCCCGCCGCGCGCCTGCGGCAATCCGCGCGATTGCCGGGGGCGACGCCTTGACAGCGCCGGGCAACAGCGATTGTTATGATGCAACGCAAAAACCAGCGCAGAAACCGGCGCACACACCGCAAATAGCGTGGATCGGGTCATGAGCAGCGACACACAGACCGGCGGGTTCGGCGACGAAACGCTCGCCGACGCGCCCGAGGAGGATCTCGGCGGCGAGCCCGTCGGGGCCGGGGCGACCCTGCGCGCCGCGCGCGAGCGCAAGCGCCTCGAACTCGCCCATATCGCCGCGGAAACCCGTATCCCGATGCACCATCTCGAAGTGATCGAGGCGGGCGATTTCGAAACCCTGCCCTCGCGCACCTACGCCATCGGCTTTGCCCGCAACTACGCCCGCGTTGTCGGGCTGGACGAGGAAGAGATCGCCGACAAGGTTCGCGCCGAATTGTCGGACGAAGGCGAGCGCCGCCATCACGGGGCGGGCGCGATGGAGCCGGGTGACCCGGCCAAGCTGCCGTCGAACGGCCTGGCCTGGTTCGGCGCGATCGCCGCGATCGTGCTGGTGATCGGGGTGGTTGCCTTGTCCAGTTCCTATTTCGGCCAGGGCGCGGACTTGCCGCCGCTTACCCGCGAGGACACCGCGCCCGCTGCGCCGACCGAGCCCGCGCCGCAGGTCGCCGCCGCCGACACCGATGCCGCCCCGGCCCCCGCACCCGACGCTTCGGGCGAAGTGGTCTTCACCGCGACCGAGGACGGTGTCTGGGTGCGCTTTTACGAACGCGGCGGCGAACGGCTCTACGAAGCGCAGATGGAAAGCGGCGAAAGCTTTACCGTGCCGGGCGATGCGCGCGAACCGCTGATAAACACCGGGCGTCCCGATGCCTTTGCGATCACCATCGGCGGCCGAAGGGTGCCTCCGCTGGCCGAGGGGCCGCAGACGATGGGCGGCGAACCGGTTTCGGCACGCGCCCTGCTCGCGCGCGGCGAGGCGGATGGTCCCTCGGCCAATTGAACGCGCTGCGGGCTGCGATTTCCCACCGTTTTGGCAGCACCCGCCCCTCGACTTGAGGGCGTGCAGCGGGCACAGATTGGAATGGTGTTCATCCGCGTTCCCGCAGGGACGCGCGCGCGTGATGCCCGCCGACGCGGCCGGGCCGCGCGCGAACCCATGTGAAAGAGACGAGAGAGGGAGCTCGCAAGACCCATGACAATCGCCCCCGCCCTAGCTGCCGCCCCCGCGCCTCGCCGCTTTGCCCGGCGCATCCCGCAGGCGTTCGGCGTGCTCGTCGCCGGCGCGATCCTCGCGACCCTGCCGGCCCCGGCCGCGGCGCAGGACAACACCGATGCGCGCCTTCGCAAGATCGAGGCCGAGATCCGCGCGCTCCAGCGCAATGTCTTTCCCGGCGGCGACGGGCGCTTCTTCGAACCGCAGATCACCGGGGGCGAACAGGCCGCAAGCCGGCCCGACCGCCCCTCTACCAGCGCGATCACCGACATCCTCGCCCGGCTCGACGCACTCGAGCTGCAATTGCAGCGCCTCACCGCCCTCACGGAAGAAAACGCCAACGCCCTGTCCCGTCTCGACGAACGCGTCGCCGCGCTCGAGGCCGCGCCGACCGTCCGCACGCCCGCGCCCGCCGAAAGCGCGGCGACCGACAGCAATCTTGCCGCGATGACGGACGAGGATGCGGCAGAGGGCGACCAGCGGATCGAAACCGCACCGGTCAGCAGCGGTTCGGCGACAGCCAGTGCCGAAACGACCGGCCCCAGCCCCGAACGGCTCGCCGCGGTGCAGGCCATCACCAAGCCCGACACGGGCGATCCGGGCGAGGACGAATACACCTACGGCTTCCGACTGTGGGACGCCGGCTTCTATCCCGAAGCGCGCCAGCAATTGTCTAGCTTCGTCGAAGGCTACCCCGACCACCCGCTCATCACTTTCGGGCGCAACCTGCTGGGCCGCGCCTTCCTCGACGACGGCATGGCCGAAGAGGCGGCGCGCTGGTTCCTGCGCAATTATCAGGCCGACCGCACCGCGCGGCGCGCGCCCGACAGCCTGCTTTTCCTTGCGGAGAGCATGATCGAAATGGGCGACACGCGGCGCGCCTGCATCGCGCTCGCCGAATTCGGGGAGACCTATCCCGCGATCGCGACCGGGCGGCTCGCCGACCAGTACGAAAGCAACCGCCGCAAGGTGACCTGCGAATAGGCCGCCGCGCCGCGACGGCCCGGATTTCGGGGGAGACGCGCCATTGCCGGGAATATCGATCCCGACCTGATCGCCCGCTTCGACGCGGACCTCGCGCGGATCTGGCCGGAAGAGGAGCGCGAGGGGCCGCTCGGTCTGGCCGTCTCGGGCGGACCGGACAGCCTCGCACTCCTGCTGCTTGCCCATGCCGCCCTGCCGGGGCGGATTGCGGTCGCCAGCGTCGACCATGGCCTGCGCGCAGAGGCCGCGGGCGAAGTCGCCATGGTCGAGGCGCTGTGCGCCGAACGCGGCATTCCCTTCACCGCGCTCGCCGTCGAAGTGCCGCGCGGCAATCTCCAGTCGCGCGCGCGCGAGGCGAGATACGAAGCGCTCGCCCGCTGGGTGCGCGAGCAGGGTTGCGGCGCGCTCGCCACCGCGCACCATGCCGACGACCAGGCCGAAACGCTGCTCATGCGCCTTGCCCGGGGGAGCGGGCTCGCGGGCCTCGCCGGGGTGCGCGCCCACGGCCATGTTCCGGGCAGCGAGATCCTGCTGGTCCGCCCGCTCTTGTCATGGCGTAAGCGCGACCTCGAAACCGTGGTCGCCGCCGCGGGAATCGAGCCCGCGCGCGATCCCTCGAACGAGGACGAGGCGTTCGACCGGGTCCGCGTGCGCCGCCATCTCGCGCAGCACGACTGGCTCGACCCGCAGGCGCTGGCCGAAAGCGCAGGCCACCTGGCCGAGGCGTGGCGCGCGATCGAATGGTACGCGCAGCTCGATTTCGAGGAGATGGTGCACCGCGAGGACGTCCCGGACGGCCCCGCCTATCGCTATTACGCCAACGTCCCGCGCGCGATCCAGGTCGAGACGGTGCGCCGGATCGTCGCCGAGCTCGGCGGGCAGGTCAGCCGCGCCGAAGCGGGCCGCGCCGCCGACCGGCTATGGCGCTTCGAGAACGCCTCGCTCGGCGGGGTGCTCGCCGTGCCGGGAAGCGAAAGGCTCGAGAAAATCGGGCTTGAGGTGAGAGTCTGGCGCTTCCGGCCGGAACCGCCGCGCCGGGTTCACTAGGACAGGATCCTGTCGCCCACGCCGACATAGCGCCCGCGCGTGATCACCACCTTGTCGCCGCGCTTCGCCGCTTCGAACAGCTTCTTGGCGAACGGGTCGGGCACGCCGATGCAGCCGTGGCTGGCATAGCCGTTGATGACGGGCGAGCCGTGGATGGCGATCCCGTCCCAGGTCAGCCGCAGCGTCCAGGGCATCGGCGCGTTGTTGTATTTCTCGGAGATGTTGTCCTTTTCCTTGGTCAGGATCGGGAAGGTGCCGAGCGGGGTCGGGTGGCGCTTCGTGCCGAGCAGGGCGACCGCCGTGCCGATTTCGTGACCGCCGCGAAAGGCGCTGATGACGCGCGCGTCGAGGTCGACGGTGATGACCAGCGGGCCTTCGGCGGGCGCGGCGCTGTCGTCCCAGAACCATTCGCCATAGCGGATCGTGCCCTCGATCGGCAGGATGCTCTTGATGACGAAGGGATCGTCCGAGGCAGCGGGGGCGGCGGGAGCCGCTTCGGGTGCGGGGAGCGCCTGCACCACGGGGCTCGCCACCATACGCGTCGCCGGGCCGCGCGGCGAACGGTCCTCGTTCCCGGCGATCGGCGGGAGGTCGGCCTGCGGCTGCTCGCCCGGGGCGAGATCGGCCCCATAGGGCTGCGGGAGCGAGGGATCGACCACCAGCGAGGGGCCCATCGTGTCTGGATCGACCGCGCGGATTTCCCCGAGCGCTTCGCGCACTTCGCCGGCGGCTTCCACCGCGCGGTCGGCCGAGGCGCGCGCGTCGCTTTCCTGCGCGGCGACGAGGCCCGTTGCGGCAGAAAGCGCTCCGAACGCGAGGGCGGCGGCGAGGCCGGACACGGCGAGGCGGGGGGCGAGTTTCGTCATGGGCACTTTATGCCGCCTTGAACGCGCGCGCGCCAGTGCTGCGCGCGCCGCGTCCGATGCAGGGACGGCGCAGGGATAATCCTTAACAAGCGCCTCGCGGGCCAAATCCTACACGAAATCCTACAGCCTATCCTACACGATGCGCGAGCGCCGCTCCGAGCAATCCCGGCTGGGGATGCGTCACGAGCGAGAGGGGTATGGCTTTCATCAACTTGATGTAGCGACCCTTGGCGATGAAGGCTTCGTGAAACGCCGGGGCGCTCAGGTGTTGTTGGAGGCGCTGGCCCAGCCCGCCCGCGATCACCACCGCACTCGCTCCGTGGGCGAGGGCATAGTCGCCCGCGATCCGGCCGAGCGTTGCGATGAAGTGGGCGACGGCCTGCGCGGCGAGATCGTCCTCGCCCGCCATGCCCGCGGTCCAGATGTCGAGGCTTTCCGTGAGCGCAGGGCTGCGGCCCTCGCGCGCGGCGATCGCAGCCTGGATATGGACGATGCCTTCGCCCGAGATGACCCGTTCGACCGAGACTCGCTCGTGCCGTTCACGCAGCGCGGCGAGGATCGCGTCGTCGAGCGGGCAGACCGGCGCGAAGTCTATATGCGAGCCCTCGGTCGCCTGCACCAGCGCGCGGCCTTCGTGCATCCGGAAATGGGCGATGCCGAGCCCGGTACCGGGGCCGATCACGGTGACGGTCCCCTGCTCGGGCAGTGGTTCCTCGGGTCCGGCGAGATGGGCGAGCTCGCCCGCCCCGAGCCCCGCGACCGCGTGGGCGATTGCGGCGAAATCGTTGAGCAGGGTGACGTGCGCAACGCCTAGTTCGGAGGGGAGCGCGTCGGGGTCGAAACGCCAGTCGGCATTGGTCAGCTTGAACGGACCTTCGCCCACCGGCCCGGCCAGCGCGAAGGCCGCGCCGTTGGGCGTGAAGCCGGGTTCGCGTTCGAGAAAAGCGCGCCAAGCCGAGGGAAGGTCCGGATAGTCGCCGGTGCGCAATACGACCGGTTCGCCGAGGCTCGCGCGCCCCTCCGCATCGACGCGCGCGCGGGCGAAGCGGGCGTGAGTTCCGCCTATGTCGGCGACCGCGATCTCCCCGGTCGTGTCGGTCACAGCCCGGCCTGCGCCAGCATCGCCGAGGCGCCCTGTTCCGCCCCGTCGGCATGAGCCTGCATCATGCGGAAAAGTTCGCGACCGACGCCCCATTGGGTCGGCGGGTCCGCGGCGGGTTCGCGCGTATCGAGGTCGGCTGCGACCGACAGTTCGCCGGTCTCGGCACAAACCTTTATCACGTCGCCGTCGCGCACTTTCGCAAGCGGGCCGCCGCCCTTCGCCTCCGGGGTGAGGTGGATCGCGGCGGGCACCTTGCCGCTCGCCCCAGACATCCGCCCGTCGGTGACGAGCGCGACGCGGTGGCCGCGGTTCTGCAGCACGGCGAGCGAGGGGGTGAGCGCGTGGAGTTCGGGCATCCCGTTGGCGCGCGGGCCCTGGAAACGGACCACCACCACCACGTCGCGGTTGAGTTCGCCGGCCTTGAACGCGGCGAGAACCTCGGACTGGTCGGCAAACACGCGCGCGGGCGCCTCGATCGTCCAGCGTTCGCGCTCGACGGCGGAACTCTTGAAACAGGCCCGGCCGAGATTGCCGGTCAGAAGGCGCATCCCGCCGTCCGGCTGGAACGGGTCCGCGACCGGGCGCAGCATGGTGTCGTCGCGGGTCGCCTCGATCCCCGCCCAGCCGAGCGAGCCCTCCTCGAAGACGGGCTCCTTGGCATAGGCGGCAAAGCCCTCGTCCCACACGGTCAGGATGTCGCCATGGGCGAGCCCTGCATCGAGCAATTCGCCGATCACGTAGGCCATGCCGCCCGCCGCGTGGAACTGGTTCACGTCGCCCGAGCCATTGGGATAGACCCGCGCGATCAGCGGCACGACGCGGCTGATTTCGGCAAGGTCGCTCCAGTCGATGCGGATGCCTGCCGCGCGCGCCATGGCGGGGATGTGGATGGCGTGGTTGGTCGAGCCCCCGGTCGCAAGCAGGCCGATGACGGCGTTGACGATCGCCTTTTCGTCGACGACCTGAGCGAGCGTGCGCTCCGTCGTTCCGGCGAGCGCGGCGAGGCGATGCACCGCCGCCCGGTCGAGCGCTTGGCGCAGCTTCGTCCCCGGCTGGACGAAGGCCGCGCCGGGCACGTGGAGCCCCATCATCTCCATCATCATCTGGTTCGAATTGGCCGTGCCGTAGAAGGTGCAGGTGCCGGGCGAATGATAGCTTCCGAGCTCGCTTTCGAGCAGTTCGTCGCGCCCGATCTCTCCGGCGGCGTATTTCTGCCGCGTCTCCTGCTTCTGCGCGTTCGAGATGCCCGAGGGCATCGGGCCGGAGGGGACGAAGACCGCGGGCAGGTGGCCGAAACGCAGCGCGCCGATCATGAGGCCGGGCACGATCTTGTCGCAGATGCCGAGGCAGGCGACGGCGTCGTACATCTGGTGAGAGAGCGCGACGCCGGTCGCCATGGCGATCGTGTCGCGGCTGAAAAGCGAGAGCTCCATCCCGTCCTCGCCCTGCGTCACGCCGTCGCACATGGCCGGCGTGCCGCCCGCGACCTGCGCGGTCGCGCCGACCTCGCGGGCGTGGATCTTGAGGCGCTCGGGATAGCGGTAATAGGGCGCGTGGGCCGATAGCATATCGTTGTAGGCCGTCACGATCCCGATGTTCGGTCCGCGGCGGTTCTTCATCGCCTCCTGGTCCTCCATCGCGCCTGCAAAGGCGTGGGCGAGGTTGGAACAGGCGATGTCCTTATGGTCCGGGCGGCGGTCCGCCTCGCGCTTCATCAGTTCGAGATAGGCGGAGCGCGAATCGCGCGAGTTTTCGATCACGCGCTGCGTGACCCGGTGGATCGTGTCGTCGAGCTTACTCATGCCAGCTCACTCCGTCGCGTTCGACGAGGCCGATCGCCGCGCTCGGCCCCCAGCTTCCTGCGGTGTAGGTGCGCGGCGCGAGGCCGCTCGCCGCCCATTCGGCGCGGATCGCGTCGATCCAGTGCCATTGAGCCTCGACCTCGTCGCGGCGCACGAACAGGGTCTGGTCGCCCTTGATGAGGTCGAGCAGCAGGCGCTCGTAGGCGATCCGGCGATGCTGCCCGACGAAGGCGTCGGGCATGGCGATTTCGAGCGGGACTTCGCGCAGGCTCACCCCGTCCTCGTCGAGTCCCGGGACTTTCGCCATCAGGGTGAGGGTGATGTTCTCTTCCGGCTGGATCCCGATGAGCAGGTCATTGGGATGGGTCGTCACCATCCCGCCGGCCCCGGCCTCGTCGAAGATCGAATGGGGGACGCAGCGGAACTGGACGAGGATTTCGGTCACGCGCTCGGGCAGCCGCTTACCGGTGCGCAGGTAGAACGGCACGCCCTTCCAGCGCCAGTTGTCGACGTGGGCCTTGATCGCGACGAAGGTCTCGGTGTCCGACTCGCGGCCCAGTTCTTCGTCGTAGCCGGGCACGGCCTGTCCGCCGATCGCGCCTGCGCGGTATTGCCCGGTGACGGTCTCGCCCGGCTTGGCGGGGCGAAGGGCGCGAAGGACCTTGACCTTCTCGTCGCGGATCGCGGTCGGGCCGAAGCCCGTCGGCGGCTCCATCGCGACTAGGCTGAGGAGCTGGAGCATATGGTTCTGCACCATGTCCCTGAGCGCACCCGCGCCGTCGTAGAAGTCGACCCGCCCCTCGAGCCCGACGGTTTCGGCGACGGTGATCTGGACGTGGTCGATATAGGTGGCGTTCCAGATCGGCTCGAACAGGATGTTGGCGAAGCGCAGGGCGAGGAGGTTCTGCACCGTCTCCTTACCGAGATAGTGGTCGATGCGGAAGATGCGGTCCTCGGGGAAAGCCTCCGCGACCGCGTCGTTGATCGCGCGGCTCGAATCGAGATCGTCGCCCAGCGGCTTTTCGAGGCACATCCGCACGTTCTCGCCCGTCAGCCCGGCGTGCTGGAGCCCGGCGATGGTCGGGCCGAACAGGCTGGGCGCGGTCGACAGGAAGATCGCAAGGCCCGTGTCCGACCCTTCGCCCAACGGACCGACCTTGGCGGCAAGGTCGTCGAAGCCCTCCAGCGTCGAGGCGTCGAGCGGCTGGTAGCGCAAGCGGTTGAGGAAATCCGCCATGCCTCCGCGCCGTTCGGCCGGCAGGTGCTCCTCCAGCGCGCTGCGGGCCATGTCGCGGAAGCCCGCATCGTCGAGTTCGCTGCGGGCCGTGCCGATGATCGCAAGGCTTTCAGGCAGCAGTCCGTCCGCATCGAGCGCGCACAGCGAGGGCAGCAGCTTGCGTCGCGCAAGGTCGCCGGTCGCTCCGAACAAAAGCAGCCGGTCGGCGTGGAACTGGGTCAAATCGGTCTCTCCGCTCGATAGGGGCCGCCTGTCGCGGGGCCCTTTCGTGCAATGCTAGCCAATCGCGGGGAGGGCGGCAATGCGGCGTTGATAACGTTTTCTTGACCCGCCTCCTAGGGGGCGATCACCCCGAACAGGTCGTGTTCGTCGGCATCCTCGATTGTCACCTCAACGATCGCGCCGGGCTGAAGGTCCGGGGGAACGTCGCGCAGGTGGACCGCGCCGTCGATCTCGGGCGCGTCGGCCTCGCTGCGGCCCGTCGCGCCCACGTCGCCGTCCTCATCGGGCTCGCCGACCTCGTCGATGATGACGGGCAGCGTGCGCCCGACCTTGGCGGCGAGCTTTTCCGCGCTGATCCGGGCGGTGAGCTCCATCAGGCGGGCGTAGCGTTCTTCCTTGACCTCTTCGGGCACGGGATCGGGCAGGGCATTGGCCGCCGCGCCTTCGACCGGCTCGAACCGGAACGCACCGACCCGGTCGAGCCGCGCTTCGGCGAGCCAGTCGAGCAGGTAGGCGAAATCCTGCTCGGTCTCGCCGGGGAAACCGACAACGAAGGAGGAACGCACCGCGATGTCGGGGCAGGTCTCGCGCCAGCTCTTCAGCCGGTCGAGCACCTTGGCTTCGTTGGCGGGGCGCTTCATCAGCTTGAGCACCCTGGGGCTCGCGTGCTGGAATGGGATGTCGAGATAGGGGGTCAGCAGCCCCTCGGCCATCAGCGGGATGACCTGGTCGACATGGGGGTAGGGGTAGACATAGTGCAGCCGCACCCACGGCGCGCGGCCCTCTTCGGTGCGTAGCTGGCCGAGTTCGCGGGCGAGATCGGTCATGTGCGCGCGCACCTCGCGGTCCTTCCAGGCGCGCGGTTCGTGGCGGATGTCGACCCCGTAGGCGCTGGTGTCCTGCGAGATGACGAGCAGTTCGCGCGTCCCCGCCGCGACCAGCTTTTCCGCCTCGCGCAGCACCGCGTCGATCCGGCGGCTGGCGAGCTTTCCGCGCAGCTGCGGGATGATGCAGAAGGCGCAGGAGTGATTGCAGCCCTCGGAAATCTTCAGGTAGCTGTAGTGGCGCGGGGTCAGCTTGATGTCCGGCTGGGGGATCAGGTCGACGAACGGCCCTTGCGACGGCGGCGCATGGGTGTGGACCGCCTCGACCACCTGCTCGTACTGGTGCGCGCCCGTCACGGCCAGCACCTGCGGATGAGCGGCGCGGATTGCATCGGCCTCCTCGCCCATGCAGCCGGTGACGATCACCCGCCCGTTTTCCGAAATCGCCTCACCGATCGCCGCGAGGCTTTCTTCCTTCGCGCTGTCGAGAAAGCCGCAGGTGTTGACCAGCACGACGTCCGCGCCCGCATAGTCGGGGCTGATCGCGTAGCCGTCGGCGCGCAGGCGGGTGAGGATGCGCTCGGAATCGACCAGCGCCTTGGGGCAGCCGAGCGAGACCATGCCGACGCGTTTCTGGTCGGGAAGCGTCCGGGGAGGGGAAGTGGTGGCGGTGTCCATTTGGCGCGCGCCTCTACACGCAAAGCGGCTTATGCGCTAGCAGGATGCTTTGTTTCGGAGTTTCACGGCATGAACGATTTCGCCTTGTGGCCGGTGCTGGCCGGGACCGCCGCCTTCTTCGCCGTCGGTGCGGTCTGGTACGGCGTGCTGTTCGGAAAGGCATGGCAGCGCGCGGCCGGCCTTTCGGACGCGGACGTGCGAACGGGCAACATGGCGGTGATCTTCGCCCTCACCTTCCTGTTCGAGATGCTGGTCGCGATGGTGCTGTGGCACCTCGTCGCGCGGACCGACCCGGCACCGCACGTCGTCATGATGATGGCGGTGGGCTTTGCTGTCGGCGTGATGATCCCGGCGGTGGGGATCAATTACCTCTACCAGCGCAGGAGCGGGCTGCTCTTCGCGATCGATGCGGGCCATTTCCTCGTCGGCATGGCGGCGATGGGCGGCGTCTTCCTGCTGCTGCGCTGAAGCGCTATTCGCGGTTGTCGCCGTGCCCGTCGCCCTTGGTCGTGCCGTTCTCGGTCGGCACGATCTCGACGATGATGTCGCCTTTCTGAAGGCTCTGGCATTCCTCTTCCCAATAGCCGATCGCGCGGCCATTACGGTAAACCCTGAGGCCCGTTCCCCCGCTGTCGAGGTCGGTTATCGGACGGCCGCATTCCTTCTCGTCGACCACTCGCTCGACCAGCTGGACCCGGCCCGAAACCGAGGCGAGGTCGGCAAGGTAGTCCGAGATATGCGCGCCCTTGGCGCTGCCGGCCAGCAGCAGGCCGGTAAAGCGCACCGGGTTGATGACGTTGTTCGCGCCCGCCTGCCTTGCGAGCACTTCGTTGTCCTGCGCGCGCACGACCACGCTGATCGGAACCTTGGGCGCGAGGTGGCGGACGGTCAGCACGATCAGGATCGAGGTGTCGTCGCGTCCCGCGGAAACCAGCACGGTCTGCGCATTGCCGATCCGCACCGCCTTCAGCGTCTCGTCGCGGGTCGCATCGGCGGCCATGACGTTCACGCCCAGCTTTTCGGCCTCGGCCAGCCGCTCCTCGCTCGGGTCGACCACGACGATGCAGCTGGCATCGGTCCCGCGCGCGATCAGTTCCTCGACGCTCTGCGAGCCGGAAACGCCATAGCCGAGCACCACGACGTGGCCGGTCAACTGTTCCTGGATTCGGGCCATGCGCCATTTCTCCCAGCTGCGCTTGATGATGAAATTATAGGCCGTGCCGACGAAGATGAAGAGGACGGCAAAGCGCACCGGGGTGACGATCACCGCTTCGATCAGCCGCGCGCGGTCGCTGATCGGGGCGATGTCGCCGAAGCCGGTCGTGGTGATCGAGATCATCGTGAAATAGACGACGTCGAGAAAACTCACGTGGCCGTCGAAATTGTCGACCAGCCCTTCGCGATCCCACCAGTGGATTCCGATGACGATGAGTATCAGGAAAAGCGCAAGGCCGAGCCTTATGCCGAGATCGCCCCAGACGGGCAGCTTTACCTGTCTGCGAAGGGGCTGGAAACGCCGCCGCGCCCGCGCCTTGGGCTCGGACTTCGACCTGTCGGTCATCAGCTTGCGAGGCTTTTCCTCCGCCACGATATTGCCGCCCCCCGGCGCGCCTATCCGCTGAACCGGTCGGCCAGCGCGCCGATGGTCGGGTAATGGGTGAGGTCGAGCTGGAGCGGGGTGACGGCGACATAACCGTCGTCGATCGCCTCTAGATCGGTCCCATGGTCGAGCGTGTGCTCGATCGGGTCGAGCCCGAACCAGAAATAGGGCTTGCCGCGCGGGTCGCGCCCCTCGACCACCGTGCCGCGCTTGTAATCGTGGAAGCCCTGCCGCGCGACCCGGATGCCGCGCACCTCGCCCGCCGGGCGGGGCGGGAAATTGACATTGACGAGCGTGCGCTCGGCAAACGGCGCGTCGAGCAGCGGGGCGATCACTTTCGGTCCCCATTCGCGCGCGGCGGCGAATTCCTCCTCGGTCCCGTGCGTCTCGCCGTTGTAGACCTGGCTCAATGCGATCGAGCGCACCCCTGCGAGCGCCCCTTCGATCGCGGCCGAAACTGTGCCCGAATAGGTGATGTCGTCGCCGAGATTGGCCCCGCGATTTACCCCCGACAGGATGATATCGGGCGGCGTGTCGAGCACTTCGCGCAAGGCCAGCATCACGCTGTCGGTCGGTGTTCCGGTCACGGCATAGCGCCGCTCTGCGAATTTCTGCAGCCGCACCGGGTGGTTTAGCGTGAGCGAATGGCCCGCACCCGACTGTTCCTCGGACGGGGCGCAGACCCACACGTCGTCGGAGAACTGCCCGGCGATCTCCTCCAGCACGGCAAGGCCGGGGGCATGGTAGCCGTCGTCATTGGTGACAAGGATGCGCATCAGGATTTCGGCTCCAGCCGGGTCGTGCCGGCCATGTAGGGGTGGAGTGCCTCGGGAATGGCCACGCTGCCATCGGCTTCCTGGTAGTTCTCGATCACCGCGACGAGGGTGCGGCCCACGGCGAGGCCCGACCCGTTGAGGGTATGGACGAATTCGGTCTTCTTCGTCTCGCCTTCCGGACGGTAGCGGGTCTTCATCCGCCGCGCCTGGAAATCGCCGGTGTTGGAGCAGGACGAAATCTCGCGCCATGCGCCCTGTCCGGGGAGCCATACCTCGAGATCATAGGTCTTGCGCGCGCCGAAGCCCATGTCGCCGGTGCAAAGGAGCATGGTGCGATAGGGCAGGCCGAGCGCCTCGAGGACGCCTTGGGCGCAGGCGAGCATCCGCTGATGTTCGGCCTCGGACTCCTCGGGCTTCACGATGCTGACGAGCTCGCATTTCTCGAACTGGTGCTGGCGGATGAAGCCCCGCGTATCGCGCCCCGCCGCGCCCGCTTCGGAGCGGAAGCACTGGGTGAGCGCGGTCAGGCGGATGGGCAGGGCATCGGCGTCGAGGATGTCGCCCATGACGCTCGCGGTGAGGGAGACTTCGGCGGTGGGTATTAGCCAGCGGCGGCCTCCGCTTCGCAATTCCTTAGCCTGATCGGCTGCCATACCCGCTAGCCGATCAAGAAGCTCGATCTCAGATTCATCGTCGCCCAATCGCTTTGCCGCAACTTGTTTTGATGCAATTTCGATTAGTTGCGCCTTAAAGCTAGCGTGGTCGATCTCGATTGCGGTCTGAAAGCTGTCTTCGGCGAACTTGGGCAGCTTGTCGGTCCCGTACATCGCCTCGTCCTTGACCAGCACGGGCGGGTTGCATTCGGTGTAGCCGTTCTCGCCCACCTGCCTGTCGAGCATGAACTGGCCGAGCGCGCGGTGCAGGCGCGCCATGTCGCCTCGCAGGAAGGTGAAGCGCGCGCCCGACAGCTTGGCCCCGGTCTCGAATTCCATGCCGAGCGCGGGCGCGATGTCGGCGTGTTCCTTCGGCTCGAAGTCGAATTCGCGCGGGGTTCCCCAGCGGGAGACCTCGACATTGTCTTCCTCGTCAGCGCCTTCGGGCACGTCGGCGGCGGGGATGTTCGGGATGATCGCAAGCGCGTGGTCGAGTTCGGCCGAAACCTTCGCCAGCCGCTCTTCCATTTCGGGCATGGCCTGCTTCAGTTCGGCAACCTCGGCCTTGAGCTTTTCGGCCTCTTCGGTGTTGCCCTGTCCCATCGCCTTGCCGATCGCCTTGGAGGCTTCGTTGCGGCGGCTCTGGGCTTCCTGCAGGCGGGTGGTGAGCGCGCGGCGTTGCTCGTCGAGCGCGAGGAGCGTCTTAGCGACCGGCTCCGCGCCGCGCCGGGCGAGGCCGGCATCGAAGCCCTCGGGATCGTCCCTGATCAGGCGGATATCGTGCATGGGCAGCGCCTATGCCTGCTCGCGGCCCCCAAGAAAACCGCTTTTTGCGACGGAATGCCGTGCCGGTCGCCCCAGCGGCGGAACCGCGCGCGTTGCCAACCGGTTGGTCGGGTAAAGGAGGAGACAGATGCTCAGATCACTCATCGGGGCCGCCGCAGGCTCGAAACTCGCGAAACGCTATCCCGTGCTCGGCGGGGCCACCGGGGTCGTCGCCGCGCGCGCCGCTCCCTTCATCATCAAGCGCATCAGCATCCCGGCCATGCTGGCGATGGGCGCGGGCGGCTATCTCGCCAAGCGGTATTTCGATCGCAAGGACGAAGGCGGGGCAGGGAAGAAGGCCAAGCCGACCGACGGGTCGGACAGCGACACCGGCACGGTGATCGACAACCCGCCCGGGGGCGCGATCAAGAAGACCAACGGCAGGCCGCCCGCGGTCAACTGACCCGGCGCGACGTGCGCATAGAAAAGCCCGGAAGACCGCGTATGGCCTTCCGGGCTTTTCCGTGTCAGCTCCCGTCCAAGGGAGAGGTCAGAAATTGATCTGCGCGGTGACGTAGATCCGGCGCGGGTCGCCGTAGAAGCCGGTCAGCGTCCCTTCGAGCCCCAGCGTCGGGGTGAAAGGCGTGCCCGGAGGCGTGCCGCCGCTCACGAAATTGTAGCCCGCGACGATATATTCCTTGTCGAACAGGTTCTTGCCGTGGAGGCCGATCGAATAGAACCCGTCATCCGCGGTGTAGACGATGCTCGCATCGACCAGCACGAAGCCGTCCTGGTCGAGGAACGGGTTGGGCACTTCGAACTGGCTCGCATCCGAACGCAGCGAGGCAAGGCCGATCACGTCGAACATCCCGTCGCCCGCGGGAATGCCGAGGTTGAAGCCCATGTGCCCGGTGATGTCGGGCGTGTTCTGGAACACCCGCTGGTCCGCGACATCGTTTCCGAAGGCGTCGATGAAGGTGTTGAACTGCGCATCGAGCACGCCGAGCGACCAGTTGACCGAGAAGCGGCTGCCCGCGCCTGCGAAATCCTTGCCGACGAGCGCGTTGCCTTCGAACTCGATCCCGTTGACGTCGGCGCTCGCCGCGTTCGAGGTGATGCCGATGAAGCTGTCGTTGACCCCGTCGCCATTGGTGTCGACGCCGACCGAGCCCGGGATCTGCACGTCGTTGTACTGGCTGAGGAAGCCGGCGAGCGAGATGTTCACCCGGTTGTCGAGCAGCGAGGCCTTCCAGCCCAGCTCGAAGCTGTCGACCGTTTCGGGCGCGAAGCGCAGGAATTCGAACTGGTCGTCGAAATCCACGTCCCCGTCGCCGTCGAGATCGGGTGCTGCGGTGGTCTGCCCGCGCGGGTCGAAACCGCCGCCCTTGAAGCCCTGCGAATAGGTGAAATAGAGGTTGTGATCGCGATTGGGCTGCCAGCTGATCGAGGCGCGCGGGTTGAAGTCCTCGAACGTCTCGCTGCCTTCGAAATCGGATGTCACCGCGATCGGCACGCCCGCCCCGTCGAACAGGTCGGAGAACCCGCCGATGAAGGTCGTGCGCAGCACCCGGCTGGTGCGCTTGTCATTGGTGTAGCGCCCGCCCAGCGACACGCTGATCGTGTCGGTGAGGTCATAGGTGAAATCGGCGAAGACCGACCAGGTCTCGGTATCGACATCGCCCAGCGTCTGCGCGTTCAGCCCCGGAAGGCCGATCGCCGCGCCGGTGTTGAACAGCGCCACGTCGAAGGCGGTGAAGGCGTTGGCGTTGAGGTAGTAGAAGCCCACCACGCCCGACAGCCTGTCGCCTTCGTAGAGCAGCTGCAGTTCCTGGCTGAACTGGTCGTTCTCGTAGATCGCCGGCACGTCGAGGTCGGCGGCGGGAAGGCTGTCGAAATCGATCGGGGTGGTCGACTGGTCCTCGCGGTAGCCGGTGATCGACTTGAGCGTGATCGTATCGGACAGCTCGACCGCGATGTTGAGCGCACCGCCATAGGCTTCGACTTCCTGGTCGACCACATTGAGCCCCGCGCGCGTGTCGAACACGTCGTCGAGCACGGGCGCTCCGGTCAGCAGGCCGGGGATCAGGCGATGGCCCTGGCGGGCTTCCGAATTGTCCTTCACATAGTCGCCCGACAGGCGCACGAAGACCGGGCCGCTGTCGAACTCGATCGTCCCGCGCGCGGCCCACACGTCCTTGTTGTAGTTCTCCGTGCCGAGCGTCAGGTTTTCGCCGAAGCCGCCGCGCGACAGCCGCGCGCCGCTCGCGCCGATCTTGAGGTTGTCGGTGATGGGCGTGGAGGCGGTGACGATCAGGTCGGCCTGGTCATAGGAACCATAGGCGCCGCGAATCTGCAGGCTCGTCTCGTCGGGCAGCTCGGCGGTGACATACTTGATCGCCCCGCCGATCGTGTTGCGCCCGTACAGAGTGCCCTGCGGCCCGCGCAGAACCTCGATCCGCTCGACGTTGTAGATGTCGAGCACGGCGGCCTGCGGGCGGTTGAGATAGACATCGTCGATATAGAGCCCGACGCCCGCCTCGAAGCCTGCGACCGGGTCCTGCTGCCCGACGCCGCGAATGAAGGCGGTGAGGGTGGTGTTGGTCCCGCGGCTCACTTCGAGCGTGATGTTGGGAACCTGCTGGCCGATCTGGGTCAGCTCGAGGATGCCCTGTTCCTGCAGCGTCTCTCCGCTCAGCGCGGTGACCGAGATCGGCACGTCGAGCAGGCGCTCCTCGCGGCGGCGGGCGGTGACGACGATCGTGTTGCCGCTGTCCTCGCTTAGCTCTTCGGCCGTGACATCCGCCTCGGTGTCCTGCGCAGCGGCGGGTGCGGCGACAATCCCGAGGCCCGCACAGCCCGCGAGCAGCAGCGCGCGGCTGCGAAACACGTGATTCGTCATATTCCCTCTCTCCGGTTTTTTCGTCCCTGATGCGCCCAATATTGAAAGGTGAACCAACTTTCAAGTTTTTCCTTGTCACAATCCTCTGCCATGCCTACCGATGCGCTGACGGGAGACGTTCATGGCAGGCTCTAAGGGCTCGGGAATGGGCGAAAGGACGCGCGCCAGGGTCGATGGCGCGGCGGCCGAGGGCAAGGCGCCGCGGACCGAGCGCGGGCGCAAGACCCTGCGCAAGCTGCTCGACGCTTCGGCGGTGGAATTCGGCGAAAAGGGCTTTCATGAAGCTTCGGTGAGCTCGATCACCCGCCGCGCGGGCGTCGCGCTGGGAAGCTTCTACACCTATTTCGACAGCAAGGATGCGCTGTTCCGGGCGCTGGTGCAGGACATGAGCGAGAATGTCCGCACCTCGGCGCGCTCGGCCCTGAAGGAGGGCATGGGCGCGCTCGAGATCGAACGCGCCGCGCTCGCCGCCTTCCTCGCTTTCGCGCGCGAGCACAAGGAGATCTACCGCATCATCGACGAGGCCGAATTCGTCGATCCGGAAAGCTATCGCGACCATTACGAGACGATCGCCGGGCGCATCCGGGCGCGGCTCGAGGCGGGGTCGGCGAATGGCGAGCTGCGCGAAGACCTCGGCGAGCTAGAGGCGTGGGCGATCATGGGCATGAACGTCTTCGTCGGCCTGCGCTACGTCGTGTGGGGCGAAGCGGATGGAGAGGCGGGCGATCCCGAAGAGATCGCCTCCGCGGTCAACCGTCTCATCGCCCGGGGCATCGAACGCCGCTGACATCACCTGCAAGTGCTGTCCCTGTCGCCACGCCGGCCGGCGAGGGCGAGGGCGAGGGCGGGCGCGGTGCTGCGCCCGAGCGTGAGCGCGCCACAAAAATGCGAATTATTCGCACTAGCGTTAGCATCGGTATTGACTCTCATTCGCAACAAGGGCAGTCGGGCTGCCGTCACTTGTAACACTGTCACATGGGGTCGAATGTGAAGCGTCAAACCGCAACCACCTCGCTCGCCGCGCTCGCGGTCGCGCTGCTCGCCGCAGCGCCCGCATCCGCGGACACCGCAATCGAAGACACCGCCGAAGAAGCCGCTCCGCAGGTCAAGGACGATCCCACGATCGTCGTCACCGCGACCCGCACGCCGGTCAAAATCCAGGAAGTCCCCGCGACCGTCACGGTCTTCACCGACGAGGAGATCGCCGACCAACTGGCGACCGACATCAAGGATCTCGTCCGCTTCGAGCCCGGCGTCACCGTCCGCCGCGCGCCCGCACGCTTCGGCGCGGCTTTCGGGTCCACGGGCCGCGCGCGCAACGAGGATTTCGTCATCCGCGGAATCGGGGGCAACCGCGTGCTGATCCAGGTCGACGGCATCCGCTCGCCCCAGGGCTTCGCCTTCGGCGCGCAGGATGCCGGGCGCGGCGGGTTCGCCGATGTCAGCCTCGTCAAGTCGGTCGAGATCCTGCGCGGCCCCGCCTCGGCGCTATACGGCAGCGACGGGCTCGCCGGCGCGGTCAGTTTCACGACGTCGGACCCGGTCGACCTCATCGGCGCGGACGATTTCGGCGGCTTCGTCTCTTCGCAATATTCGAGCGAGGACGAGGAATTCGCCCTGACCGCGACCATGGCGGGCAAGATCGGCGGCAACCTGTCCGCCATGATCGCCTATACCAGCCGCGATTTCGAGGAGCTCGAAAACCAGGGCGAGATCGGCGGCGTCGGTGAAACGCGGACCGAGCCGAACCCGCAGATCGGGCGGAGCGATGCGGTGCTCGGCAAGCTCGTCTGGGACAACGGAACGCACCGCGTCCGCCTGACCGGCGAATATCTCGATGCCGAGGTCCGCACCGAGGTTCTTACCGCGCTCGGCCCGACCTTCCTGTTCGGCCCCGCGCCGGTCTGGACGGTCGACGCGCTCAATGCCCGCGACACGAACGAGCGCGTGCGCGCCTCGCTCGACTGGACCTATGACGGCGATGCGGACGATGCGATCGAATACGCCTTCCTTTCGGCCTATTGGCAGGATGCCGAAGATCGCCAGTTCGCCTTCGAGGAACGCACACAGCTCGGCTTCATCCCCGCGCCCGATCGCGAGCGGCTCAACACTTTCGAGAACCGGGTCTATGGCGCGGTCGGCGAGGCGCGGAGCTCGTTCACGCTGGGCGGGATGCGGCACCAGGTCGCTTTCGGCGGCGATGTCAGCTTTACCCGGCAGGAGGGCGTGCGTGACGGCACCTTCCCCGGGCGTGGCGAGACGTTCCCGACCCGCGCCTTCCCGGTGACCGATTTCACGCTCGGCGGGCTGTTCCTTTCGGACGAGATCACTTTCGCGGACGGCGCGGTGAAGCTGTTCCCCGCGCTGCGCTTCGATTTCTACGACCTCGATCCGACCGATGACCCGCTGCTCGTCGGCTTCCAGCCCGAAGGCCAGAGCGACAGCCGCCTGTCGCCCAAGCTCGGCGTGACGGTGAACCTGACCGACGAATTCCTGCTTTTCGGCAATTATGCGCAGGGCTTCCTCGCGCCGACGCCGAGCCAGGTGAACAATTTCTTCCAGTTTCCCGCCGGCGGCTACATCTCCGCGCCCAATCCCGACTTGCGCCCCGAAACCAGCGAAAGCTTCGAGGCCGGCGCGCGCTACACCGCGGACGTGTTCTCGGTGCAGGTGGTCGGGTTCAAGGGCGACTATGACGATTTCATCAGCCAGCAGGTCATCAGCGGGTCCTTCACCCCGCAGGACCCGGCGGTGTTTCAGTTCGTCAATTTCGACAGCGTCGAGATCGAGGGGCTCGAAGCGCGTGCGGACCTCAAGCTCGACAACGGGATCACCGGGCGTTTCGCGATGGCCTATGCCAAGGGCGACGTGATCGCGCCCGACGGGACGCGCACCCCGCTCGACACGATCGATCCCTACAACCTCGTCGCGGGGCTGGGCTATCGCGATCCGGCAGGGCGCTTCGGGGGCGAGCTGATCGTCACCCACAATGCCCGCAAGGATGCCGAGGACACCCCGCCCGCCCCCGGCGGCGGCGAACTGTTCCGGCCCGAAGCCTTCACGATCGTCGACCTGACGGCCTTCGTCGAAGTGACCGATGCGATCAAGCTGCGCGCGGGTATCTTCAACCTCACCGACGAGCGTTACATCTACTGGTCCGACGTGCGCGGGCTTTCGGTGGCGGATTCGGGGATCGCGGGCGCCTTCACGAGGCCGGGGCGCAATTTCAGCCTATCTGCAAGCTTCCAATTCTGATTATCGTTTGCAATATACCATTATCTCATGACTCGGAGACCTTCGATGCAAAGACTCACCCGGACCATGCTTGCGAGCGGCCTTGCGGCCATCGCTCTTGTCGCCGTTCCCGCCGCGCCCGCGCTCGCCGACGACCCGATCGTGCGCAGCGAAGCCGCCGACAAGGCCGCGTTCGAAGCCGACCGCGAAACCATCCTGTCGATGGCGGGCGATTACGCGGTCGTTTTCGATATGCAGGAATCGACCCCTTGGATGGAAGGCTACGAGCCGCTCGATCGCAAGGTGTCGAGCGGCTACGAATCGGTTCGGGTGATCGAGGATACGGGCGAGAAAATCGTTCTCCAGCATCTCCTGGTGGTCGACACCAAGGACGGGCCCTATGTCGTGAAGCACTGGCGGCAGGACTGGCAGTACGAGCCCGAGGAAATCCTCGTCTTCAAGGGCGGCGATACCTGGGAAATGGAAGAAGTGCCCGAGGCCATGCGCAATGGCCGCTGGTCGCAGACCGTCTATCAGGTCGACGACAGCCCGCGCTATGCCGGCTGGGGCCAGTGGGAGGAGACCCACGGCGTCAAGCGCTGGCGTTCGAACTGGACCGCCCGTCCGCTCGCTCGCCGCGATGCGGTGCGCGACCCGATCTACGACCGCTATGTCGGCATCAACCGCCACCAGATCACGCCCGAGGGCTGGATCCACTGGCAGGACAACACCAAGATGATGCCCGCCGAGGACGGTTCGGGCGAACTCGTCCCGGTGGTGCAGGAATACGTGCTCAACACCTATGAGCGTTATGACGGTTACGAAGTCGCCGCGGCCGAGGAATACTGGTCCAAGACCAAGGACTACTGGGAAGCGATCCGCGATGCCTGGGACCGGGTCGCGGCGGAGAACGGCGGCATCCGCATCCCGCAGAACCCCGAAGTCGGCACGACCATGGCGGGCGACCTGCTCAAGATGGCGGACGCGATCAAGAAGGGCGAAATGGCTTCCGACGAAGCGAGCGCCAAGGCGGTCGCGCTGATCGAGGAAGGCACCGCGCGCAGCGGCGGCTGACTTCCCGCGCCACCATGCGCACGAAAAAGGGCGGGATGCGGACTCCACCGCATCCCGCCCTTTTCGCGTTTCGGCCCGGCCTATTGCGGCAGGTCGAGCAGCACGCGCGAGGCGAGGGCGGACACCTGCCCGGCCGGGGCGGGGTACGCCGGCGGGATCGGCGCGCCTTCGGGCCACAGGCCGAGCATCCGGTCCAGCGTCGCGGCGACCTTGCCCGCGGCCTCACCTTCTAGGTCGTCGGCCAGCGCGCGCGCCACGGTGACGAAGCCCCAGGCATCCTGGTATTCCGCAGCATCGCTGACCTTGCCGTTCGAGAGCGCGGCGGCATATTCCTCGCTCGTCACTTCCATCAGGAAACGGATCACCTCGGCCGGGTCGCCGCCTGCCGCCTCGCGCATCGCGGCGAGGTTGTCCTCCGCCGCTTCGAGCTGAGGTTCGACTTCGCCCGCGGGTTTCCCCTGTTCGAGCGCGGTCGAAACGCTGCGGAAGGTGTCGGGCTCGAAGCCCAGACGGTCGAGCCCCGCGCGTTCGGCCTCATAGCCTTCGGACACCGGGTGCATCAGGTGCGGCGCGGCGGCTTCGGCCTCGCCCGCGCGGTAAAGCGCGATGCCGGCCGCGACATGGCCCGACATGAAGGCGAGCCGCTGCGGCACGGGCAGCGCGCCGATGCCGGAGCCGGATTCGCCGCCTTCGCCGCCTTCTCCTTCGCCACTCTCGCCTCCTTCGCCTTCGCCGCTTTCGCCGCCCTCTCCTTCGCCGCCTTCGCCCATTTCGCCTGCGGGGGCGGTCTGTGCGGCCTCGCCGCCTTCCCCGCCTTCGCCGCCCTCTCCGGCGCACCCGGCCAGGCCCGCGCCCGCCAGCGCGGTCGCAAGGCCGAGGCCCGCCCATGTCTTAAGCTCGACTTTCATATTGCCTCCTCTGGCGATAATCCGATGATGCGCTCTATCGCGAAGGGCGGCTTTTGCAAATCATTATCAGGTTGAAGCGCCCATGATCCTCACTGTCCGCGCCGTCGAAGACCCGGCCCCGCTCGCCGCCCGCATCGAGCGGCTCGAATGGCGTGATGGGCGGGCGACCGCGGGCGCGACGGCGAAAGCGGTCAAGCGCAACCTGCAGGCCGTGCTCAAGGGCCGTGAGGGCGAGGCGCTGCATGGCGACCTCCTGGGCCTCGTCGCCGACAACCCGGTGGTGAAAGCCGCCGCCCAGCCGCGGCGCTTCTCGCGCCTGCTGCTCAGCCGGACCGAGGACGGCGGGCATTACGGCGCCCATGTCGACAACGCGCTGATGGGCACGGGCGAGGAGCGGATGCGCACCGACATTTCCTTCACCCTGTTCCTGTCACCGCCCGAGGATTACGAAGGCGGCGAGCTCGTCGTCTACGCCGCCGGAATGACCCAGTGGATCAAGCCGCAGGCGGGCGAACTCGTGCTCTATCCCTCCTCCAGCATCCACGAAGTCCGTCCGGTGACGAAAGGCGCGCGGGTCGCCTGCGTCGGCTGGATCGAGAGCTGGATCGCCGACCCTTCGCAGCGCGAGATGCTGTTCGACCTCGAGAACCTGCGTGTTTCGCTGCGAGCCAGCCTGCCGCGTCAGTCCGCCGAATTGCTCACTCTCGACAAGACCATAGCCAACCTTCTGCGAATGTGGGGCCGACGTTGAGCCGCGACGTGCCGCAACGCACGCCAGCCACACCTTGTCGCGCGGACAGCACGTCTCGGAACCGCCTCATGCCCGCGCAGCTTATTTGTCTTGCGGTGGAATTTGCACCGCGCAAGACAGACGATGCGGGACACGGCGCGAGGCCGAGGGGAGGCATGAGGAATGAGCCCGGAAGGGTCGCGGCAGGCCAGGCTAAGGCGGTGGGCTCGCTTCGCGGGCGCGTCCTGCTTCGCCCTTGCCCTTGCGGGAGGATTCGCGCTCGATGCCTCGCCGGCCTGCGCGCAGCAGGCCGATCCCGCGCCCGAACCGACGATCGGAAGCGATGAGCCGATCGAGATTCCGCCGCCGCCGCCCGGTGCGCAATTGCCCGAGCCCGAACCGATCATCACCGAGGAGGAATTCGAGCGCCGCGTGCCCGATCTCGCGCCGGAAGACGACCCCGCGTTCGACGAACCGCTCGAGACGATCGAGGAATTCGAACGCCGCATGGCCGGTGCGCCCGCCCAGGCAGAGCCGCCGCGCGGCACGAGCGAGCCCGCTCCGCTGGGCGAGGCGGACCTTGCCGATGGCGACCCCATCGAAGCGATCGGCGACGCCCCGATAAGCGACAGGGCGCTGACCGACCCGCTCCAGCCGCTCGAAAGCTTCGAGCTCGAACCCGTCACCTTCGAGGACGACGGCGGACCGCCTGCCGAGCCTGCCGAAATTCCTTATGAAATCGTGCTGGCCGGACTGGAGGAGGCCGATGCGGAAACCGCCGCGAACCTGCGCGACCGCTTCTTCGAATTGTCCGCCCTCGAAGCGGGGGACGGGGACGCGGCCAACATCGCGCAGCTCAACGCCCGGCTCGCCGAGGACGCGGAACTGGCGAAGCGCCTGCTCGCTGCGCAGGGCTGGTTCGGTGCGCGGGTGCGGACCCGGCTGGTGCGCGGCGAGGGGGAGGACGACGCATCCCCGCTCGTCGCCCGGATCGAGATCGATCCCGGCCGGCGCTACAGCTTCGCCGAGATCAATATCGATGCCCCGCCGATAGAGCCGCCGGACCTGATCCGCGAGACGCTCGCGCTCGAGGTCGGCGCGCCGATCGTCGCCACGAAGGTCCAGGCCGCCGAGGCGCGGGTCGCGGTGCGCCTGCCGCAGGAAGGCTATCCCTTCGTCGAGATCGGAACACGCGACATCCTGCTCGACCGCGACACCGGCGGCGGGGTTTACACCCTGCCGGTCGATCCCGGCCCGCGCTCGGTCTTCGGCGGGATCGAGACCAGCGGCGACCTCGCTTTCGGCGCGGAGCACATCGCCGAAATAGCCCGGTTCGAGCGGGGCGAGCCCTATGACAGCCGGATGCTCAACGATCTCAGGAAGGCGCTGGTGGCGACCGGCCTGTTCGACACGGTCGCGGTCTATCCCCAGCCGACCGGAGAGGAAGCTGGGGAGGGCCGCGAATATGCGCGCATCAGGGTCGAACAGGATGCCGGCCCGCCTCGCACGATCGCGGGCAATGCCGGGTTCGGCACGGGCCGCGGCTTCAGCGTCGAGGGCAGCTGGACCCACCGCAACCTCTTCCCGCCCGAAGGCGCGTTGTCCGTGCGCGCGCTCGCGGGGACGCAGGAACAGGCCGTCGGCGCCAGTTTCCGGCGGTCCAATGCCGGGCGGCGCGACCGCACTTTCGAGATCACCGCCGATGCCCTGCGGTCCGATTTCGAAGCGTTCCAGGCGCTCACCGGCCGCATCGCCGCGCTCGTGCGCTACGATTCCACCCCGATCTGGCAGAAGCGCATCACCTACGCCTATGGCGCGCGGCTGATCATATCGAGCGAGGAGGATTTCAACGACCGCTCGCTCCTTTTGCGGCGGCGGCTGTTCAAGATCGTCGGCCTGACGGGGCAATTGGGCTATGACACGACCGACAGCCTGCTCGACCCGACCGAGGGGTTCCGGTTGACCGCGCTGGTCGAGCCGGAGGGCTCGTTCGAGCAGGACTTCACCCCCTATGTCCGCGCGCAGTTCGACGGGTCGGCCTATTACCCGGCCGGGGATTCGCTGGTGCTCGCCGGGCGCGTGCGGCTCGGTACGATCCAGGGGATCGACCGCTTCAGTCTCGCGCCCTCGCGGCGGTTCTATGCGGGCGGCGGCGGGTCGGTGCGCGGGTTCGGATTCCAGGAACTCGGCCCGCGCCTGCGGGTCGTGAATCCGAACTTCCCCGATCCCGGCGAGATCGAGCCCGGCACTGACCCGGAAGACCTGCCCGATCCCTTCGTCTTTCGCCCTATCGGCGGGCGCAGCCTGTTCGAGGCGGCGGCGGAAGTGCGCTACCGCTTCGGCGATTACGGCATCGCGGCCTTCGTCGATGCCGGGCAGGTCTACCAGGAAAGCCTGCCGCAATTCGACGACATCCGTTTCGGCGTCGGCATCGGCGGGCGCTACTACACCAATTTCGGCCCCGTAAGGGTCGATGTCGCCGTGCCGATCGACCGGCGCACGGGCGAGAGTTCCTTCGCGGTCTATGTCTCGATCGGGCAGGCGTTCTGATGGCCGAAGAAGCCGCTGCCCCGGATGAGGATCGCCGCTCGTGGCCCAGGCGCATCGCGCGCTGGTCGGCAATCGCGCTCGCCGTGCTGGCGGGGCTGGTCGCGCTCGCGCTGATCGGGATCAACACCCCGCCGGGCAAGGATTTCCTCAAGCGCCAGGTCGAAGGGCTCGAATTCGAGAACGGCCTCGAAATCGGCATCGGGCGGCTCGAGGGCTCGCTCTACGGCAATCTCGTCATCCGCGATCTGGAATTGCGCGACCCGCAGGGCGTCTTCGCCAGCGCCGAGCGCGCGACGCTCGACTGGCGGCCCTTCGCCTTCATCGGCAATCGGCTCGACATCCGCTCGCTCTCCAGTCCCGAGGTCGTGATCGAGCGCCTGCCCGAATTCGCCGAGACCCCGCCGGACGACGCGCCGCTGCTGCCCGGTTTCGACATCGACATCGACCGGCTGGTGATCGACCGTATCGTGGTCGGCGAGGCGGTGACGGGCACGCGGCGGGTCCTCACGCTCAAGGGGGAGGCCCATGTCGAGGCGGGCCGCGCGCAGGTTTCCGCCGACCTTGCGACCCTGCCGGTCGAAGGCGCGCCCGGCCCGGCGCGCGCGGGAGACAGGCTCGCGCTGACGCTCGACGCCGTGCCCGAGGAGAACCGCCTCGACCTCGCGCTCGACCTTTCGGCCCCCGAGGACGGCGTGATCGCCGCGCTCGCGGGCCTGTCGCAGCCGCTCGAGGCGCGGCTTTCGGGCGAAGGCGACTGGGCGAAATGGGACGGAGAGCTCACCGCCGACCTTGCGGGCGAGGAGCTTGCCCGGCTCGGCCTTACCGCGCGCGACGGCACCTTCGGGATCGCGGGCACGGCGCGCGCCGGTCGCCTGTTCGCCGGGACCACGGCCAGTCTGCTCGCACCCGAGGTCGCGATCGACCTCACGGCTGATCTCGAAGGCTCGCTCGCCGCGATCGAGGGCACGCTGGCGAGCGATGCCTTCCGTCTCGCTGCGCAGGGCGGGGTCGATATCGGGGCGAGCACTTTCGACGAACTCGCGCTCGATTTCCGTCTGCTTCGCCCCGCCGCGCTGACCGATGCCTTTTCAGGGCGCAATATCGCCGCGGACCTCGTGCTCGACGGGGCGTTCGCCACTCCGGTCGTGGATTATCGCGTCACCGCCGACCGGCTCGGCATTGCGGGCGTCACCTTCATGGGCCTCGCCGCCTCGGGCGTGTCCCGGCGCGAGGACGGGGTGCTGACCATCCCGCTCGACGCGCGCGCGGGACGCATCACCGGGATCGACACCGCCGCCGGAGGCCCGCTTGCCAACCTGCGTCTCACCGGGGCCTTCGCGCTCGAAGGGGACCGCCTGCTCGCCGACAACCTGCGCCTCACCTCGCGCCGGATCGACGCGCGCGGGACCGTGCTCGCGAACCTTGCCGAAGGGCGCTATTCGGGTTCGGTCGACGGACGGATCGACGATTACCGGATCGAGAGCGTCGGCATTTTCGACGTCGGCGCGGATGTCGAACTGACCGCGGGCAGCGCGGGCGATTTCGCGGTGCGCGGGCGGGTGCGCACCCGCTCGCAGCGTATCCTCAACGAAGGCGTGCGCGATTTTCTCGGCGGCGAGGCGGTCGCGGCGAGCGATATCGCCTACACTTCGGACGGGCGGCTGCGGCTGTCGAATCTCGAGCTGCGCGCACCCGAACTCGAAGTCACCGGCGGCAGCGGCTTCTACGCGCTCGACGGGCGGATTGCGCTCGACCTCGGCGGGACGAGCGAGGCCTACGGCCCCTTCGCGCTGGCGGTCGACGGGACGATCGCCGACCCCAATGCCGTCCTCACCGCCGAAAGACCCGGCCTCGGCGTGGGCCTTGCCAATCTCAACGCACAGATCGAGGGCGCGGAAGACGGCTATCGCCTCGTCGCGACCGGGGACACCGACTACGGCCCGATCGAAGGGGATTTCGTGCTCGGCACGGGCGAGACGCTGACGCTCGACATAACCCGCGCCGATTTCGCCGGGATCGCGCTGTCGGGCTCGCTCGAACAGAGCGCGGCGGGGCCTTTCGTCGGGCGGCTCGATGCGAGCGGGCGCGGGATCGACGGGATCGTGCGGCTCGATGCGAAAGGCGAATACCAGGAGGCGCTCGTCAACCTGCGCGCCGAAAATGCCGATCTCGGCGGCCCGCTCGACCTGTCGATCGGCGCGGCGCGCGTCGACGCGCGGATCGTGCTCTACGACAGTCCGCGCATCGTCGGGGAGGCGGACATTGCGCGGGCCAATTTCGGCGCGCTCAACATCAACGCCGCCAAGGCCAAGATCGACTATGCGGGCGGGACCGGCACGGCGCGCATCCTCGCCGAGGGGACGAGCGGCGCGCCTTTCCGCATCGCCGCCAATGCCGAACTGAAACCCGACCTGTGGCGCGCGGCGCTGAACGGGCGCGTGCGCGGCATTCGGTTTCGCACGACAAGCCCCGCGCGGATCGTGCCCGGCACGCAAGAGGGTGAAGGGACATACGAACTCCTCCCCACCCGCATCGCGGTGGGCGATGGCAGCCTGCGGCTTGCCGGGCGCTATGGCGAGGGGCTGGTGGTACAGAGCCGTCTCGAAGAACTCGACATTGCGCTGGTTAATGCCTTCGTCCCCGGCCTCGGCCTCGGCGGCACGGCGAGCGGCAGCCTCGATTTCGCGCAAAGCGCGCCCGATGCCTTTCCGCGCGCCGATGCCCGCCTCAAGATTTCCGATTTCAGCCGTGCGACCGCCGCCGCGGTGAGCGAGCCGATCGAGATCAATTTCGTCGGCAAGCTGCTCGCCGACGGGGGGGAGGCGCGCGCCGTCGCGAGGCGGCGGGGGGCGGTGATCGGGCGCATGATCGCCTCGCTGCGCCCGCTCGGCCCCGGCGCGGGGCCGTGGACCGAGCGCCTGCTTGAAGCCCCGCTCGGAGGGGGCTTGCGCTACAACGGCCCGGCGGCGACCCTGTTCTCCTTCGCCGGCCAGCCCAACCAGACGCTTCAGGGCACGATCGGCGTCGCGGCCGATTTCGGCGGGCGGGTCGACAATCCCGAACTGGCCGGCATCGTGCGCGCGCAGTCGCTGCAATATTCGAACCAGCTTTACGGCACGCGCCTCACCGACATGGCGATTGCGGCCCGGTTCGACGGCTCGCGGCTGGAGATCGAGCGGCTCGCAGCGGACGCGGGGGAGGGGCGCGTTTCGGCACAAGGCTTCGTCAGCCTGTCGTCCGAAAGCGGCTACCCGATGGACCTCACCGCGACGCTCGACAACGCCCGGCTTGCCCGCAGCGATTCGGTCTCGGCCCGCGCCACCGGCCAGTTGCGGTTGACCAAGGCGGCGGGTGAGACGGCACTGCTGTCGGGCGAGATCCGCCTGCCCGAAACGCGCTACCGCATTGTCCGGCAGGGCGCGGCCGAAGTGCCCGAACTCGAAGGCGTGCGCTTCAAGGAAAAGGCCGGGCCGAAACGCATCACCGGCGACGAGGCGGCGACGACCGGGCCGGGCCTGTTCGGCAAGGTGCGGCTCGACGTCGCGCTGCGAGCCCCCGACGAGCTTTACGTCTCGGGCATGGGGCTCGAAAGCGAATGGAGCGCCGACCTCAGGCTTGCAGGGACCAGCGCCGACCCGCGCGTTTCGGGGACGATCAACCTCGTGCGCGGGACGCTGGGTTTCGCGGGGCGCTCGTTCGATCTCGAGCGGGGCCGGCTGGGCTTCGTCGGCGGGCGCGAGATCAACCCGACGATCGACCTCGCGGCGAGCGAGCGGATCGAGGACGTGACCGTCACCGTCAGCGCCACGGGGCGCGCCTTCGAGCCGCAGATCGCCTTCGAGAGCACGCCCTCGCTGCCGCAGGACGAAGTGCTCAGCCGCATCCTGTTCGGCTCCTCGATCGCCAACCTCTCCGCGATCCAGGCGGTGCAGCTTGCCGCCTCGCTCAATTCGCTGCGCTCGACGGGCGGCGGGTTCAACCCCCTCGGCAGCCTGCGTTCGGCGACCGGGATCGACCGGCTGCGCGTTCTCGGTTCGGACGAGGCGAGCGGGCGCGGCACGGCGGTCGCGGCGGGGCAATACATCACCGACGACATCTACGTCGAATTCATCACCGACGCGCGCGGCTTCACCGCGACCCAGATCGAGATCAGCCTCACCCGGACCCTGTCGGTGCTGAGCCAGACCGGCGGGTCGGGCGCGACCAATGTCAACGTTCAGTATTCGAAGGATTACTGATGCTTCGCCCTCTCCGGTTTTGCGGCTTGTTGAGCTTGTACATCCTTTCGGGGGCCTGCGCGGAAGAGCCCGATTTCGACACGCGCTACGAGGAGGCGGAGAAGGAAATTTCCGCAAAGGCCGAGGCGATCGACGCCGAACTCGCGGGGGATTCTGAAGAAGCCAAAGGCGAAACCGAGCGTTGAGCCGCAGGAAGGCTGCGTTGATGTGCCCTTCCAGCCGGAACCATCGAGCGGCTTTTCCCGTTGGACCGCTGTAACCGGCAAGTCACGCCTGAATGGAGCAGCGGGAGTCTTTGAGTGCCTCTTGGGGATCGAGCAGCATCTATTCAGGCTTTCCGTGACCAAAATAGCCGCGTCTATCCAGAGAAACGCGCTCTGATTACAGACCTTATTGAATCGTGAGGCGCGGCGCAGTCTCCCTTGCCGCAGGCGCCGCCTGTCTGTCGGCCTGCGCCGTCACTCCCCCGCAGGCGCCGGTCCCGCCCGCCGCGCAGGCGCTGCCCCAAGCCTATGGCACGGCGGGCGCGCGCGGCGACTACGAGCCGGCGCGCTGGTGGCGAAGCTACGATGACCCCGCGCTCGATGCGCTGGTCGAACGCGCGCTCGCCGCCAATCTCGACGTGGCCGAGGCTATCGCGCGGATCGAAGAGGTCGAGGCGCGCTATCGCCGCGAACGCGCCGCGCTTTTCCCGCAGGTCAACGCCTCGACCGAGGCGAATTACGCCAACCAGCCCGCCACCGGGCTCGGCGCGGCGCTCGGCAATGCGGCGCGGGGTCGGGGCGGGGAAGGACAGCCGGGCGAGGGTGGCGGCGAACCACCCGGACAAGCGCCCGAAACCGGCCCGCAGCGCTTCTCCTTCTCGACCTATACAGCGCAGGTGCAGGCCTCGTGGGAAGCCGACATCTGGGGCCGCCTCACCAACCGCGCCCGCGCGGCCGACGCGAACTATCGCGCGACCCGCGCCGAACTCCAGGCGGTCCGCATCCGCATCGCTAGCGAGGTCATGCGCAATTATTTCGACCTCGTCGAAACCGAGCAGTTGCGCGACCTTTCCGAGCAGCAGGCCGACATCCTCGGCGAGCGGGTCGACCTTGCCGAACGCGCCTTCCTGCGCGGGATCGGCTCGTCCTTCGAGCTCATCAGCTTGCGCGAAAGCCGCCGCGAGGCCGAGGCGAACGTCCCCCGGCTCGAAGCCGCGCTGACCCGTGCCAAGGCCCGGCTTGCGGTGCTGATCGGGGACTATCCGGGCAGGGTCGACGAATTCCTTGCAGGTGTCGGGCGACTCACTGTCACCCTACCGATGGAGGCGGTTCCCGCGGGTCTGCCGGCGCGCCTGCTCGAAGCCCGGCCCGACATCGCGGCGGCGCGCGCGCGGCTTGACGCGGCGCGTTACGGCGTGGCGGCGGCCGAAGCGGCGCGGCTTCCGCAGCTTACCCTGAACGCGAGCGGCGGGCTGGAAGGCAATGAGCCGTCGGGCGCGTTCGATCCGCAGAACTGGTTCGTGAACCTCCTCGGCGCATTGACCGCGCCGATCTTCGATGCCGGGCGCATCGGCGCGCAGATCGACATCAGCCAAGCGCAGATGCGCCAGCGCGCGGTCGCCTATGGCAACACCGTGCTCGACGCCTTCGCCGAGGTCGAAACCGCGCTCGCCCGGCACGCGGCGGCGGCCGAGCGGGTGCGTCTGATCGCCGCCGACCTCGACGGAGCGCGGCAGGCCGCCGACCTCCAGCTGCGCCGCTTCGAACGCGGGACGGGCGCGTACTCCGACTGGCTCGACGCGCGGCTCAACGTGCTGAACTCGCGCCGCCTGATGGTCGAGGCCGAGCGCGCGGTGGCCGAGGCGCGGCTCGGCGTGCACCGCTCGCTCGGCGGGGCGTGGAAGCGCGAATGGCTGGCGAAGGCGGGTGACGATGGCTGAAGGCGACGCCCGCGAGGAAGACGATGCTCCCGACAAGCGCAAGTGGCGGCTCATCGCGCTCGGCGTGCTGCTGGCGGGCGTGGGGATCGCCGCCGCGCTGTGGCTGCTGCGCCCGCAGCAGCAGGGCGAGGAGCCGCCCGACCGCCCACCGCTCGTCAGCACTATCCGGGCAGAGCAGCGCAGCGAACCGATCCGCGTGACCGGTCAGGGCAATGTACGTGCGGCGAGCGAGGTCGGCCTTGCCCTGCAGGTCGGCGGACGGGTGACCTGGGTCAGCCCCGCCTTGCGCGAAGGCGAGCGCGTGCGCCGCGGCGAGACGCTGGTGCGGATCGAAAGCGCCGATTACGCCGCCCGCGCCGATCAGGCCCGCGCCGAGCTGGAGCAGGCGCGCGTCGATCTCGCACAGGCCGAGGAGGCGAGGGCGACGCGCGCGGAGGAATTCGACCGCCTGCGCGAGCGGCTGGAGGAAGGCTCTGCCCGCGGGCCCGATCCGATCGAGGGCGATTTCGTGCGACCGGGCGAAGCGGGAGATGACGGCACAGCCGAACTCGCCGAAGATCCCTCGCCGCTGGCGCTGGGCGAACGACAGGTCGATGCCGCCGAAGCGGCCCTGGCGGGGGCGCGGGCGCGGCTCGCTGCCGCTCGCCGCGATGTCGCGCGCACGCGGCTGACCGCGCCCTTCACCGGCGTGGTGCGCTCGAAATCGGTCGAGCGGGGGCAATTCGTCCAGCCGGGTGAGCAATTGGCCGAACTCTACGATGCAGGCACGCTCGAAGTCGCCGTCCCGCTCACCCAGCGTAAGGCGGCGCTCATCCCGCGCGTCTTCGCGCCCGTCATGGGCGGGACATCCTCTGGCGCCCCCGCCACCGTGCGGGTCGATTTCGGCGGAACCCGGTGGGCGTGGGACGCCGTGGTCGAAGGGGCCGAGGGGACAATCGACCCGCAGACCCGCACACTCGACGTGGTGGTGCGCGTATCCGATCCGGTCGCAGGCGGGCGCGCCCTATCCGGCGCCGAAGCCGCAGGCGAGGCGCCCCCTCTCCTCCCCGGCTTCTTCGCCGATGTCGAATTCCTCGGGGAGACGCCGCAGACCTATTTCGCCATTCCCCGCGAGGCGCTGCGTTCGGGCGGGCGCGTCTGGGCGGTGCGGGACGGGCGGATCGCCTTCGTTCCCGTGACCGTGATCGCGCGCGAAGGGCCGCAGACCTATGTCACCGCCCCGGGCCTCGAAGATGGCGAGCGGATCGTCACCGGCGAGCTTCCCTCGGCCACCGAAGGCATGGAGGTGAGAACCGGCGAGGACCGTTCCACCCCCGCGCTCGATGCGAGCGAAAGCGGGGGCGAGCCGTCGGCCTTCGGGGACGAAGGATGAAGGGCCCGATAGCATGGATGGCGCGGAACGGGGTCGCGGCGAACCTCCTGATGTTGCTCCTGCTCGTCGCGGGCGCCATCAGCATCCAGCAGGTGCCGACCAAGGTCTTTCCCGAATTCGCCCTCGGCGCGGTGCAGGTCGAGGTCGAATATCGAGGCGCTTCGCCGGGAGAGATCGAGGAATCGGTCATTCGCCCGATCGAGGAGAAGATCGAAGCGGTCGAGGGCGTCGACGAGATCACCGCCACCGCCGCCGAAGGGCTGGGCATAGTCACCGCGCAATTGAAACAGGGCGTTTCCGCCTCGCAGAAGGTCGACGAGATCCAGGCCGAGGTGAACCGCATCACCAGCCTGCCCGAACGTGCCGAACGGCCGCAGGTGAGCGAGCTGACCAATCGTCAGCGGGTCGTCGAATTGCTCATCCACGGCGACGCGCCGCCCGCCAGCCTCAAGGAAATCGCCTATCGCTTCGAGGACGAACTCGCCGCGCGCGAGGCGATCTCGCTGGTGCAGGTGTCGGGCGTGCGCGACGACGAGATTTCGGTCGAGGTCTCCAAGGATGCCCTGCGCGCCTATGGCCTGTCCCTGCCCGAGATCGCGCAGCGCATCGGGGCCAACAGCGTCGACCTGCCGGCGGGCGATGTCGAAACCGAGGGCGAGGACATCCTCCTGCGGGTCGAGGAGCAGAACTATTCGCGCGTCGATTTCGAGGATATCGTGCTGCTCGCCAACCGCGATGGGGCGCAGGTCCGGCTCGGCGACATTGCCACCGTCACCGACGGCTTTCGCGACAGCGGCCTCGTCACCCGCTACCGCGGCGAGCCTGCGGCCGCGGTGCAGGTGTTTCGCGTCGGCGACGAACAGGCGCTCGACATCGCGGCCGAGGTCGAAAGCTACATCGCCGAAGCCGAGGCGAGCCTGCCCCCGGGCGTATCGGTCGACATCTGGCAGAACGAGGCGAACGAGCTGCGCAGCCGCCTCTCCCTGCTGATCGAGAGTGCGGTGCTGGGCGCGATCCTCGTCGTCGTCACGCTCGCGCTGTTCCTCGACCTGCGCGTCGCGTTCTGGGTGTCCTTCGGGATCGTCGTCTCCTTCGTCGGGACTTTCGCGGTGATGGGGTTGGCCGATCTTTCGATCAACCAGCTCTCGCTGTTCGGCTTCATCCTCGCACTCGGCATACTGGTCGACGACGCGGTCGTGGTGGGCGAGAACATCTATGCCGAGCGCGAGAGGGGCCGCAGCGGCGAAGAGGCCGCGATCGCGGGCGCGCAGCGGGTGGTGCGCCCGGTCGTATTCGCGATCCTGACGACGATGACCGCCTTCTCGCTGCTGGTCTTCCTGCCCGGCACGACCGGCAAGTTCCTCTACGCCATTCCCGTCATCGTGATCATCGCGCTGGGCCTCTCGCTCGTGGAATCGCTCTTCATCCTGCCGCACCACCTCTCGGGCATGAGAGAGGGTGAGCCCGACAACCGCATCCTGCGCGCGCATGGTCGACTCAGGGCATGGTTCGACGACAAGCTCGCCCGCTTCCGCGAGGGGCCGCTCGACCGGGCGGTGCGCTTTGCCGTGGCGCATTACATGGTGGTGATGGCAGGCGTGGTCGGCCTGTTCGCGGTGGTCGGCGTGCTGTTTTCGGCGGGCTACATCAAGTTCGTCTTCTTCCCCCAGATCGAAGGGCAGTTCGTCACCGCCGAGCTCGAGATGCCGCAGGGCACGCCCGCGCCGGTGACGCTCGCTGTGGCCGAATACGTGCGCGAGGCGGGCGGTCGGGTGGCCGAGAGGCTGGAGGAGGGGCGCGGGGGCAGCAGCGAGGATGACCCGCCGCCGCTGCTCGAGGGGACTTACACCACCATCGGCCGAGCGCCCGCCGCGGGGCAGGGGCCGGGCAATGCCTCGACGCCCTTCGTCCAGCCGAGCCTCGCCACGATCCGCTTCAAGCTGTCCGACCCCGACACGCGCGAGATCACATCGCGCGCCTTCCAGGAAAAGCTGCGCGAGGAAGTCGGCGAGGTCGCGGGGGCGCGCAACCTGTCGTTTTCGGCGAGCCTCGTTTCGGTCGGCGCGCCCATCGTGGCCGAGCTGTCGGCGGGCAGCGAGGCCGAATTGCAGCGCGCGGTCGAACGCGTGCGCGCCGCTCTTGCCGAAGAGCCCGGCGTGGTCGAAATCCGCGACGACCTGACGCGGGGCCAGCGCGAACTCGAACTGGAACTCAAGCCCCAGGCGCGCAATTTCGGCCTCACCCGGCAGGACCTCGCGCAGCAGGCCCGCGCGGCGACCTTCGGGACCGAGGCGGTGCGGATCCAGCGCGGGCGCGAGGAAGTGCGCGTCTATGTCCGCCTGCCCGAGGACGAGCGCGACGCGATCGAGGATCTCGCCGATTACCGCATCCGCCCGCCCGGCAGCCCGGCGAGCATCCCTTTCGGCGAAGTCGCGGACATCGGATACGGCGCGGCCCCCTCTACTATCGACCGGCGCAATGGGCAGCGGATCATCACGGTCACCGCCGACGTCCTTCCGGGCGTGACGACGGGGTCGGAAGTCACCGCGCGGCTCGGCAATGAGGTGCTGCCGCAAATCAGGCAGGAAATCCCTAGCCTCGAATGGAACTTCGGCGGCGAACAGCGCGAACAGGGCGAGGTCGTGCCCGCCTTGCTGCGCAATCTCGTGCTCGCCCTGTTCGCGATCTACGCCCTGCTCGCCGTGCCGCTCAAATCCTATACCCAGCCGCTGGTGATACTTTCCGCCGTGCCGTTGGGGCTGGTGGGGGCGGTCTTCGGGCATCTGCTGCTGGGGCTCGACCTCACGATCCTCAGTCTGTTCGGGATCGTCGGGCTGGCGGGCGTGGTGATCAACGATGCCTTGCTGCTGGTCGATTTCATGAACGAACGCCGGATCGAGGGCGAGGACATGGGCACCGCGATCGTCGAGGCGGCGAAAAGCCGCTGGCGCCCGATCCTGCTGACCTCGATGACCACCTTCTTCGGCATCCTCCCGTTGATCGCGGCGCAGAGCGTGCAGGCGCGCTTCCTCGTGCCGCTGGCGGCGAGCGTTGCCTTCGGCATCCTGTTCGCGACTTTTGTGCAGATGGTGGTCGTGACCGCTCTGGCAAAGGCCCATGCCGATACGATGGTCGCGGTGAAAAGCCGTCTCAAGGGCAAGCGCCCGGAGGACGTCGAGGTGGTGCACGCCGACACGGCGGGGGCGACTTCGTAAAGCTGTGCGCAGGAGTGGTGGGCGCGGCAAGGATTGAACTTGCGACCCCACCCGTGTGAAGGGTGTGCTCTACCACTGAGCTACGCGCCCGTCCGTCGTGTTCGGACAGGGGCGCGCCTTTACTGCGTGCTTGCCCGCTTGGCAACCTGTTTGGTGGATGCCGGCGCCGGGTCGACGCGGGGTCGCGCCGTCACTTTGCGAACAGCAGCGAGAGCGCCTCCAGCCAGCCTGTCGACGCGCGCGTCTTGGCAGGCGGAGCATCATCGGGGCAGGCGAGGCAATAGGCCTGCACGCCGACCGTTCCCGACAGGCGCTCGACATCCACCGCGATGCGCGACAGGACGCCCTCGCGCTGGCGGGCGGCCTGGGCGAAAAGGTCGCCGCCCGCAGCGTGCGGCGCAGGTGCGGCGGCCTCGGTGACGATCTGGCGGATGAGCGAATCGTAGCGCGGCACGGTCTCGCCGAGAAAGCGCGGGTGCCAGTCCCCCTCGTCGAGTTTCGCCTGCGCCGCGACCCATTGTAGCGCGTCGGCGAGCCCACCGAATTGGTCGACGAGCCCGATCTGGCGCGCGGTCCCGCCGTCCCACACGCGCCCCTGCGCGATGGCGTCGACCCGTTCGGGCGACATCCCGCGATTTGCCGCCACCAGCGTGATGAAATCGCGATAGCTGTCGCTGACGGATGCCTGCAGGATCGTGTCCACCTCGGGCGTGAGCCCGGCGATAACGTCGGGCTGGCCCGACAGCGGCGTGGTGCGGAATCCGTCGGCATTGACCCCGATCCGCTGCGCCGCCTCCTCGAAAGTCGGCAGGACGGCGAAAACCCCGATCGAACCGGTGATCGTCTCGGGCTGGGCGAAGATGCGGTCGCCCGCCATGGCGACCCAGTAGCCCCCGCTCGCCGCAACGTTGCCGAAGGAGACCGCCACCGGCACGCCCTTTTCGCGGTAGCGTTCGATGGCGACGCGGATGCGCTCCGATGCGAGCGCCGAGCCGCCCGGCGAATTGACCCGCACGACGAGCCCGGCAAGATCGTCCGACATTGCTTCGTCGAGCAGGTCGGCGATCCGCTCACCGCCGGCCGTGCCCGGCCCGGCATCGCCGTCGACGATATTGCCCGCGACCGTGACCACGCCGATCGCCTTGCCCGGCTGGTCGGGCGCGGTGTCGGCGAGGAAGGCGGCGTAGTCGCTTTTCGCATAGGCGCCGGGCCGCTCGTTCCAGCGGTCCGCGCCCGCCACCTCTGCGACGCGCGCGCCGAATTCGGCGCGGGTGCCGATCCGGTCGACCAGTTTCGCATCGAGCGCGGCATCGGCAAGGTCGCCCGCCGACGCCTCGACCCAGGCGACAGGATCGCTCGTCACGCGGTCGATCTCGGCGGCGGGGCGGGCCGATTTTACGTTCGCCTGCCATTCTTCCCAAAGCGCGCCGTAGAGCGCTTCGAGATTCTCGCGGGCTTCGGGCGACATGGAATTGCGCTCGAAGGGTTCGACCGCCGACTTGAATTCGCCCACCCGATAGATGCGCGCGTTGATGCTCAGGCGCTCGAGCAGGTCGGCGTAATAGAGGTTCGAGCCGCCCGGACCGCTGACCAGCGCGCCGCCCATCGGGTCGACCCACACCTCGCTCGCGTGGGAGGCGAGCTGGAGGTGGTCGTCGCCATAGGCGAGGGCATAGGTGAAGACCGGCTTGTCGGCCTGCTTGACCCGTTCGATCGCTTCGCCGATTTCCTGCAGGTGGACCTGCCCGCCGCCCGCGAACAGGGTGAGGTCGAACACCACCGCCTTGACCCGGTCGTCGGTGGCAGCGGCGTCGAGCGCGCGCACGAGGTCGCGGGCCTGGAATTCCTTCACCGGCGCCTGGCCCGAAAGGATCGCGGTGAAGGGATCGACCGGCGAGCGCTCCTCGACCACGAAACCGTCGAGATCGATGGTGAGCGCGCCTTCGCGAACCTGCCCCGGGCTGGGACTGGCCGAAAGCAGGCCGAACAGGGCGATGAAGAACAGCAGGAGGAAGGCGAGCACGAGCCCGTCCTTGATCCCGACCAGGACTTTCCAGATCTTGCCCACGAAACTCATATGCGGCCCTTCGCTCACGTTCATTCCCGCTCCGGCCCATTCTCGCACTGCGGTGCGAGGCGAAACTGCGTGGCCGGTCATTGCGGATAGGTTCCTGCGTTACCTAGTGCGCCCTCGTGCCTCTTTCCATGGGAAAGCGCGCGGCTGATGGGTTGAGCGGCGCATGGCGCTCGACTAAGGGCGTTGGCTCGATGACCAATGCGCCGCCTTCACCGCAACCGGGCCGCTTTCCGGCGGGGCGGGCGGCGTTCCCGCACCGCGACCTCACCGGCATCGCCCAGCTCGAACGGCACGAGATTCTCTACATCCTGAGCGAGGCCGAGCGATGGGTCGAGCTCAACCGCCAGCGTTCGAAGCACGCGGACCTGCTCTCGGGCCTCACCATCATCAACGCCTTTTTCGAGAATTCGACCCGCACGCTGCTGTCCTTCGAGATCGCGGGCAAGCGGCTGGGGGCGGACGTGGTCAATATGCAGGCATCGACTTCGAGCCTGAAAAAGGGCGAGACGCTGATCGACACGGCGATCACGCTCAATGCGATGCGCGCCGATGCGATCGTCATCCGGCATGGTTCGAGCGGAGCGACGCAGTTGATCGCGGACAAGGTCGACTGCCCGGTGCTGAATGCGGGCGACGGGAGCCACGAACACCCGACGCAGGCGCTGCTCGATGCGCTCGCGCTGCGTCATGCATTGGCCGAGCGGGGCGAGACGAACGAGGATTTCACGGGCCGCACCGTCACGATCTGCGGCGATATCCTGCACAGCCGCGTCGCGCGCTCCTCGCTGCTGTGCCTGCAGGCGCTGGGCGCGACGGTGCGCCTGTGCGCGCCCCCTGCGCTGATGCCGGCGGAGATCGAAGCGATGGGGGCCGAGGTCTTTCACGATTTCGATGCCGCGCTCGCCGGATGCGACGTGGTGATGATGCTGCGCCTGCAATCGGAGCGCATGGCGGGCCAGTTCATCCCCTCGGCGCGCGAATATCGCCACCTTTACGGCCTTACGGCGCAGCGGCTGGAGCGCGCTTCGCCCGATATGCTCGTCATGCATCCCGGCCCGATGAACCGCGGGGTCGAGATCGACAGCGAAGTCGCCGACATGGCGGGCCGCTCGCTCGTCACGCGGCAGGTCGAGATGGGCGTCGCGATCCGCATGGCCTGTCTCGACATCCTGACGCGCGCCGCGCGCGGGGTCGAGGGCTGGGAGGTGCAGGCGTGAAGCAGGCGCGCGCGATCACCATCACCGGCGGGCGGCTCGTCACCCCCTCGGGCATTGTCGAAGGCGGCCTGCGGCTTTCGGACGGGCTGATCGAGGCGCTCGGGCCGGATATCGCCCCTGAGGACGGCGACGAGGTGATCGAGGCGCGCGGCAGTCTTGTCGCGCCCGGGCTCGTCGATTGCGGCGTGTTCGCGGTCGACAAGCCCGCGTTTCACTTCGGAGGCATCACCCGCGCCGCGCTGATGCCCGACCAGTCACCGCCGCTCGACCTGCCGAGCAGGGTCGGATACATCGCCAAGAGCGGCAAGCCCGACCTGTGGGTCCACCCGCTCGCTGCCGCGACGCGGGGGCTCGGGGCGAGCGAACTGGCCGAACTCGCGCTGATGAAGGAAGCGGGCGCGCGCGGCGTCGCCACCGGGCGACGCTGGATCGACGACAGCGGGGTGATGCTGCGGCTGCTGCAATATGCCGCGATGCTGGAACTCGTCGTCGTCACCCATGCAGAAGATGCGGGCCTCGCCGGAGAGACCGCCGCCACCGCGGGCGAGATCGCAACCCGGCTGGGCCTGCCCGCCGCGCCCGCCGAGGCCGAGGCGCTCGCCATCGCGCGCGACATCGCGCTTGCCGGAATGGCCGGGGCGCGGCTCCATATCCGGCAGGTGACGACTGCGCGCGGTTTCGACCTCGTGCGCGAGGCCAAGGCGCGCGGCGCTGGTGTGACCTGCGGGATAACGCCTGCCCATTTCATGCTGTCCGACCTCGCCACGGCCGATTTCCGCACCTTCACCCGCCTTTCGCCCCCGCTGCGCAGTGAGGCCGACCGCGAGGCGGCGCGCGCCGCGATTGCCGACGGCACGGTTGACGTCATCGCGAGCGGTCACGACCCGCGCGGGCCGGAGGACAAGCGCCTGCCCTTCGCCGATGCCGCGCCGGGCGTGGCCGGGGCCGAGACCCTGCTCGCAATGACGCTGAATCTGGTGCGCGACGGCGTGATCGATACGAAGCGCGCCTTCGACCTGCTCGCGGCGAACCCGGCACGGCTGCTGGGCGTGCCCGCTGGGCGGCTCGAGCCGGGGCTGGAAGCCGACATCGCGATCGTCGATCCGGACGCGCCCTGGGTGATCGACCGGCGCAAGATGGAAGCGACCGCCGACAACACGCCCTTCGACCGGCAGGGAGCGCAGGGCCGGGTGAAAGCGCTGTTCAAGGGCGGGGTGCGCGTCGGCAAGGCGTAAGCCCTGCTGCGCCTGCGAAAAATGCCCCCGGAGTCGCAGGGGCCCCCGGGGGCAGTCTCGCTGAAAAGTCGTGCTCGCGGTTACTTGGTGCGCGCCGCGATCCGCACGCCGCGATCGACCGCGCCGGCGGGCGGGTTGGTCTTGGCATAGGCGAAGCAGCCACCGCCGCCCGACTTGACCGTGCGGCACATCGAGCGCGCGTCCGACAGGCCGAAGCCCGCCGCCGCGACGCGGAAATAGGTCTTTCCGTTCACCAGCGCCTCGGTGATCACGACGTCGTGGTCCTTGAGCTGCGGGAACTTGCGCTTGAGCTTGACCCAGCCTTCCTTCGCCATGTCGTGGCTGGCCCAGCTGCCGAGCTGGACGAGGTGGGTGTCGGCGCCCGGCTTCTTCGCCGGGGCGGGCTGGCTCGCCGCTTCGGTCGCGGCCATGCGCGCCTGCGAGGATTTCGCCGCGACGCGCGTCGGCGCGGGTTTTGCGGCGGGCTTGGAAGCGGGAGCGCTCTGCACGACCGGGTTCGAGACGAAGCGCGGGCCGCTCGCCGCGGCGACGCGCGCGGCAGGCTCGGCCGCCGGCTTGGCGGCGGGAGCGGGCTTCGCGGGCGCGGCCTCGTCCTTGACGGTCGCGGTCTTGGCCGAGCTTTCGGCATCGACGGCGGCGGCGGAGACCTTTTCCGAGACGCGCGGAGCGGGTTTCGCTTCGGGCCTTGGCTTGATCTCGGGCTTGGCCTTGGTCTCTTTCACCGGCTCGGCGGCTGCCACGCGAACCGGGGTCGGATCGACCTTTTCAAGCCGTTCTTCGCCGGTCGTGGCGAACGCCGCTTTCTCGCTCTCGCTCGCTTCGGTCCGCTTTTCGGCAGCCGGGATCGTCGCGGCGGCTTCGGCCACCATCTGCTCCTGGCTCGGGAAATTGGCGAGCGCCAGCATCGCGGGCAGGCCGCTGTCGGCGACCGGCGTCACGCGCAGCAGGCTTGCGACCCGCTCGCGGTAGTTTTCCGGAGCGGCCATCGCGGCCCATTCGGACAGGCGCGCGTCGAGCTGGTCGGCGGGCACGTCTTCGGCCGCCATGACCCGCGCCGCGCGCCAGTTCCCGGCGAGCGCGTAGGTATAGGCGAGGTTCTGGCGAGCCTTGGGCGTGGCGAGGCCCGCGCGCACCGCGTTGGTGAGCACGTGGACGCCGCGCTCGGGCTGCCCGGCGAGCGCATAGGCAAGGCCGAGATCGTCGCCCGGAATGGCGTTTTCCCATTCGCGCAGCGTGGCGACTGCGGTCTTCGAATCGCCCGTCGCGATGCTAGCGAGCGCGAAGCTCAGCACCGTGCGCGGGTCGTCGTGACCGAGCGAAAGGGCATCGCCGAAGCTCGTTTTCGCGCTTTCGAAGCGACCGTTCTCGAGATAGGCCGCGCCCAGCATTGCGCGGAAGGCTGGATTGCGCGGTTCGGCGAGGACGGCGGCCTCGGCGTGGGAAATCGCCTTGACGCTGTCACCCTTCTCGAGCGCGACCTGCGCCTTGGAAAAGGATGTCGCGGCAGGCGGCGCGCCGGCCGTGGTGCAGCCCGCCAGCACGGCGCTCGCGAGCGCGGTGGAGACGATCAGCCCGACGCGAGGGCCACTCGTGCGGATGAAGGCGGTGCGATCCATGATGTTTCCCCTGTAGGTCGTGTGGTTCGGTTCGCTTGGGTTCGTTTTCGGGTTCAGGTTCGGTTTCAGTTGCGCCGCATCCGGGCGGCGAGCGCGTCGAGTTCCTCGAACTCGGCGAGCAGGGCATCGAGCGCCTCGGTCACGAGAGCCTGGGCGCTGACCCCCTGCATGGTTGCGGCAAGGCGCAGCTTGAGGTGGCGTTCGGTGTCGAGACGCAGCGTGAAGGCGGCGCGCTTGCCCGCAGGCCGTTTGGCCGGCTTGCGTGTCGCTGCGCGAGGCGCGGGAGCGGGAGCAGACTCTTCCGCTGCGACCGGTTCGTCGTTCTCGTCATTGTCGAAATAGCGTGCGGAGAGGTCTTCCTCCTCCTCGCCCAGTTCGCCCTCGGACCCGTCCATCGCCGCATCGGCGAGAACACGGTCGAGCAATTGCTTCTGCTGGCGGCGCACGACGGGGCTGCGAGCGGCGGCTTCCGCGGCATCGGCGGCGCTGTCCGAACGGATCGGGACGATGTCCGCGCCGGAGGCTGCCTCGTTCGCCGCGTCTTCGCCCCCATCATCACCCATGTCGTTCCAGCCGAGATCCTCGAGCTGTTCGTCGGCGAGCGCGGCCATTTCCTCCGGGCTATGGGCGAGCGGGGTGAGCTGCGGGCGCATGGCGGGCTTTGCGCCGCCCTTGCGCGCCAGCAGGGTCGGGCCGAGCGAGGCGAAACCGGCTTCGGACATGGCCTCGTGCGGCTCCTTACTGCGCGACCCGGCGGCCGAAGCCGCCCGCAGGACGCTGGACGCCGTTCGCCGGAACCTGCCCGTTGGGGGCGGCGGCGAAGACGGTGCGGCGGAAATTCTTCTCCAGCCGGTCATTGATGTACTTCCACAGCGCGGTGATTTCCGCGGCGCTGCGGCTTTCGGGATCGACTTCCATCACCGTCCGGCCGTCGATCATCGAGGCGGCGAAATCGGTGCGGTGGTGAAGCGTGATCGGTGCGACCGTTCCGTGCTGCGAGAGCGCGACGGCGGCTTCCGACGTGATCTTCGCCTTGGGGGTGGCGGCGTTGACCACGAAGACCAGCGGCTTGCCCGCGCGTTCGCACAGATCGACCGTGGCACCGACGGCGCGCAGGTCGTGCGGGCTCGGGCGGGTCGGAACGACGATCAGTTCCGCGACCCCGATCACCGACTGGATCGCCATGGTGATTGCGGGCGGGGTGTCGATCACCGCCAGCTTGAAGCCCTGCTGGCGAAGCACCTGCAGGTCATTGGCGAGGCGCGAGACGGTGGTCTGGGCGAAGGCGGGATATTCCGCCTCGCGCTCGTTCCACCAGTCGGCCAGTGAGCCCTGCGGGTCGATGTCGATCAATACGACCGGGCCGGCGCCTGCGCGCTGGGCCTGGACGGCAAGGTGTCCGGACAGGGTGGTTTTCCCCGATCCGCCTTTCTGCGATGCCAAAGCGAGTACACGCAACGCCTCAGTCCCCCTGGATTCAACCGTGTGATGCCGCGTCTTGCGGCGGGATGAGACGAGGCTTCGCAGGATACCCCTAATTTTGAGTTAATGCCGGACCCGCTGCACAGCGCTCGGGCCGATGCGAATTCGCTCCTTAATCAGAAGCCTGCCTGTTCCGGCAATGGCAGGCGGGTCGGCAACGAAATCCTAACGCTTCATTCACTATGGTGCTTTCCCCGATGGACGGGCGCGCCGCGAAGCGCGAAGGTCGCACGGCGCGTCCCGCCCGAAAGGAAAGCCGCCGCGACCAGAGGGAAAGTTCGAGGAACACGAAATGCGCCAGGACACGAACCGCTCCGCCCGCCGAATGCCCGGTTTCCCCGCCCGTCCCGCGATCGGCGTATTCGCCGCCGCGCTCGCACTCGTGGCGACGCCCGGCCTTGCCGATGTGAAGGACGGGGTCGATGCGTGGAGCGCGGGCGATTATGACCGTGCGGTCGCCGAATGGCGCGGCCCGGCGGCGAACGGCGATGCGGACGCCCTGTTCAACCTCGCGCAAGCCTATCGCCTCGGGCGCGGAGTCGAAGCCGACATCGCCCGCGCGCGCGAATTCTACGCCCGGGCGGCGGAGAAGGGCCATGTGAAAGCGGCCGACAATTATGGCCTGCTCCTGTTCCAGCAGGGCGAACAGGAGGCTGCGATGCCGATGATCCGCGATGCCGCCGATCGCGGCGATCCGCGGGCGCAATACGTGCTGGGGCTCGCCCACTTCAACGCCGACTACGCCGAGAAGGACTGGGTGCGCGCCTATGCGCTGCTGACCCTGGCGCGCGCGCAGGGGCTTCCGCAGGCAACCGATGCTCTGGTCCAGATGGACCGCTATGTGCCCGACGGCCAGAAAAGCGAAGCGCAGGCGCTCGCCCGGACGCTCGAGGCGGAGGCGGCGCGCCGCCGTGCGGCGCAGCTCGCCGCTGCCGATCTTGGCGCGGCAGGGGGCGTGCCAGGGGATGCCGATCCCGCGAAGCGCCCGGAAAGCCGCCCGGCGATGGTCGCTTCTGCCGAGGCCCAGCCCGCTTCCGCTCCCGCAGCTACACCTGAACCTGTCACACGCTCCCAGCCGGAGCCGGTGGCCGCGCCCGCACCTGCGCCCGTTCGCGTCGCCGAAGCCGAGCCGCAGCGCCCGGTCCGGGTCGAGACAGCTGCCCGTCCGCGCGGCGACTGGCGCGTCCAGCTCGGCGCGTTCGGCGTGCCCGGCAATGCCGAGCGGCTGTGGTCGAAGCTTTCCGGCAATCCCGCGCTGGCCGGGACGGACCGCGCGCTTGTCCCGGCGGGCCGCGTGACCAAGCTGCAGGCGGTCGGCTTCGCCAGCCGTTCCGATGCGCAGCAAGCCTGCTCGGCGCTCAAGCGCGAGGGGCAGGCGTGCATCGTTGCTGCACCCAAGGCCGGGCGGGGCGGTTGATTCCCCACTCCCCTGGGCCCACTGCCAGCCTGCACGCGACGCTGCGTCAACAAATACCGCGGTAGGCGCGCCTCATCCCTTTCTCCGCAATGGCCGGGCCGCTCTGGCACGTGCCGGTGGCGGGGGTATGGGCGGGGCTTCCGCTTCCCTTCCATGCTGCTAGTATCGCGCCCTTGATGCAAGCGGCACGAGGGGGATCAGCCGGTGAGCAGTATCGCAGGGACGGGCGCGACGCCCGACGCGCTCGGCGGGCCGGATGCGGGCGCCGAGCACCTTGTCCCGGTCGGCGTGTCCGAGCGGATCGAGAGCCTCGATTTCATCCGCGGGATCGCGGTCATGGGCATCCTCGCTGCCAACATCGTCGCCTTCGGACAGCCGTTTTCGGCCTATATGTACCCCGAGGCTTTCCTGACCGAACACGGCGCGGCATCGGACTGGATGTGGATCGGCCAGTTCGTGCTCGTCGACGGCAAGATGCGCGGCCTGTTCACCCTGCTGTTCGGCGCCGGGCTTTACCTCTTCATGGAGCGCGTGTGGGAGCGCGGCGGCACGCGCTGGCGCCAGATGTGGCGGCTGTTCGTGCTGATGCTGTTCGGCCTCGTCCATTATTTCCTGATCTGGACGGGCGACATCCTGTTCTATTACGCCGTCTTCGGCTTTTTCGTCGTGCCCTGCCTCAAGTGGCGGGCGAAGACGCAGCTTGTCGTCGGGATCATCGGCTTCGTGCTCGGGGCGCTGTTCTACGCGGCGAACATGAGCTTTCTCTACGCCGTCACCGACACCTCGGCGGGCGAGCAGGCCGAGCTCGCCGAGATTCGCGAGGAGATGATGCAGGCCAAGGCCGGGGCGCTCGCCGATGATGCGGTCATCACGCAGCTGAAGCAGGACGGCGACTATGCCGGTCTCGTCGCGTACCGCGCGGCCGAGCACTGGGCGGACCCATTGGTCAATCTCACCCTGTTCGCGCTGGAGACGATCCCGCTGATGCTCATCGGCTGCGCGCTCTATCGCTTCGGTTTCTTCTCGGGCGCGTTCGATTCGCGAGGGATGCGGTTCTGGGGATGGACGGGCGTGGTCGTGGGAGGTGCGTTGCATCTCGCGATCGGCCTTTTCGTGCGCGAGGCGGGCTTCAGCTATTATTCGACGCTCGCCGCCTTCGTGGGCTGGTCGCCGCTGCCGCAATTGATGATGGTGCTGGGCCTTGCCGCGCTGATGGTCGAATATTCGCCGCGCTGGACCAGCCCGCTGGCCGAGCGCGTCCGCGCGGCGGGGCGGGCGGCCTTCACCAATTACCTCGGCACCTCAATCCTGATGCTGTTCGTCTTCCACGGTTGGGCGCTCGGCCTGTTCGGGGAGCTCAGCCGCCCGCAGCTTTACATCGTGGTGGTACTGACATGGGCGCTGATGCTGGCGTGGTCGAAGCCGTGGCTGGAGCGGTTCCGTTATGGCCCGCTCGAATGGCTGTGGCGCTGCCTGACCTATGGCCGGGTCTTCGCGCTCAGGCGGTGAATCTTTTTCCTTGCTATTGAGAACCGCTCGCATATCTTGGTGCTGCAAACGACTCGCAGGAGAGGTTCTTCGCATGTATATCTGCATCTGCAACGCGATCCGCGAAGACGACCTGCGCCGCGCCGCGCTCGGTCACGCGGGCGATGCCGAAGCGACCTATGCAACGCTGGGCAAGCGTCCCAATTGCGGCCAGTGCCTCGGCGAGGCGGGCAAGATCATCGAACAGGAACGCGCGCTTTCGTCTTGCGAGAAAGTCGCAATCTGAACTGGTTTGCCGCTATTGCGAGTGGATTGCAAATCCCTGATTTAAAACGGAAATCTGATGGCCGCGGCTTGAAAGCTGCGGTTTCCCGCCCCATATAACCCCTTCACAAACAGGGCGCCGCGCATCCCGTGCGGCAAATTGCAAGGGGAATCAGCGCCATGAAGGGCGATCCGAAAGTCGTCGAGTTCCTGAACAAGGCGCTCACCAACGAACTCACCGCCATCAATCAATACTGGCTGCATTACCGCGTGCTGGCCGACTGGGGCCTGACCAAGCTCGCAGATTACGAGCGTCACGAATCGATCGAGGAAATGCAGCACGCCGACCGGCTGGCCGAGCGGATCCTGTTCCTGAACGCTCTCCCCAATTTCCAGGCGATCCACAAGCTCAAGGTGGGTGAGACGGTCGAAGAGATCCTCAAGGCCGACCTCGCGCTGGAGCACGAGGCGATCCCGCTCCTGCGCGAAGCCGCGGCCTATTGCCAGGAGGTCAAGGACTTCACGTCGGGCCAGATCTTCGAGGACATTCTCGCCAACGAGGAAGAGCACGTCGACTTCCTCGAAACCCAGTTCGACATGATCGAGCGGATGGGGCTCGAAAACTACTGCCAGCTCCAGAGCGTGCCCGCGGGCGAGGGCGAAACGGGCGCGGGCAAGTAACTCCCCGCGCAAAGTCAGGAAAAGGCCCGCCCCGCGCAAGCGGCGGCGGGCCTTTTCGTGCGCGGATTTGACACGGCGCCCAGGCGGGCGCAGTCTCCGGCGCGGGAGCGAAAGGCGCGTGGGGAATAAACAGGGGTCGCGCCTCTCGGACTTCAAATTGCTTCCGATCGATCGGGTCGCCCTTTCGGCCGCCGCGCGTGTGCGCCTGCGGCCTGATACCGATGGATGGAGATGCACATGAACAAGCTTACCATGATGATCGCGGCGGGCCTTGCCACGCTGAGCTTCGCCGCCGCTGCCCCGGCCGCGGCGCAATTGCAGCTCTGGGAAGACTACGAACCCTCCGAGGAAGTGATCGAAATGACGCTGGTGAAGGTCGAGGAAGGCCAGCTCGACACCTATCTCGAAGGGCTCAAGCAGACCTGGGTGAAGGCCAACGAGGTCCAGAAGGAGCTGGGCTACATCAAGGGCTACGCCATCTACGGCGTCCCCTATGGCGAGGGCGAGTTCAACCTTGTCCTGACCATTCGCTTCACCAACGACGACTCCCTCACCCCGAGCAAGGAGCGCTACATGGAATTCATGAAAGCGTGGGGCGAGGCGAACATGGATGCCTCGCAGGAGACGGTGCGCGAGCTCTACAATGAGATCCGCGAGATCCAGGGCACCTACATGCTGCGCGAGCTCAAGATGAAGATGTAAGCTGCGAAGCTTGGTGGCAACCTGCGGGCGGGGCAGCAATGCTCCGCCCGTTTCTCACTGCTTGCATACCGTTTGATCAAATTTTACCCAAAGCCTTGGGTGGGAGCAAATGTTCAGCGAGCTTTATTCTTATCGTCCGCGTATTCGTGAGGATGACAAGCGCGATCGCGAGCCTCTGGAAGATTGGCTGACAGAGTGCATGGCGGCGGTATTGCGGGCACTTTTCGAGGTGGCACCGCCAAAAGCTGCGGAAGTCCTTGCCTTATTGTCAGAATTGGATGTTGACCAGATCGTTGCGTCGATGCGGAATTATGGCCTTCGGATCCAGACTCAGTTCCATGCAGGCGAGCAAGGTCGTCCGGACATGGTATTTTGGCTGGGCGATTGGCCCTGGATGGTCTGCGAGAACAAGGTCCGATGTCCTGCTTCTATCGAACAGATTGAGGCCTATCGGAAATGGCAGAATTCGCTCAGCGACAAGCGACCCTTATCCATTCAGTTTGAACCCAAGGTCGCTTTCATCACGCATTATACAAAACCTCCCGAGTGCGATGTCATTGCGCTGCGCTGGTCGCAAGTCGCTCGGGAGTTGAGGCGAGTGACGAGAGGATTGGATGCCGATAGCCATGCGAAAGCCTTGGCTAGATCATTCGACGATTTTCTGGAGGAGCAGCAAATGAACGCCACTTACCCGAGTACCCGTGCCATGGCGGCGGCAGAATTATTCATGGCCGATGGTCTCCAGATATTTGATCTCGCTAACGAGATGCTCGCGCGTGCTATTTGTATCGGCGATTATGCTAGTCAAAAAACCTATGTAGCTGCGCCTGATTTTTCTGCAGGCATGATATATGCAAGCCGTTGGGCTAACCGGATCGTCCTGAACTGCGGTGCTTTCGTATCCACTGGTGTTTGGTTTCCCGATACTGGAACCTTCGCGAAAGACGTGAAGGACAGCATGGGCCTATCTGTGACTGACGCAGCGAAGGTTTTCGTCACCATCGCCGATGAGTCCCTACTAAGCGCCTGTTCCGGTGCGCCGGAGGGTTGGCATCGGGATGAGGAAGAGTTCCTCATTTTCGCCGATTTCGCTTCGTTTGAGGGCAATCCCGACGAGCGTGGCGAAAAGATCCTCGACTGGACGGAAACTCAGAGTCGAGCCTTTAGAGCCTGGGCAGAAAAGCAGTCCTGACCTTATTCATTCATCCCTCCCATAACCCCGCGCGGCGAGCCTCGTCTCGTGCAGGAAATGGACCAGGCCCGTCACCAGCAGCACCATGGTCAGCACCCAGAGAAAGGCGATCAGGCTGCCGATCTGCGCGGTGATATACGCCGAGATGAAGACCAGCCCGATGACGAGGCTGATATTGACCGCCGCAGCCGTTGCAAAGCTGATCGCCCGCTGCGCCGCACGCCGCCGCCTCTCGAGCCAGGCGAGCTCGCGCGCGGTGCGGGGCGCGCGCGCTTCGGCGTCGGTTTCCTCGATCCGCTCGATCCGCCCGGCGATCCAGATCATCCGGCTCATGATGACGTTCATGATGGCCCCGATCGCGCCGAGCAGGAAGGCGGGCGCGAGACTCTGCTGCACCACCGCCTGAACCCGCGGGGTCGATGCGGTGCGCTCGAGAATGTCGAAGGCGAACGGCTGGGCGCTGGCGAGAAGGTCGAGCGCGCTCACCGCTCCTTGCCTCCGCCATAGGGATTTTTCGGGGAGCGCAGGTTGACCCGCACCGGGACCGCCTCGAAGCCGAGATTGTCGCGGATCGAATTGACGAGATAGCGCTCGTAGCTCTTGGGCAGGGCATCCAATCGCGTGCCGAACACGACGAAGCGCGGCGGGCGCGTCCCGGCCTGGGTGATGTAGCGCAGCTTGATCCGCTTGCCGCCGGGTGCGGGCGGCGGATTGGCGGCGAGCGCGTCGTCGAACCAGCGGTTGAGCGCGGCGGTCGGCACGCGTTTCGACCAGCTGTCGCGCAGTTCGAACGCCGCGCCGATCATCGCGTCGAGCCCCTTGCCGGTCTTGGCGCTCACCGCCAGCAGCGGCAGCCCGCGCACCTGCGCGAGCCCGTCGTCCAATGCCTGCCGCACCCCGTTGAACAGGCGGCTGGCGTCCTCGGCCACGTCCCACTTGTTGATCGCGACCATCAGCGCGCGGCCTTCCTCGAGCACGGCGGAGGCGATCTTGAGGTCCTGGTGTTCGAGGCCCTGGGTCGCATCGAGCAGCAGGATCACGACCTCCGCGAAATCGACGGCGCGGCGCGCGTCGGCGACCGAAAGCTTCTCGAGCTTCTCGGTGACGTTGCGCTTCTTCCTCATTCCTGCCGTGTCGATCAGGCGGACCTGGCGGATGTCGCCTGTCTTCGGGTCGGTCCAGCGCCAGTCGATCGCAATCGAATCGCGTGTAATTCCCGCTTCCGGCCCAGTCAGAAGCCGGTCCTCGCCCAGCAGGCGGTTGATGAGCGTCGACTTGCCCGCGTTCGGCCTGCCGACGATGGCGAGTTTGAGCGGACCGAGCGGCGCGTCCTCGTCCTCTTCGCCCGGTTCTTCCGTCGCTTCCTCGGCAGCCTCGGCCTTGGCGCCGATGATCGGCCACAGGCCGCCGAAAAGGTCGGCGATGCCCTCGCCGTGTTCGGCCGAAATCCCGGCGGGTTCGCCGAGGCCCAGCGAATAGGCCTCGAGCACGCCCGCCTCGCCGGCGGCCCCTTCCGCCTTGTTGGCGACGAGGACGATGGGCACGTCGTGTTCGCGCAGGTAGCGGGCGATTTCCTCGTCGAGCGGCGTGACGCCTGCGCGCGCGTCCACCACGAACATCGCCGCGTCCGCGCCTTCGAGGCTCGCTTCGGTCTGCTTGCGCATCCTTCCGGGGAGCGAGAGTTCGTCCTCGTCCTCCCATCCGGCGGTGTCGACCACGGTAAAGCGCAGCCCCGCGATCTCGGCATCGCCCATGCGGCGGTCGCGCGTCACGCCCGGCTGGTCGTCGACCAGTGCGAGCCGTTTGCCCACCAACCGGTTGAACAGGGTGGACTTGCCGACATTGGGCCGGCCGATAATGACGACGGTTGGTTTTTCGGGCGCGTTCATAGTTGCGGCCTCAAGTGGCCGCTCGGCCGGGGAATGGCAAGGTGGAGCGCGCGACGGGGGCAGCTCAGCGGTCCTTGCGGGCGACCGGCGGGTCCTCGCCGAGATCCTCGAACCATGCCTCGACCGGGCCGGTCAGCTTGATCGTCAACGGGTTGCCCTTGCGATCGACGGTCTTGCCCGCCTGCACGCGGACCCAGCCTTCGGAGATCGAGTATTCCTCGATATCGGTGCGCACCCGGTCCTTGAACCGGATGCCCACGCCGCGCTGGAGCACTTCGGCATCGAAATGCGGGCTCGCAGGGTGGACCGAGAGGTGGTCGGGCGGCACGTCGCGGCTGGCTTCGCCGCCGGTTTCGGGGGTTTCGTCTGTCATGGCAGCGCCGCCCGTAGTCGCGCGGGCGGGCGCTGACAATATGCAAACGGTTCCGACCGGCAGGGGCTCAATCGGGCGGGAAGAGCGTCTCGGGCTTCATCGAATCGAGTTCCTCCTCGCCCGCGCCCTCGCGGTCCTCGCGGTCGCGCTGGCGTTTCTCGACCATCTCGCGCGCTTCGTCGTCCGTGTCCTCCTCCGTCCCGCTTTCCCCGGAGCGGATCACCGGCGGCGTGCCTTCGGGGGTTTCGGGCGTGTCGTAGTCGCGCGGGTGTTCGCGCGGGTTGTCGTGGGGGGCGGTCTTGTCGTCGGCCATCGGGGCATCCTCCTTTGCCGAATCAATCCTCCCCGCGCCGCGATCGTTCCGCCCCGGCACGCCCGACCGGACGCAAATCAGCCAGAGCTTGCCCTTTTATGCGGCAGGATATAGAGGCGCGCTGATACGCGCGGGGGACCGGACGGTTTCCCGCGCGGCTTCGTTCAGGCTCGCGGGCGTGGCGGAACTGGTAGACGCGCCAGATTTAGGTTCTGGTATCGCAAGATGTGGGGGTTCGAGTCCCTTCGCCCGCACCAGTTGCGCCTGAGAGGCTCGCGACATCCACGTTTTGATCTAGAAGGCTTCGTACCGACCCCATGCAGACCAAGCAGACCACCAATGAAGGCCTCAAGCGCGGCTATGTCATCACGATTCCCGCCGCCGACATCGCGGCCCGGATCGACGCCGAGATCAAGAAGATCGCGCCGCAGGTGCGTATGCCCGGCTTCCGCCCGGGGAAGGTGCCGGCCAATCTCGTCAAGAAGATGCACGGCGAGCAGCTGCACGCGCAGGTCGTCAACGACACGATCCGCGATTCGGTCGACCAGCTGATCCGCTCCGAGGAACTGCGCCCGGCGATGCAGCCGCAGGTCGCGCTCGGCGAAGGCTATGACGAAGGCAAGGACGCCGAGATTACGGTCGAACTCGAAGTCCTGCCCGAGATCGAGGCACCAAGCACCGACGGTCTCAAGCTCGAAAAGCTGGTCGTGCCGGTCACGGACGAGCAGGTGATGGAAGCGATCGAGGGCATCGCGGGTCAGAACAAGAGCTACAAGGACGCGGCCAAGACCAAGAAGGCGGCCGAAGGCGACCAGGTCGTGATCGATTTCGTCGGCAAGCTCGACGGCGAACCCTTCGAAGGCGGCGCTGCCGAGGACGCGCCGCTGGTGCTCGGTTCGGGCACGTTCATTCCCGGCTTCGAGGAACAGCTCGTCGGGGTGAAGAAGGGCGAGGAAAAGACGATCACCGTCACCTTCCCCGAGGAATACCAGGCCGAACACCTCGCCGGGAAAGAGGCGACCTTCGATGTCACCGTGAAGGCGGTGAAGGTCGAAGGCGAGACCAAGGTCGACGACGACTTCGCCAAGAACCTCGGCCTCGACAGCCTCGACAAGCTCAAGGAACTGATGCGCGGCCAGCTCGAACAGCAGACCGCCGGGCTCACCCGCACGCAGATGAAGCGCGCCCTGCTCGACCAGCTTGCCGCGGGGCACGACTTCCCCGTGCCGCAGGGCATGGTCGATGCCGAGTTCGAGCAGATCTGGGCCCAGCTTCAGCAGGAAGCCGCGAAGGAGGAAGACCCCGAAGCCGCGCTGAAGCAGATCGAGGAAGAAAAGGACGACTACAAGGCGATCGCCGAACGCCGTGTGCGGCTCGGCCTGCTGCTGTCCGAGATCGGGCAGGCGAACGGCGTCGAGATCACCAGCCAGGAAATGTCGATGCTGATCCAGCAGGCCGCTTCGCAGTACCGCGAGGAGGACCGCGAGCGCTTCGTCCAGTACATCCAGCAGGAGCCGATGGCCGCCGCCCAGCTGCGCGCGCCGCTCTATGAGGACAAGGTCGTCGATTTCCTCTTCGACAAGGCCGAAGTGACCGAGCGCGAAGTCACGCAGGACGAACTCCAGGCCGCGATCGAGGCGGACGAGGACGTCGAGGCGGAAAAGGAAAAGGCCAAGGCGACGCCGAAGAAGAAGGCGCCTGCCAAGAAGGCTGCCCCCAAGAAGACCGCCGCGACCAAGAAGGCTGCCGACGACGAGGGTGAGAAGAAGCCGGCGGCGAAGAAGGCTCCGGCCAAGAAGGCGCCCGCGAAGAAAGCCGCCACCAAGGAAGAGGGCGACAAGCCCGCCGCCAAGAAGGCCGCGCCGAAGAAGACCGCCGCCGCCAAGAAGGCTCCGGCCAAGAAAGCGGCTTCGAAGGACTGATCCGGACGGCCGGTTACTCGGCCGACCAACGCTTGAACGAGGGCGCGGGCAGCACGGCTGTCCGCGCCCTTTCGTATGCGGCGCCCGCTTTCAGCACTTCGTGGTCGGCCCATTTCGGACCGATGAAGCTGATACCCACCGGCAGCCGCTCGATAGCGCCCATCGGCACGGTGAGGTGCGGATAGCCCGCGATCGCGGCGGGGCTGCCGAAGCCGATGGACCCGCCGTAATTGTCGCCGTTGACGAGGTCGTTCACCCAGGCCGGCCCGCGCGTCGGGGCGACGATCACGGCGACGTGGTTCTCTGCGAAAATCCTGTCGAGGGTTTCCGGCCCGGCGATGCGCAAGGCGTTGGAGCGCGCCTTCTCATAGGCTTCGCGGTCGGTGGTCGCCTCGGCCTCGAGGAAGATGTCCTGCCCGAACCAGCGCATTTCCCTGTCTGCATTCGCCTCGTTGAAAGCGATCAGGTCGGCGAGGCTGCGCGGGGTTTCTCCCTCGGCGAAGGCGGGGATGGAGGCGAGATAGCGGCCCATTTCCTCGCGCAGTTCGTATTTCAGCACGGTGAAACTGTCGCGGTACATCTCGGGGTCGGGATCGAATTCGATATCGACCAGCACCGCGCCCTGCGCCTTCATGTCCTCGAGCGCCTTCTCGAAGACGGCGCGCACATCGGCACGGCTGCCCAACTGCTTGCGCATCACGCCGACGCGCACGCCTTCGAGCGAGGCGGTGCGCAGCCCCTCGGTGTAGTCGGACTGGCGCGGCACGCCCAGGGTCACCGGGTCCGCCGGGTCTTCTCCCGCAATGGCCGAGAGCAGCAGCGCGGCGTCGTAGACGGTCCGCGTCATCGGCCCGGCGGTGTCCTGCGTCGAGGAGATCGGCACGACATGGGTGCGGCTGACCAGTCCGACGCTCGGCTTGAACCCGACGATCCCGTTGATGCTCGCCGGGCAGGTGATCGAGCCGTTCGTCTCGGTCCCGATCGCGCCCCAGGCCATGCCCGCAGCGATCGCCGCTCCGCTGCCCGAGGAGGAGCCACAGGCGTTGCGGTCGATCGCGTGCGGGTTGCGCGTGAGGCCGCCCACCGCGCTCCACCCGCTGGTCGAATTGTCGTCGCGGATATTGGCCCATTCCGACAGGTTGGTCTTGCCCAGCACGACGCCGCCCGCACGCCTCAGGTTCGCGACCAGCGGCGCGTCGCGGCGGGTCGCGTTCTGCGCCAATGCAAGGCTGCCCGCCGTGGTCGGCCATTCCTTGGTCTCGATATTGTCCTTCACCAGAACGCTGCGGCCCTTGAGGATGCCGACGCCGATCGCATCGCGCGCCTTGAACCCGGCCGTGTGCGAATAGGCGATGACGGCATTGATGCCCTCGGGCCCGTCGTCGTACTGCTTGATCCTCTCGACCCGCGCGCCGATGTCGGCGAGCGCGTCGAAATCGTCCGGCCCGGCATCCTGCTGGGCGGTCGCCATCGGGGCGAGGGAAAGCGCGCAAAGCGCGGCGAGCGAAGCGAAGGTTCCGGAGCGCATGGGCAATGGATTGCGCGGAAGCGGCGGGCGGGCAAGACCATTTCGGACACAAGAAGGGTTAAGCCCCTTGAAATCGCCCCCCACACTCCGACATAGCGGGGCCAGAACCAAGGGAAGGATTTCACGAAGATGATCGATCTGCTCGGCGACAAGGGCGAAACCTTCGGCACCCAGGGCCAGTTCACGCGCGACCCGCTTACCGGCGCGCTGGTCCCCGTGGTGGTCGAACAGACCAGCCGCGGCGAACGCAGCTTCGATATCTTCAGCCGCCTGCTGCGCGAACGGATCGTTTTCGTCACCGGCCAGGTCGAGGACGGGATGGCCTCGCTCATCACCGCCCAGCTGCTCTTCCTCGAAAGCGAAAATCCGTCCAAGCCTATCAGTATGTACATCAATTCGCCCGGCGGCGTGGTTACGGCCGGCATGGCGATCCACGACACGATGCAATACATCAAGCCGCGCGTTTCGACCGTGTGCATGGGCCAGGCCGCCTCGATGGGCAGCTTCCTGCTCGCCGCGGGCGAACCGGGGATGCGGATCGCGCTTCCCAACGCGCGGATCATGGTCCACCAGCCTTCGGGCGGCGCGCGTGGCATGGCGTCCGACATCGAGATCCAGGCGCGCGAGATCCTGCGCATCCGGGAGCGGATGAACGATCTCTACGTCAAGTACACCGGCCAGAGCCTGTCCGACATCGAGAAGGCGATGGACCGCGACACCTTCCTCGACGCCGAGGAAGCCAAGAAGTTCGGCATCGTCGACAAGGTCTTCGAGACCCGTCCCGAAACCGAGGAAGACGGCGGCGAGGAAGGCTCGGGCGGCGCTCCGGAATAGGTCCGGTCCGCTGCCGGCGCGTTATATCGGCGCGCCACGGCGCAGACATGAACGAAAGGGCGGAGACGCGTTCCGTCCTGGCACGCACGGGCAGAAGCCGCCGTTGAAGCGCGGGTTTATGCGGATAATCCCCACCTGTGTGGATGCAAAATCATCGGCCCATGTGTTGATTCATGCGCCCGTGTAGATACACTCGGCGAATCCTCACGCAAAGAACCGCTTTCGCGTGCGGCGCCCAGGACGACAGGAATGACCAAATTGAGCGGATCTGACAGCAAGAGCACCCTCTATTGCAGCTTCTGCGGGAAGTCGCAGCACGAGGTTCGCAAGCTCATCGCCGGCCCCACCGTGTTCATCTGCGATGAATGCGTGGAACTGTGCAACGACATCATCCGCGAAGAGACCAAGGCGGGGATCGCCGGCAAGAAGGAAGGCGAAGTCCCCACGCCCAAGGAAATCTTCGAGACGCTGAACGATTACGTCATCGGTCAGACCAGCGCGAAGCGGAACCTCGCGGTCGCGGTGCACAACCATTACAAGCGGCTCAAGCACTCCGGCAAGGCGGGCGACGTCGAACTGGCGAAATCGAACATCCTGCTCGTCGGCCCGACCGGCACGGGCAAGACCCTGCTCGCCCAGACGCTGGCGCGAACCTTCGACGTGCCCTTCACCATGGCCGATGCCACCACCCTGACCGAAGCCGGTTACGTGGGCGAGGACGTGGAAAACATCATCCTCAAGCTGCTCCAGGCCTCCGACTACAACGTCGAGAAGGCGCAGCACGGGATCGTCTACATCGACGAGATCGACAAGATCACGCGCAAGGCCGAAAACCCCTCGATCACGCGCGACGTTTCAGGCGAGGGCGTGCAACAGGCCCTTTTGAAGCTGATGGAAGGCACCACGGCTTCCGTACCGCCGCAGGGCGGGCGCAAGCATCCGCAGCAGGAATTCCTCCAGGTCGACACGACCAACATCCTGTTCATCTGCGGCGGCGCCTTCGCCGGCCTCGACAAGATCATCGCAGACCGCCTGCAGAAGCGCTCGATCGGCTTCGGCGCGCACGTCGCCGACCCGGACAAGCGCAAGGTCGGCGAGCTGCTCGAGAAGAGCGAACCGGAAGACCTGCTCAAGTTCGGTCTTATCCCCGAATTCGTCGGTCGCCTGCCGGTGATCGCGACCCTGCACGACCTCGATGTCGATGCACTGGTGACGATCCTGACCGAGCCGAAGAACGCCATCGTCAAGCAGTACAGCAAGCTGTTCGAGCTCGAGGATGTCGAACTCACCTTCACCGACGACGCTTTGAAGGAAATCGCCGAGCGCGCGATCAAGCGCAAGACCGGCGCGCGCGGCCTGCGTTCGATCGTCGAGGCGATCCTGCTCGACACGATGTTCGACCTGCCCGACATGGAAGGCGTTTCCGAAGTCGTGATCGATGCCGAAGTGGTGAAGGGCGAAAAGAACCCGATCCTCGTTCACGGCAGCGACAAGAAGGAAGCGGCTGCATAGGATGGAAGCCGGGCTGCCAATTGCCGCAGCGGCCCTCTTCTCTCTCGCCAGCTGGGGAATCGCGCTTGCGGCCAATCGCGAATTCCGCCGACATGACCGCCTCCCCGGCCTGTTCAGCCTGACGGGACGCGCCGCACGGCTCGATCCGCGCCCGCTCACGCTGTTCCTGCCGCCGGTGCTGCTGACGCTCATCGCCGGTTTCGCGATCGCCGTCGCCCTCCTGGTCGAGGGCGTGGCGGCGAGCGGCGAACCCACAATAGTCATCGTCGGAACCGGCCTCGCCATGCTCGCAAGCCAAGCTCGCGCGCTGCGACTCACCCGGCGCTGGGAACGCTCGCTAGGCTGACAGCCACCTGATGCGCGCCATCGGCATCATCGGCGGGATGAGCTGGGAAAGCTCGGCGCAGTATTATGCGCTCATCAACCGCGGCGTGCGCGATGCGCTCGGGCCGACCCGTTCGGCGCGGATCGTCATGGACAGCCTCGATTTCGGCGAGATCGAGCCTCTCCAGCGCGCCGGCGATTGGGACGCGCTGGGCGACATGCTCGCGGAGAGCGCGCGCAGGCTCGAGGCGGCGGATGCCGAATTCCTGATCCTCGCTACCAACACGATGCACAAGCTTGCCGACCGGATCGAGGCGGCGACGGCGCTCGACCTTCTCCATATTTGCGATCCCGTCGCCGAGGCGATCCACGCGGCCGGAATTGCCCGCGTCGGCCTTCTCGGCACGGCTTTTACGATGGAACAGGGATTCTATCGCGAACGGCTCGAAGCCGCCGGGATCGAGGTGATCGTGCCGGAGGAGGGCGACCGCGCCGAGGTCCACCGGGTGATCTACGAGGAACTGGTCGCGGGCCGCATCCTCGCTGTCTCGCGCGAGGCCTATCGCGGCGTCATCGAACGGCTGGCGCGGCGCGGGGCCGAAGGCGTCATCCTCGGCTGCACCGAGATCGGCCTGCTCATCGCGCCCGAAGACAGCGCTCTGCCGCTGTTCGACACCACAGCGCTCCACGCCGCCGCCGCGGTGCGCCGCGCGCTCGGCTGACCTCCGGACAAAGACAACCCCGCCCGGGCCATACGGCCGGACGGGGCTGCATTCGGCGCCGCCCTCAGGGGGGGAGGGGGGGAACAGGACGACGCCTTTGGCCTGTTCTTTCGCTTGTCTCCGGCGCTCCGGGCGCGCGGCCTTCCGGTCAGACGATGGCTTCGGCGATCAGGTAGATCGTGCCGACGGTGGCGGCGTTGAAGGCTGTCTTGACGGCAAGGCTGTAGAGAATGGCGGGGTCCCTTCCTTGTGTTGCGCTGCGGCGTCTGCGCCGCTCTCGTCTAATCAATGCACGGCCCCCCGCCCGGGTTCAGCCCGACAAAGCGCCCCGCCGCGCACTTCCCACCACTCGCCCCGCGAGCCACGGTTTTCGCCTGCTGCGGACGAAAAATGGCCCCGCCCGGCCTGGAGGAGAGCCGGACGGGGCCGGAACAGCGCCGCCCCGTGTGGGAGGGTGGGTGAGACGACGCCAGCTCGTGAGCGCGGCGGATCAGCCCGGCAGGAAGACGCCGTCGGTGACGTGGACCACGCCGTTCGAGGCAGCGACATTGGCCTTCACGACCTTGGTCTGGCGCCCGCGCGCGTCGGTGATGACGATGTCGTCGCCCATCGGCATGGCGGTGAGCGTGCCGCCCTGGACGGTTTCGATCGTGGCCGAGCCGCCGCCCTGGCGGATGAGGTTCATCAGGTCGGCGCTCGTCACCTTGCCGGGGACGGCGTGATAGGTCAGCACGGCCTGCAGCATGGCCTTGTTCTCGGGCTTGAGCAGGGTGGGCACGGTCCCATCGGGAAGCGCGGCGAAGGCGTCGTCGACCGGGGCGAAGACCGTGATCGGGCCGGGGCCGGACAGCGTCTCGGCGAGGTCGGCGGCGACAACGGCCTGGACGAGCGTGTCGTGCATCCCCGTGCTCTTGGCGATGTCGACGATCGTGCCGGCTTCCTTTTCCATGTGATGGTCGGCCAGCGCGGGCGCGGCGGTCATCGCGGCAAGGCCGGTCGTCGCGGCGATGGCGGCGAAGGCGGCGGACTTGAGGGGGTTCGGGGTATGGCGCATGGAATAACTCTCCTTGGTTTGCGCAAGCCCTCCCGATCTTGCGCTGGAGCTACGCGGCAGCCGCCACAGCGGATGCGCCGAAGTCGGCATTTCATCGGAAAATCGGGGCTTTGCGCGATGCCGCGTGGCTCACTCGCGTCGAGGCGAGCAGGCCGCGAGGTCAGACTGTCGTGAAGGCACCTTCCGCCACGACCGGGCCGGCATCCACGCCCTCCGGCTTGCCCCCGAGCGGTTCGCGGGTCAGCACAAGCCCCGCCCCGTCGGCGAGGTTGCGGGAGATTTCGTCGGGCAGTTTCATGCTGCGAATCTCGCCCGGCGCGACAACGCCCAAGGACTGCAGTTCGCCGCCGCCAGGCGGGGCCAGCCACAATTCATGGTCGTGCACCCCGTCCGCGGTGAGGCCGATCGCCGCGATCACCATGCGCTCGCTTTCGGGAATATAGGTCACGTCGAGCCTCAGCCCGGTGTCGCCGATGGGAACGGTCGCCACCAGCGGGTCGGCTGCGGCGACCTGCGGTGTCTCGGCGGGGGGCAGCGGGGAGGGCGTCTCGCCGGGCGAGAATACCAGGAGCGCGAGCGCCACGGCGGCGGCGAGCGAGGTCAGCCCGGCGGTCCATTGCCAGCGGCGCACGCTTTCGCGCAGTTCGACCACGTTCGCAGCCGACGATCCGCCGCCCGCCAGTTCCGCTTCGGCCTGCGCCGCCTTGAGCGCGTTGACCCGTGCCTCGATCCGTTCCCACACCTCGCTCGAGGGCATGGCGGCGGGCACGTCGTCGAGCAGTGGGGCGAGCCGTTCCTCCCATTGCCGGACCTCGGCGGCGAAGGCGGGATCGCTCGCCATGCGTCCGCGCGCGGTCATCAGCGCTTCGCCTTCGAGCAGGCCGAGCGCGTATTCCGCCGCCAGCACCGGTGCGCCGCCCGCTTCGCTGCCGCCCGTGTTCGCAGAGGCGCTCATTCGCCCTTCTCCAGGCATTCGCGCAGTTTCATCAGGCCGCGCCGGATCCAGCTCTTCATCGTGCCGAGAGGGACGTCGGCACGCTCGGCCAGCTGCGCATAGGTGAAGCCGTCGAAGAAGGCCGCGCGGATGTGGCTCGCGGCGTTCTCCTCGAGCGTGTCGAGGCAGGTGTGGATACGCGCGGCCCGCTCGGCATCGATCAGCAGGTCGTCGGCCAGCGGAGTCTCGTCGGGCAGCGGCGCGGCCTCTTCGACCGGCACGGCGCCACCGCGCACCTTGCCCGTGCGCAGCCGGTCCACCGCGCGGTTGCGCGCGAAGGTCGCCAGCCACGAGATCGGGCTGGCGCGGTCGGGATCATAGCGGTCGGCCCGCTGCCAGAGATTGACATAGACGTCCTGCAAGGCGTCCTCGGCCTCCTTCCTGTCGCCCAAGATACGCAGGCATATCCCGTAAAGCTTCACCCGTGTGGCGGCGTATATTTCCTCGAGCGCGGCGCTGTCACCCTCGGCAAGGCGCACCATCGCCGCGCGCAGGTTTTCGCGCGCGATGGTCGCTTCGTCTACGGCGTCCTCGGAAGGGTGGCGCCGCGCCATCAGCACGGGTGCTCGCAGGCGGCGTCTTCGTCGCGCTCGACCTGGAGCGTCGAATGGCCGATGCCGAAGCGGTCGCGCAGGGAACGCGCCGCTTCGCGCAGGAAGGCATCGGAGCCGGCCCCGCGCGGCATGACGAGATGCGCGGTGAGCGCGGTTTCGGTGGTGGACATGGGCCAGACATGGAGATCGTGGACCGCCTCCACCCCCTCCAGCGCGCGAAGGTGGCCGCGCACTTCCTCCACGTCGATCGTCTCGGGCGCGGCGAGCAGGCCCATCTTCACGCTGTCGCGCGCGAGCCCCCAAGTCCCCCACGCGATCACCGCGAGGATGGCGAGGCTGGTCAGCGGGTCGATCAGCGCGATGCCGGTCCACAGCACCGCCAGCCCCGCAAGGACCACTCCGAGCGAGACGAGCGCATCGGCCGCCATGTGAAGATAGGCCCCCTTGATGTTCAGGTCCTCCTGACCGCGCATGAACAGCAAGGCAGTCAACGTGTTGATCGCGACTCCGATCCCGGCGACGATCGCCATGACCATCCCCTGCGGTTCGGAAGGCTCGAACAGGCGGTGCGCGGTCTCGATCAGGATCGCCCCGATCGCGATGGCGAGCAGCAGGGCATTGGCGATCGCGGCGAGGATGGTCGAACTCTTGAAGCCATAGGTGAAACGGCCCTGCGGCGGGCGCTTGGCGGCTTCGGACGCGCCCCAGGCGAGCAGCAGGGCGAGCACGTCGGACAGGTTGTGCCCCGCATCGGCGAGCAGCGCCATGGAATCGTAGAGCCATCCGCAGGCCGCCTCGACCCCGACGAAAGCCGTGTTGAGCGCGACCCCGATGGCAAAGGCGGGGCCGAAATCCTTGGGCGCATGGGAATGCGCGTGCCCGTGCGAGTGGGCATGGCCGCCGTGGCCGTGCGAATGGTCATGTGAATGCGCTAGACCCATCGCGATCATTCATAGACGCAAGCGGCGAGCCCGTCACGCTTGACGATCCCGATGCGGCGCTCGATCGAATTGCCGTGGCGCGCAAGCCAGCCTGTTGGATTGCGCACCTCGCGCTTTTTCGGGCTGGGAAGGGCGGCGGCCATGCGGCTTGCCTCGTCGGGGGAGAGGCGGGCGGCGGAATGGCCGAAATAGCGCTGTGCGCCTGCTTCCGCGCCATAGGTTCCGATCCCGGTCTCGGCGACGTTGAGATAGACCTCGATGATCCGCTGCTTGCCCCAGACGAGCTCGATCCAGAAGGTGAACCACGCCTCGAAAGCCTTCCGGAACCATCCGCCGCCCTGCCATAGAAAGACGTTCTTGGCGGTCTGCTGGGATATGGTGGAGGCCCCGCGGACACGACCGGTTTCGGCCCTTTCCTCGAGCGCCTGCTCGATCGCCTCGGTGTCGAAGCCGGAATGTTCGCAGAACTTCGAATCCTCCGCGGCGATGACGGCATAGACGAGATTGGGGTCGATGTTGTCGAGGCTTTCCCAGTCCTTCGTGATGCCGTTCTCGTCCATCAGCATGGTCGCGGTAACGGGCACGGGGATCCACTTGAAGGCCAGAACCAGCAGCAGGGTGAGCGCGATGAAGCCGACTATGATCTTCGCGGCGATGCGCGCGAGGGTGAAGAGCATGGCGAGCCTGTAGCGCGGGTGCGGGGCGCGGGAAACGGCGATCTTTGCGGGCGCGGCGCGGCGGGCTATGCCTCAGCCATGCGCCGCCTGCTCGTCCTCGTCATGATGCTTATCGCTTCGCCCGCGCTGGCGCAGGACGAAGAATACGTGTTCGAGGCTGAGCGCATCCATGCGCCGGTTCCGCTCTACACGTTCGACTGGGAGCAGGTCTGGCCGCGCGGCATGGTCCCGGACGCCGATACGCTTGCCGGCTGTGCGTCCCGCGTCGCGTTCGGCGACTGGCGCTTCACACCGAACCCCGAGGACGAGTACGCCGATCCATGGTGGCTGAGGGTAAGCAATTACGGCGCCTTTCACTGCGCGGCGAACCTGCTGGCTGCCGACGAGCGCGAGGAGCTCGAAGAGGGCGATTTCTCGCGCGGCCTGTTCGCCATGATCGGCGAGGGCAGGGCCGATGGGCGTGCGTGGGAATTGTGGGTGATCCAGGAAGGCTTCGTTCCGGGCAGCGATTACGTCCTGCTCGCTCGGGAGGTCGAGGGGGGCGATCTCTTGCGGCGCTTCACCGTCCTGCAACGCCGCTGTCCGCGCGGGCGCGTGCGCGAGGCTGACGGGATGGATGTCTGGACCACCCGCTATTGCGCCGTCGAGAGCCGGGCGGAATTGCTGGCGCTGGCAAGGCGGATGCTGCGCGAAAAACCGCTCGGCACACTCGAATGGGTCGAGGACGCAAACGAAAAAGGGCCGGATGCCGAAGCACCCGACCCTTCCTATTGATTGTGCGTTCTGACGCTTACGCGACGCCCGGCAGCAGCCTTTCGCCTGCGATGCGCTGCATTGCCTTCTGGAGCTTTTCGAAGGCGCGCACCTCGATCTGGCGGATGCGTTCGCGCGACACGTCGTAGACTTGGCTGAGTTCCTCGAGCGTCTGCGGCTTTTCCGTCAGGCGCCGTTCGGTGAGGATGTGCTTCTCGCGCTCGTTCAGCGATTCCATCGCTTCGAGCAGCATTTCGTGGCGCACTTCGGATTCCTCGGCATCGGCGACGAGTTCGTCCTGCAGCGGGCTGTCGTCGGTCAGCCAGTCCTGCCATTCGCCCGAGCCTTCTTCGCCATTGCGCATCGGCGTGTTGAGCGAGCCGTCGCCGCCCATCATCATCCGCCGGTTCATGTTGATCACTTCCTGCTCGGGCACGCCGAGATCGGTCGCGATCTTCTTCACGTCCTCGGGGCTGAGGTCGGTGTCCTCGTAGGCTTCGAGCTGCTTCTTCATCCGGCGAAGGTTGAAGAACAGCTTCTTCTGCGCGGCGGTCGTGCCCATCTTCACGAGGGACCACGAGCGCAGGATGAATTCCTGGATCGACGCCTTGATCCACCACATCGCATAGGTTGCGAGGCGGAAGCCGCGATCGGGTTCGAACTTCTTGACGCCCTGCATCAGGCCGACGTTTCCTTCGGAAATGAGGTCGGACACGGGCAGGCCGTAGCCGCGATAGCCCATCGCGATCTTCGCGACGAGCCGAAGGTGGCTCGACACCAGTTGCGCGGCGGCTTCGGGATCCTCATGTTCCTGGTAACGCTTGGCCAGCATATATTCCTGCTCGGCCGTCAGGACGGGATACTTCTTGATCTCGGCAAGGTAGCGGTTGAGGCTCTGCTCTCCGCTGAGCGCCGGGACCGAGGGGGTCTTGGGTGTGCTCACTTTCAACGGACCTTTCTGTTGTCGACCGCGGGTGCCGGACCCCTGATGGGCATCCGGCCGTCGGGTCACGGGGAGAGGTTATACACGAGAATGGCGCGATTGTGTGCGCTTTTCATCGATGAAAACGATCCAATTCGTCGATGAGTTCCTGCATATCGGACGGCAATTCGCTCTCGAAACGGACCTTTTTACGCAAGACCGGGTGCATGAAACCCAACTCGGCCGCATGAAGCGCCTGGCGGGCGAAGCCGAGCCGGGCAAGCAGCGGTTTCAGCGCCTTGGGAGTCCGTCCGTAGAGCGGATCTCCTAGTAGCGCATGGCCGATTGACGCAGAGTGAACGCGCACCTGGTGGGTGCGGCCCGTTTCCAGCCGGCATTCGATCAGCGCCGCCTCGTGCAGGCTCCGCAGCACGCGGTAATGCGTCACCGCGTGCTTCCCGCGCGAGGAGCCTTCGGGCAAGACCGCCATCTTCTTGCGATTCGCGTCCGAACGCCCGATCCGGCCCTCGATCCGACCTTCGGCAGGACGCGGCACGCCCGCGGTCACGGCAAGATAGCGGCGATGGACCGAATGCTCGGCGAATTGCGCGGCGAGCCCTTCGTGCGCCGCATCGGTCTTGGCGACGACAAGCAGGCCCGAGGTGTCCTTGTCGATCCGGTGGACGATGCCGGGCCGCGCGACCCCCCCGATGCCCGACAATTGCCCGGCGCAGTGGTGCAGCAGCGCGTTGACCAGCGTGCCGTCCGCATTGCCCGCTGCCGGGTGGACGACCATGCCTGCAGGCTTGTCGACCACGATCAGGTGTTCGTCCTCGTAAGCGACGACGAGCGGGATCGCCTGCGGGCGCGCCTCGGCCTCGGCGGCGGGGGGCAGGGCGATGGAAAAGGGCGTGCCCGCGCCGACCTTGGCCGAAGGACTGGTCGCCGCCGCGCCGCCCACCCAGACCGCGCCCTCGGCGATCAGAGCCTGCACCCGCGCGCGCGACAGCCCGCTCGCCTCGGCCAGCGCCTTGTCGAGCCGGGCGGGCGCGGTGATCGTTCCGGTGATGATTTCGGGCGTCGACACGGCTAGGGCCATGCGCGATGCGGCTGGAGGTGACAAGAGAGGCGGCGGAGGCGATGGTGGCGGCGGCGCGCGGCGCGCACCCGCGCGAGGCGTGCGGGATCCTGTTCGGCCGGGAGGCACGGATTGAGCGCTTCGTCGAGACCGCGAACGTCCATCCCGAGCCGACGCGCCATTTCGAGATCGACCCGCAGGCGCTGATCGATGCCCACCGCGCCGAGCGCGAAGGCGGGCCGCAGGTCGTCGGCTGGTTCCATTCGCACCCGGCGGGCCCCGCCGAGCCTTCCGCCACCGACCGCGCGATGGCCGCGCCCGACGGCCGGGTGTGGGCGATATGGGGCGAGGAGAACCTCGCTTTCTTCCGCGCGGTGGAAGGCGGATTCGAACCGCTTTCCAGCGCGATTGTCGATGGCTAAGGTCGCGGCCATGACTTCGCAGACCGACCTTGCAGCCCTTTTGTGTTCGCGCCTCTGCCACGACCTGCTTTCCCCGGTCGGGGCGCTGTCGAACGGGCTCGAACTGCTCGCCGACGAACAGGACCCGGAGATGCGCGAACGCTGCATCGAACTGCTCGAGGCGAGCGCGAAGATCAGCACCGACAAGCTGAAGTTTTTCCGCCTCGCTTTCGGGGCGGCGGGGGGCTTCGGCGACAACGTGCCGGTGGAGGAGGCGCAGCAGGTGATCGGCGCGCTCGCGGGCGATGCGAAAAAGGTCGAGATCCACTGGGCGATGGCCGAAACCAGCCTGCCCAAGCCCGCGGTCAAGGTCATGCTCAACTTGGCCCAGATAGCGCTCGATGCGCTGGTGCGCGGCGGGCGGCTCGACATCGGGGCGGAACGGCTGGAGGGCAATGTCGAGATCGTCGCGCGCGCGACCGGTGCGCGGATCGCCTTCGACGACGTGATCGGGCGCGCGCTGCAGGGCGAGTTGCGCGAGGGCGAGCTGACCAGCCGCACGGCAGCCGCGCATATGATCGCGCTGCTGGCGGACGAGCTGGGCGGCGGGCTGCAATACCGACTGGCCGATGATGTGCTGGTGCTGGGCGCTGTCATCCCCGAGCCCGAGGGCATGATCGGATGAGCGCGGTCCCGCCCGCTTCGCGTGGCTCCCTGCCAGGGGGGATGCGCGAGGGGGAACTGGTCCATGCCGTCGTCCCTTCGCCCAATTTCAACGAACGCGAGCTGCCGATCACTATGGTCGTGCTGCATTACACCGAGATGCAGCCGGTCGAGCAGGCGCTCGGCAAGCTTACCGATCCCGAAGCCGGAGTTTCGGCGCATTACCTTATCAGCGAGAACGGGACCGTCACCCAGCTCGTGCCCGAGGCGAAGCGCGCCTGGCACGCGGGCGTTTCCTGCTGGCGCGGGATCACCGACGTCAATTCGGCGAGCATCGGGATCGAGCTCGACCACCCGGGCCATGCGGGCGGATACCGTGAATTCAACGAGGCGCAGATCGCCTCGCTCGTGCCCCTGCTGGCCGCGATCGTCGAGGACTACGACATCCCGCGCGCCAATGTCGTCGGCCATTCCGACGTCGCGCCCGCGCGCAAGATCGATCCGGGCGAGCTGTTCCCGTGGGACCGGCTTGCCGAATACGGGTTGTGCCTGCCAAAGCCGGAAAAGCTCGACCTCGGCGACCCGTTCCAGAACGACGGGGCGTTCATGCTCGCGCTCGAACGCTTCGGCTACGACATCACCGATGCGACCGCCGCGGTCGAGGCGTTCCAGCGGCGCTGGCGGCCCGAGATCATCGACGGCTCGATCGACGGGCAGGTGGGCGCGATCCTGTTCCAGCTCCTGCTCGACCGCGACCGGGGCCTGACGCGCTAAGGACTACCGCACCGCCCGTTTCGCGCCTATATGAGGCACCGTCAGGGGGCCAGGCAGCCGCGTGGATCAGGTCGTTAGGCCAGAGCCGCGAGGAAAGTCCGGGCTCCACGAAACGAGGGTGGCGGGTAACGCCCGCCGTGGGCGACCACAGGGAAAGTGCCACAGAAAGCATACCGCCGATGGACCGGGAAGGTCACAGGCAAGGGTGAAAGGGTGCGGCAAGAGCGCACCGGGGTTCCGGCAACGGCGCCCGCACGGCAAACCCCACCCGGAGCAAGGCCAAATAGGGGCCTCGCGCCCGTCCTTCGCGGCGGGCAGGGGTGTTTCGCCCCGAGAGGCCCGGGTTGGCTGCTAGAGCCGTCCGGCAACGGGCGGCCCAGATGAATGGCTGCCCCCGCGTGGCCGGTGCCGCAAGGCATACCGCGCGCGGGACAGAACCCGGCTTATCGGCCCCCTGATGATTGCGTTTCGTGCTATCGTTTCCGGGCGCAATGCGCCATTCTGACCGAATGAGAAGCCCCAGCCCTGCAACCCGCCCGCTTGTCCAGCGCGTCGCCGTCATCCTCGCGGTCGTCGTGCAGATCGGCGCGACCTTCCTGCCCCAGCTCGGCCTCGGCGATCCGATCGGGGACCGTTCGGACAGCGTGCGCACGCTGATTACGCCCTCGGGCTGGGCCTTTGCGATCTGGGGCCCGCTGTTCTTCGGCAGCGCGGTGTTCGCGATCTGGCAGGCGCTCCCCGCCCAGCGCGGCAATGCTTTGCTGGACCGGATCGCATGGCCCGCCGCCATCGCGCTCGCCGCGCAGGGGGTGTGGGCGACCTATACCCAGTTCGAAAACCTCACCTTCGTCTCGGCGCTGATCATCCTCGTCTCGCTCGGCGGGCTGCTGTTCTGCCTGCGCGCGCTGTCGGCGGTCGAGGCGCTGTCGGCGGGCGAGCGGTGGCTGGCCGGCCTCGTGCTGAGCGCGCTCGCCGCGTGGCTGACCGCCGCGAGCATCGTCAACATCTCGGCGAGCCTCGTCTATCACGGCGTCGGCGGCGGGTTCGCCAACCCCCTCGCCGCCGCCGTCATGGTCGGCGTGGGCGGCGTGGTGGCGGCGCTCGCGGTGGTGCGAAGCAAGGGCAATCCGTGGTATGCGCTGGTGTTCTGCTGGGCGCTGGCGGCGATCTATTACCGCGGCGGGCAGCAGGCCGATGTCATCGCCGCGGCCTGCGTCGCGAGCGGCGCGCTGGTCCTTGTCGTGATGTTGGCGAGCCTCTCGCGCAGCGCCAACCGGCGGCACTGGATTGGGGTCTAGACCCGTCCGACGCTAGTGTAGGCGAAGCCGGCCGCGCGGACGTCCTCGGGATTGTAGATATTCCTGAGGTCGACCAGCACGGGTTCGCTGGCGATGTCCTTGACCCGCTTGAGGTCGAGCGCGCGGAAAGCGTCCCATTCGGTGACGATGACGGTGGCATCGGCCCCGGCGATCGCCTCGTAGGGGTCCTCGCACATTGCGACCTCGGGCATCATGGGGCGAGCGAGGTCCATGCCCTCGGGATCGTAGGCGGCGACCTCGACTCCGGCATCGACCAGCGTCTGCGCGATCGCGATCGCGGGGGAATCGCGCATATCGTCGGTGTTGGGCTTGAACGTCAGGCCGAGCAGGGCAACCTTCTTGCCGCGCGCAGCCTCGACACCGCCGAGAGCTTCGAGCACCTTGCGGCCCATCGCGCGCTTGCGGCTGTCATTGGTCTTGACCACCGCCTCGACGATGCGGGTCGGGCTGTCGTAATCCTCCGCCGTCTTGAGCAGGGCAAGCGTGTCCTTGGGGAAGCACGACCCGCCATAGCCCGGGCCGGCATGAAGGAACTTGGGCCCGATGCGGTTGTCCATCCCGATCCCGCGCGCGACGTCCTGCACGTTCGCGCCGACCTTCTCGCACAGGTCGGCCATCTCGTTGATGAAGGTGATCTTGGTCGCGAGGAAGGCGTTGGCGGCGTATTTGATAAGCTCGCTGGTGCGGCGCGAGGTGAACAGGATCGGCGACTCGTTGAGGAAAAGCGGGCGATAGACCTCGCGCATGACCTCGCGGCCGAAATCGTCTTCCGCCCCGATCACGATCCGGTCGGGCCGCTTGAAATCGCCGATCGCCGCACCTTCGCGCAGGAATTCGGGGTTCGAGACGACGCTGACGCGGTGCCTGGTCCCGGTGTCGCGGATGATGCGTTCGACCTCGTCACCTGTGCCGACCGGCACCGTCGACTTGGTCACGACGACTGCATCGCCGGCGAGGTTTTCGCCCACTTCGCGCGCGACCGCGTGGACGAAGGTGAGGTCGGCATGGCCGTCGCCCCGGCGGCTCGGCGTGCCGACCGCGATGAAGATCGCATCGGCCCCGGCAATCCCTTCGGCGAGGCTGGTGGTGAAGGACAGGCGGCCTGCCTTGACATTGCTTTCGACCAGCGCGTCCAGCCCCGGCTCGTAAATCGGCATGATCCCGTCATGCAGACGGTCGATCTTGCCCTGGTCCTTGTCGATGCAGACGACCTCGTGCCCGAAATCGGCAAAGCACGCCCCGGACACGAGCCCCACATAACCCGAACCCACCATTGCGATCTTCATCGAATTCGTTCCCCCTCGGCGCGCCGGAGGCGCCAGCGTTTTCCGCTCGCCCTGTCCCGCCCGGTGCTCTCAGCGTGCCCGGTCGCCGTGGAATACCTCGGCCGGCCCGCAGTCCTGCTGGCACGTCTGGATGATACGCCTCTGGTCGGCTTCGAGCACGAGCGCTGTAAGCACACCCGAACGGAAAGCGCCAGTGTCGATTCCGATCCGGTTGCCGCAGTCCATCACCTTCTCGAAGATCGTGTGCCCGTGGACGACCACCTTTTCGAGCGGTCCTTCATGGTCGAGGAAGCGATCGCGAATCCACAACAGGTCGCTGCGCTTCTGCGCCTCTAGCGGCTGGGCAGGGTCGACCCCGGCATGGACGAAGACATAATCGCCCGCGACGATCATCTCCTCGAACGAGGCGATGTAGTCGCGCTCGGACTGCGGGACGATGCGGGGGAGCAGGTCGAACAATTCTTCGAGCTCGAGCGTGTTGAATTTCTTACGCGAAAGTCCTGAGGACAGGCCGAATGACAGGATCGTCTCGCGTCCGCCGTGTTTCAGGAAGTGGCGCAGGATTTCCGGTTTTTCGAACGCCTGCAGGAACATTTCCTCGTGGTTGCCGGTCAGCACCCGGACATTGCGCCGCCGCTGCCACTCGCGCGTGGTCGCAAGCACGCCGGAGCTGTCGGGCCCGCGATCGACGAGGTCGCCGAGCAGGATGATCCGCACCTCGAGGTCGCCCGCGTCCGCCGCGTCGGCCTCGATCGCGTCGATCATCGCTTCGTAGAGGTCGAGCCGCCCGTGAATATCGCCGATCACGTAATAGCGCGTGCCCGCCGGAACCCGGGGAGCGGGAGGCGAAGGGGCGGGACGGAAGAGTTCCTTGAGCGCGTTGAGCATGACTTTGTCAGACTGGGTTCGGGCATTCGAATGAAGCAGCCGCGCAAGCAGGGTTTCGCGGCTTGCGGACAATCCTTGGTCCCCCGGCGGATTTCGGGCTAGGGGCTAGAGCCACCGGATCGGATGGTGTTCGCATGGCAGGCCATTAAGCGGCCTTGTCCTGAACAGCAACTGAGCGCCCGCAGCGTCTCCCCGATGCACGGCACGGTCCGTCGCTGCGGCGTGGCCTTTCATGAGGGGCCGGTGATTTGAAACAACACGCCATCGGCAAGGAATTGGGCGGTGGGCGAAAAGGACAGCCGACAATGGCGGATTATTCGATGATTATGTCGCATCTCGGCAAGGTGGAACACGGCATGACACCATGCTTGCGCCATGCGCGCGTAGAAACTTGCTCCGCCACCCCCGAGAAATCCTCCGTGCGCGGCCCCGGTTCACGCTTCGTGCTGTCGAGCCTCATCGCGGCCCTCTTCTTCGCTTCCTCACCGGTCATCGCCGCTCCCGCCGAGACGCGGGCGCCGATTGCCGCGGAAGACGACGGCCAAGATTCCGACGACTTAGTCACGGCGCCGGTGCGCGCCCCGGTCCCCGAGAGCACCGCTTCGGCCTTGTCGGGCGGCGGGTTCATCGTTTCGGTCAATGCGACGCTGGCGAGCGAATACCGCTTTCGAGGCATCGACCTGTCGGGCGGCGATCCCGCAGTGCAGGGCGGGATCGACGTGAGCCACGATTCGGGCTTTTACGCCGGCACTTTCGCGTCCACGCTCGATGACGACACGATGGGTTACGGGGCGCTCGAGCTCGATTTCTACGGGGGCTGGAGCGGGGACGTCGCCGAAGGATTGAACGCCAATCTCGGCATCATCGCCTATACGTTTCCCGACGCTCCGGCAGGCGACTTCGACTATGTCGAGCTTTACGGATCGCTCGGCTTCACCCTCGGCCCGGCGCAGGCGGTCGTCGGCGGGGCGTGGGACATCGGCGAGGACGGCCTGCGCTTCGGCGGCGTGCGGCGCGACAACCTCTATGTCTACACCGACCTGTCGGCCGGCGTGCCGGGCACGCCGGTGACGGTGAACGCGCATCTCGGCTACACCGACGGCGCGGTCGATTTCGCGGGCGACAACGTCTCGTTCGACTGGTCGCTGGGCGCGGACTGGGCCATCCGGGACACGCCCCTCGTCCTCGGGGTCGCCTATGTCGACGCGGCGGCCGATGTCGCCCCGCCCGGCGCGTTCAACCCCACCTCGAGCACCGTCGTGGCCACCGTCTCGGCCTATTTCTGAAGCCCGCTCAGTCGAGCGAGAAGTTTACCGTCGTGACCACGCGGACCTTCTTGTAGGGGCTGTCCGACTGGCCCCAGCCGCCGGAGTTGCCGTCGCGCGCCTCGATCGAGAAATAGCCCTGCGTCGCGTCCTTGATCGCGCCAACCTTCGCGCCCGAATCCTGCGCGAACTGCTGCGCGGCGGCGCGCGCGTCGCGGGTCGCCTCGGCGACCATTTCGGGCTTGATGTCGTTCAGCTTCGTGAAGGCGTAGCTCATGCCCGAGCCTTCCTCGAGGAAGACGCCGCGCCCCACGAGATCGAACTGGCGCGCGACCGCTTTCTGCGCGCGTTCGATGTCTTCGGTCCTCAGCGCGAGCCGCTGGCGCACGGTGTAGGTGGTGATCCCGTCATTGGTGTAGCTCGATACATTCGCGCCGGTGGGCTGGAGCGCGTCTTCGGGAAAGCCGAGATCGGCGAAGAAGGCTTCGATCGCGTCGGTATCCGAGCGGGCCTTGGCCTGGGCCTGCGCGAGACTGGTGGAGGAGGCGGAATAGGAGATCGTCCAGGTCGCAAGGTCGGCGGTCACGTCGCGTTCTGCGAGGCCGCGCACGGTGACGGAGCGTTCCGCCTCCTTCGCGCGCAGCAGCCCGTCGCCGAGCAGGTATCCGCCCAGAACCATGCCCACCGCCGCGATCCCCGCAGTGCCGAACCAGCGCGCCGTCGCCGAATTGATGCCGCTTTTCCCGCCTGTCTCGTCGCTCATTCCATCCTCCATCTGTTGCTGCGATGAGTTGTGCAGGAACGTCGATGAACCGTTTTTGAATGAGTGCTAGGAGGGCTGCGAAAAGGAGTCTCACCGATGACTAAATATCTCCATTCGATGATCCGCGTGACCGACCCCGATGCGACGGTCGCCTTCTTCAAGCTGATCGGGCTCGAGGAAGTGCGCCGCTTCGATGTCGAGCAGGGGCGCTTCACGCTGATCTTCCTCGCAGCCCCCGGACAGGAGGGCGTGGCCGAGGTCGAGCTGACCTACAACTGGCCGCCCGAGGACGGGAGCGAGCCCGAAAGCTACGACGGCGGGCGCAATTTCGGCCACCTCGCCTACCGGGTCGAGAACATCTACGAGACCTGCCAGAAGCTGATGGACGCGGGCCACACGATCCACCGCCCGCCGCGCGACGGCTACATGGCCTTCGTGAAATCGCCCGACGGGATCTCGGTCGAGCTGCTGCAGGAAGGCCGGCTCGAACCGGCCGAGCCGTGGGCGAGCATGGAGAACACCGGGACCTGGTAGCGCCCCCCGGAACCCGCTCCTCGCACCATCCGTTCGACCGGCAAGGGGGCGGATGAGAGGAGAGAAGCAATGCCCGCACAATCCAAGGCCCAGCAGAAGGCGGCAGGCGCGGCCCTGTCGGCGAAACGCGGCGAAACCAAGGTGTCCGACCTTCAGGGCGCGTCGAAGGAAATGTACGATTCGATGACCGAGGAGCAGCTCGAGGATTTCGCCGAGGGCTCGCGCAAGGGCAAGCCCGAGCACAAGGGCGACGACGACTAGGCGCTAGTCGGCATCCTTCGTGAAGGTCGCCCAGCGGTCGCGCTCGGGCAGCCCTTCGCGGATGTCGTCGGCCGGGTTGGGATCGATGTAATTGCCCTGCCGGTGGAGATGCGCCTTGCCGATCATGTTCGCCGTGATGGGCGCGGCGATGAACAGGAAGATCGTGATCAGCAGTTCGTGGAAGGTGTAGCGCCCTTCGTGCACCGGCCAGTAGATCATCGAGGCGACGAGGATGCCGCCCACTCCCAGCGTGGTCGCCTTGGTCGGCCCGTGCAGCCGCGTCATCAGCGAGGGCAGGCGCACCAGCCCCCAGCTTCCCACCAGCGCGAAGCCCGCCCCGCCGAGGATCAGCGCGGCGATCAGGAAATCGGCGATCTGGACGAAAAGCGCGCTCATTCGACGATGTCCCCGCGCAGCAGGAATTTCGTGTAGGCGACCGTGCCGACGAAGCCGACCATGGCGAGCAGCAGGCTCGCTTCGAAATAGAAGGTCGAGCTTTCGTAGATGCCGTAAAGCACGATCAGCGCGATCGCGTTGATCATCATCGTATCGAGCGCGAGGATGCGGTCGCCCCGCGTCGGACCCTTGAGCAGGCGATAGAGGTTGAGCACCAGCGCCAGCGCGATGATGACGAACCCGGCGGAGACGGCGAAATCGATCATCGGAAGATCCTTTTCAGGCGGGCCTCGTAGCGCGACTTGATCAGCGCGACAGCCGCCTCGCGGTCGCCGGTGTCGAGCGCGTGGACGAGCAGCATCCTGCCGCAGGCCGACACGTCGGTCGAGACCGTGCCCGGCGTCAGGCTGATCGTGCCCGCGAGCGCGGTGATCGCCTCGGGCTGGGTGATCTCGAGCGGGATCACGAGCCAGGCCGACTGGAGGTCGCGGTCGCGCTTGGTCAGGATGATCCAGGCGACTTCGAAATTGGCGATGACGATGTCCCACGTCACGACGAGCAGGTATTCGAGCATCGCCCAGCCGAACCTGAGGCGCGGTTTCTCGCGCCAATAGGGCGAGGTGAACAGCGGGATCGCGACCGCGACGATGGCGGCCATGACCACTGCGCCCCACGACAGGCTGTTCGCCAGCAGCACCCAGAACACGAACAGCAGGCCCGACAGGCCCGGATGGGGGAAGAGGCCGCGGATCATTTCGCCACCTCCATGCCGGGGCGGAAATCGCCCAGCACCGCCTCGATATAGGCGGACCGTTGGAACAATTGCGCGGTGGTCGCGCCGGCGTATTCGGTGACGGGTCCGGCGAAGATCGTGAGCGCGGCGACGAGCGCGAGGAGGCTCCACGCGGGCAGCGTCTCGGCGCGGTGGCTTTGCATCGGCGGCTCGGCGGGCTCGCCCTCGGCCTTCCAGAACAGGGTCGAGCCTGCGCGAACGAGGCCGAGGATGGCGAAGAAAGTCCCGCCCAGCACCGCGCCCCAGACCCACGGCGCAAGCCGCACCCCGGCGCTTGCATCGAGGATAAGCACCTTGCCGACAAAGCCCGAGAGCGGCGGCAGCCCGGCGAGCGCTACGGCCGCGAGCAGGAACAGGACCGAGACCTGCCCGATGCGGACGAAAGGCTTGCCCGGGCGCAGCAGGTCCTCGTCCTCCCCGCGCGAGCGGGTGATGAGGTCGGTGACGAGGAAGACCAGCCCGCCCGCCAGCACCGAATGGGGCAGGTAATAGAGCGCGGCGGCGATGCCTTCGGGCGTGAACAGTGCGACCGCGACCATCAGCGTGCCGGTCGACCCGATCACCCCGAAAGCCGCGAGCCGCCGCAGGCTCCCGGCGGCGAGCACGCCCGCATAGCCCAGCAGGATCGTCAGCATGGCGGCAGGCAGCATCCAGCCCGCCGGGGCGAAGGCCGCAAGCCCCGCGTCCGCCCCGAAGATCAGCACGGTGACGCGGATGATCGGATAGACCCCCGCCTTGGTCAGGATCGCGAACAGGGCGGCAACGCCGGGGCTCGTCGCGCCATAGGTCTGCGGCAACCACAGGTGGAACGGCAGCAGCGCTGCCTTCAATGCGAAGACCGCGATCAGCAACTGCCCGCCTGCACGGATCAGCGCCTGGTCGCCCGCCGGCGCCTCGGCCACGCGCAGCGCCATGTCGGCCATGTTGAGCGTGCCCGTCACCCCATAGAGGATGCCGACCGCGATCAGGAACAGGGTCGATCCGGCAAGGTTGACGACGACGTATTTGACGCCCGCGTGCAGCCGCTCCTTGCCCTGGCCGTGCAGCATCAGCCCGTATGAGGCGATCAGCAGCACTTCGAAGAAGACGAACAGGTTGAACAGGTCGCCGGTCAGGAACGAGCCGTTGAGGCCGAGCAGCTGGAACTGGAACAGCGGGTGGAAATGCATCCCCCGCCGGTCGAGCCCGGTCAGGATCGCATGGGCCAGCACCGCGACTGCCAGCACGCTCGTGAGCAGCACCATCATCGCCGAAAGCCGGTCGAGCACCAGCACGATGCCGAAAGGCGCGGGCCAGTCGCCCAGTTCATAGGTCGAGATGGTCCCGTCGCTTGCGCCGAGGAACAGCGCGATGGAGCTCGCGAGGATCAGCAGGGTCGAGCCCGCCGAAAGCACCCGCCCCCAATGCGTCAGGCGCATCCGCCGCACGAGGCACAGCGCCGCCACCACCGCGGGCAGCAGGATCGGCACGATGATCAGATCGCTCATGCCTCGTCCTCCCGCCGCTGGCGCTCGAGCACGTCCTCGTGATCGGGCGCCTTGTCGGGATCGCCGTCGACATGGTCCGACCCGCTTTCGAGATAGGCGCGCAGGGCGAGAACCACGACGAAGGCCGACATCCCGAAGGAAATGACGATCGCGGTCAGCACCAGCGCCTGCGGCAGCGGGTCGGTGTATTCGGCCACGTCCTTGCCGTAGATCGGCGGACGGTCGACCATCAGCCGGCCCATGGCGAACAGGAAGACGTTGATCGCATAGGACAGCATGGCGATGCCGAGCACGACCGGGAAGGTCCGCTTGCGCAGGACGAGATAGATCCCCGCCGCGGTCAGCACGCCGACCCCGGTGGCGACGAGGAATTCGATGCTGGGGGCGAAGGTCATGCGCTGCCCCCTTCGCTGCGCGAGGGATCGATGTCCATCGGGTGCTCGGACGGCTCAAGCTTCTCCGCCCGCTGCGCCGCGCCCGAAAGCTGGGCGAGGGCGAGCATCACCGCGCCCACCACCGTCAACGCCACGCCGATGTCGAACAAAAGGGCGGTGGCAAGCTCGATCTCGCCGATGAGCGGCAGGTGGTAGTAGTCGAAGGCGGAGGTGAGGAAGGGCTTGCCGAAAGCGAGCGAGCCTAGGCCGGTCGCAGCGGCGATCAGCACGCCTGCGCTGATCAGCGCATGACGCTCGGTCCGGCGGCGCTCTTCGGCCCATTCGAAGCCGGATGCCATGTACTGGATGAGCAGCGCGATCGAGAACACCAGCCCCGCGATGAAGCCGCCGCCCGGCAGGTTGTGCCCGCGCAGGAAGATGTAGAGCGCGACCGCCAGCGCCAGCGGCAGGATCAACCGGCCCGCGACCACCAGCATCATCGGGTGGCGTTCGGGCGAGCGGATCTGGTCGGGGATCCAGGCGAGCAGGCGGCGGCCCGATTCGCCGCGCACCGCGGTCTTGAGCAGGGCGTAGATGCCGATCGCCGCGATCCCGAGCACGATGATCTCGCCGAAAGTGTCGAAGCCGCGGAAATCGACGAGGATCACGTTGACCACGTTCGTCCCGCCCCCGCCGGGCTTGGACATGGCCCAGTGATAGGCCGAGATGGGATCGCTCTGCGTGCGGGTCATAACGGCATAGGCGAGCCATGCGACCCCCGCCCCCGCGACCGAGGCGAGTGCCCCGTCGCGCACCCGGCGCGGGACCGAACTGATCGAGCGCGGCGCCTTGGGCAGCAGGTTGAGGGCAAGCAGCAGCAGCAGGATCGTCACGACCTCGACCGAGATCTGCGTCAGGGCAAGGTCGGGCGCGGAGAGGTAGACGAAGGCGAGGCTGACGATCAGGCCGATGATCGAGATGTAGATGAGCGACAGGAAGCGCCGTGTCTCCGACAGCACCACCGCCAGCGCTCCGGCGATCAGGATCGCCCAGGCGATCAGCGCGACCGGCGAGGCGGGGATCGTCTCGCGCGTGCCGGGGGTATAGCCGCCGACGCCCATTCCCTCGATGCCGAGCAGCAGCGCGGCGAGGACGAAGACGAACAGCGTGCGGGGCAGCGAGCCGGTGTGGATGGCATCGGTCACGAGCCGGCTCGCGGCGACGAGGCCCGCGATGGCGCGGTCGAACAGCCGCTTGGCATCGGGGACCGGAAGGCTGCGCCACGCGCGCTCCGCCCCGCCGTGCCGCCACAGCAGCGCCGCCCCGCCGATGACCGCGACGACGCTCATGAACAGCGCCGGGGTGAAGCCGTGCCACAGGCTGAGGTAGTAATAGGGCAGCTCTTCGTCCTGCACGACGGCGCGCGAGACGCTTTCGACCAGCGCTCCGGCAAAGGTGGTCGGGAACAGGCCGATGAGCACGACCAGCGCGACCAGCACCGCGGGCGGGCCCCACAAACCGATGCCGGGATCGTGCGGGGACTTGGGATAATCCTCGCGCTTCGGCCCGAAATAGACGGCGTAGACGTAGCGGAACGAATAGGCCGCCGAGAACAGCGCACCGAGCGTCACTGCGGCAGGCATCAGCCACGGCATCCCCGCCCATGCCGTGTGCGCGGCTTCCTCGAGCATCATCTCCTTTGAGATGAAGCCGTTGAACGGGGGAAAGCCCGCCATCGAAAGGCCCGCGATCACGCCGGAGACGCCCGCGATCGGCATCAGGCCGATAAGCCCGCCCAGCCGCCTTATGTCGCGTGTGCCGGTCTCATGGTCGACGATACCCGCATTCATGAACAGCGCCGCCTTGAAGGTCGCGTGGTTGACGATGTGGAACACGGCCACCACCGCCGCCATTTTCGTGCCGAAGCCCAGCAACATGGTGAGCAGGCCGAGATGGCTCACGGTTGAATAGGCGAGCAGCGCCTTGAGGTCGTCCTTGAACAGCGCGATGGCCGCTGCCGCCACCATGGTGACGAGGCCGGTGGTCGCGACGAGGTAGAACCACAGCTCGGTCCCCGCGAGCACCGGCCACAGCCGCGCCATCAGGAACACGCCCGCCTTCACCATGGTCGCGCTGTGGAGATAGGCCGAAACCGGCGTCGGCGCGGCCATCGCGCGCGGCAGCCAGAAATGGAACGGGAACTGCGCCGACTTGGTGAAGCAGCCCAAGAGGATCAGCACCAGCGCGACCGGGTAAAGCGGCGAGGACTGCACCGCCTCGCGCTGGCCGAGGATCGCGGTGAGGTCGTAAGTCCCCGCGATATTGCCGAGCAGCACCATCCCCCCGATCAGCGCAAGCCCGCCGCCGCCCGTCACCGCGAGAGCCATGCGCGCGCCCTGCCGCCCTTCCGGCTTGTGCCTCCAGAACCCGATGAGGAGGAAGGAGGAGAGGCTCGTCATCTCCCAGAAGACGAGCATGAACACGATGTTGTACGACAGGACGATGCCCAGCATCGCACCCTGAAACAGCATCAGGAAGGCGAAGAAGCGGCCCGCATCCTCCTTGTCCGACAGGTAGAAGCTCGCATAGGCGATCACCAGCACCCCGATGCCGAGGATGAGGCCCGCGAACAGCAGGCCGAGCGGGTCGAGGAAGAAGCTCGCATCGAGGCCGAGCGCGGGGATCCACGAATGGCGCTCGCTGGCCACCTCGCCGGCGATGACCGCGGGCGCCTTGGCCAGGACCAGCGCCAGCGCCGCCGCCGCGAACAGCCCGGCGATCGCGCCATGCGCCTTGCGCGAGCCGCCGCCCGCCATCCCACCGAAAAGGGCGAGGGCGAGCGCGCCCGCGAAGGGAAGCAGCGATATCGTCAGCAGGTCCAAGATGACGCTCCGGATCGGGTCGGCGGGTCGAGTGACGGGCGGCGTTGCGAAGCCATCGCGCTTCGCGCTTCCGGTCCTTTGCGCATCGCACCATCATCGTCAAAGTGAAATTCCCCCCGAGGGGGCTTGCGCGACCGTGCGCGCCGGGTTGCATGGCCAAATAACCCTTGCCGCTTGCGGCGGCGGACCTTCAGAAATTGTCAAGTCCCCGCGCCACTTCTGCCCGAGTATTGAAGTGTCTCTGTGTCGGCGATAAGCTAACATAGGTTAAGGAGGGGTCGCCTTGACATTGATCGGACTGGATTTCTGGCAGGTGCTGGCCCTGGTCCAGCACGAATTGCTGTTGTTCGCTGCGGTGTTTTTCCTGATCGGCGCGCTCGACGACATCGCGGTCGATGCCCTTTGGGTGTGGCTGCGGCTGCTCGGGCGGGCGACGACCCTGCGACTCGACCGCGACGACCTGCGCGCGCGCCGCCTGCACGGTCGCGCGGCGGTGTTCGTACCGGCGTGGTCGGAAGCCTCGGTCATCCGCGAGACGATTGCCCGGCTGCTCGCGGCCTGGCCGCAGGCCGACCTCAGGGTCTATGTCGGATGCTATCGCAACGACCCCGCGACCATCGCCGCCGCGATGCGTGCCGCGCCCGGCGACGCGCGCCTGAGGATCGTGATTCACGACCGCGACGGCCCCTCGACCAAGGCCGATTGCCTCAACCGCCTCTACCGCGCGCTGGCCGAAGACGAGCGGCGGCTGGGCGAGCGCTTCGCCATGGTGGTCTTCCACGATGCCGAAGACATCGTCGATCCGGCCGGGCTCGGCCTGCTCGACCTTGCGGTGTCGCGCGGGGCCGCCTTTGCGCAATTGCCGGTGGAGCCGATCGTCCATCGCGAGGGCGGATTATTCCGCCGCCACCTGGGCAGCCATTACTGCGAGGAATTCGCCGAATCTCACGGCAAGGCGATGGTCGTGCGCGATGCGCTCGGCGCGGCGCTGCCTGCGGCCGGGGTCGGCTGCGCGGTCGCGCGCGACGCGCTCGACCGGCTCTGTCGCCGCGACGGGGAACGCACCGATGAGGACGGACTCGTCGCACCCTTCCGGGAGGATTCGCTGACCGAGGATTACGAGCTCGGCCTTGCCATCGCCGAATCCGGCGGGCAGTGCCGCTTCGTCCGGGCGCGCGGCGTCGACGGGCGGTTGATCGCGACTCGCGCGCTGTTTCCCGACCGGCTCGAAAACGTCGTGCGCCAGAAGACCCGCTGGATCCACGGGATCGCGCTGCAGGGCTGGGACCGGATCGCATGGACCCGCAGCGGGCTCGAAATCTGGATGCGCGGGCGCGACCGGCGCGGGCCGCTGACCGCGCTGGTGCTGGCGCTGGGCTACACGCTCCTGTTGCTGACCGGGGCGCTGTGGGCGGCGCAGGCGTTCGGCCTGGCCCCGGCAGTCGCGATGAGCCCGCTGCTCGAGGTTCTTCTGGTCGCCAATCTCGCGACCTTCGCCTGGCGCGCGCTGTGGCGTTTCGCCTTCACCACGAGCGTCTACGGACCGGTCGAGGGGCTGCGCGCGGTGCTGCGCATCCCGCTCGCCAACGTGGTCGCGATCATCGCCGGGCGCAGGGCGGTGACGGCCTATGCGAAGACGCTCGCCGGGCGCGCGGTCGAATGGGACAAGACGCCCCATACGGAGCACTCGCCCGCCCATCTGGACCTGCGTTCGGGCGAGGTCGTTCCGGCTCCCGGCGCGGACTGGTTGCCCGACCACGCCTTCACGGGCAGCGCCCCGCGCCGCCCGAACCCGGCGGGCGAGGCGAGCCGATGGACCCCGGCGGGGGCGACCGCGTCGTGAGCGCCGCCCGGACGGGCCGCCGGGGCAAGCCGCTGGCGCTGCTCGGCGTCTTGCTGGCGGCCTGGGTGGCGGGCCGCGCGCTGTTCTGGCAGAGCCCTTTCGCGCCGAGCGATGCACTGCTTGCGGCCGGCGAGCCGGACGCCGGCATCGCGGCCGATGCTGCCGCCCCTGCCTCGCTCGCCTCGCAGAAGGCCGCATCGGGTCAGGCCGCACCGGGGCAGGTCGCCGCTGGGCAAGCTGCACCGGGTCAGGACGCGCCAACCAGGCTTTCCCCCAGGCTCGCGCGGGAGCGGGCGGAGGCCGGGCGGATACCGCTTTCCCCGCGCGCCACCCCTGGAGGCCCGCTCATCGCTCCGGCCCTGCGCGGACGGACCCCGGCCCTGCGGCCCGGCAGCGCCGCCTCGCTCGCCCACACACGCCTGTTCGAAGCGGCGATGCGAGCGAGCTTTACCCGCGCGGCCTATGCCGACACCCGCACCGCAGGGCCCTACGGCGTCGGCACGGGCGAGCAGCCGCCGCCTTTCGCGCCGCCCGAGGCATCCCCTTCCACACCGCCTGTCGCGGCGCGCGAGCGCCGTGCGGCGGCTCCGCCCGATCGCTGGTCGCTCGATGCCTGGCTGTTCTGGCGCGAGGGCTCGGACGCCGCGCCGATCTCGCAGGGACGCGTGCCGATCTACGGCGCGAGCCAGGCCGGCGCGAACCTGCAATGGCGCGCCCGGCCCTCATCCCCGCACGACCCGCGAGTTTATGCGCGGGCCTATCGTGCGCTGGTGTCGCGCGGCGAGAGCGAGGTCGCGCTCGGCGCCTCGGCTCGCCCGCTGCCGGGCCTGCCGGTGCGGGTGATGGGCGAGGTGCGCGTGACCGACGGGCCCTTTGCGACCGAGCTGCGCCCCGGGGCATTCGCCGTGACCGAACTCGCGCCGCAGCGCCTGCCGCTTGCCTTCTCGCTCGAAGCCTACGCCCAGGCCGGTTATGTCGGCGGCAACGCGGGCACGGCCTTCGCCGACGGGCAGGTCGCGCTCACCCGAGAGGTCGCGCGGTTCGATGCCGGGCCGATGGGCCCGGCGCGCTTCAGTCTCGGGGGCGGGGCATGGGGCGGCGCGCAGGAAGGCGCGAGCCGGCTCGATGTCGGCCCGACCATGCGGCTCGACCTCAAGGTCGGTGAGGTTCCCGCGCGGGTCTCGGTCGACTGGCGCGAGCGCGTCGGCGGCGATGCCGCGCCATCCTCGGGGGTCGCCGCGACGGTTTCGACCCGGTTCTGAGCCCCCCGCCGCAAAGGCGCCTCCGGAACGGCGGCAAAGCCCGCCTCCGCCGTCTTTCAAGAGGGCGCGCGCTGGGCTAGGGCGAGCGCCATGGACGTTTACCTTCCCATTGCGAATCTTTCGGTGAACGGCCTTTTCATCGTGCTCCTTGGCGGGCTGACGGGCATCCTTTCGGGCCTTTTCGGCGTCGGCGGCGGGTTCCTGACGACGCCGCTGCTGATCTTCTACGGCATCCCGCCGACCGTCGCCGCCGCTTCCGCCGCCACGCAGGTGACGGGGGCGAGCGTGTCGGGCGTGCTCGCGCACTCCCGGCGCGGCGGGGTCGATTACCGGATGGGCGCGGTGATGGTCGGCGGCGGAGTGATCGGCGCGCTGATCGGCGCGCTGCTGTTCCGCCTGCTGCAGGCGCTGGGACAGATCGATGTCGTCATCAACATCCTCTATGTCCTGATGTTGGGCACGATCGGCTGGTTGATGATGCGCGAGGCGATCCAGGCGCTGCGCAAGGGCGATACCGGGGGGGATAGCCAGCCGAGGAAGCGCCGCCACCACCCGCTCGTCGCGGGGTTGCCGTTCCGCTGGCGGTTCTATGCCTCGGGCCTCTACATCTCGCCGCTCGCGCCGCTGATCCTCGGCACGCTGGTCGGCATCCTGACCATGCTGATGGGCGTGGGCGGCGGGTTCATGCTGGTTCCTGCGATGCTCTACATCCTCGGCATGAGCGGCAATGTCGTGGTCGGCACCTCGCTGTTCCAGATCCTGTTCGTGACCATGGTGACGACCATGACCCATGCCCTCACGACCAAGGCGGTCGACATCGTGCTCGCCGGCCTGCTGCTGATCGGCTCGGTGCTCGGCGCGCAGTTCGGCACGCAGATCGCGATGAAGGCGCGGCCCGAACTGCTGCGGCTGGTGCTGGCCGGTATCGTGCTCTTCATTGCGCTTCGGATGCTCTACGGGCTCGGCGTACAACCGGACGAGATCTACACGGTGGACCCGCTGTGAGACGGTCATGCGCGGCCCTCCTCCTGCTGCTTGCCGCGCCTTTCCTGATGGGCCAGCGCGAACCCGTGCTCGTGCCCGAGGTGAGCCAGTCGCGGGTCGAGGTGCGGCAGGGCTTCACCGGCGCGAACCTGCTGCTTTACGGCGCGATCATCGATCCGGACGGACCCGGCACGGGGACCGATTACGACATCGTCGTGGTTCTGAAAGGCCCGACCGAACCGGTCCGCATCCGCGAAAAGGAGCACGTCGCCGGGCTCATCTGGATGAACGCGGGATCGTCCGATTTCCGCTCCGCGCCGTCCTTCTTCGCGGTCGCCTCCTCGCGGCCGGTCGAGGAGATCGTCGATCCGCGCACCGCCGCGATCTACGAGCTGGGCACGGATTTCATTCAGTTCTCCCCGACCGGCGAAATCGACCCTGAAGAGCAGAGCCGCTTCGCCCGCGGGCTTGTCGAGATGCGTCGGCGTGCGGGGCTTTACAAGCAGGACCCGGACGGCGTGCGGATCAGCGAAGGCGTGCTCTACCAGGCGCGCATCGCGCTTCCCTCCAACGTCACGACGGGCAAATACACCGCCGAAACCTTCGCCATCGCCGACGGGCGCGTGCTGGCCTCGGCGACGGCGGACATCGAGGTGGTCAAAGTCGGGCTCGAAGGGCGGGTGGTCGCCGCCGCGCAGCGCTGGTCGCTGTTTTACGGGCTCGGCGCGATCGTCCTGTCGGTGGCGATGGGCTGGATCGCCGGGCGCCTTTTCTCCCGCATCTGAACCGCTGCGCAGGCGTTCCGGTGCGGGCTTCGTTGACGCGTTCTTAACCCCGATCCCGGTATCCCCGCAGGCGCCGGCGCGCTGTCGGCAGGGCCCGGCCGCGCCGGGTCGTCGCAACACGGACGGGCAAGGAAAAAGGCGCAGATGGCCGACATGGGCAAGCACGATTTCGAGCGCTTCACCGGGGAGCAGCCGCTCGGCGCTCCGGCCGCGGCGGACGAGGCGTTCGACCGCGACGAAGGGCCGGACAACGCCCGGATGCCGATCGGCGTCGTGCTCGAGATTTCCGGCTCGGGCTCGCAGATCGCCTTCGACCTGCAGCGCATCAACGAATGCATGGCGGACGAAGACCCCTCGGTGGCGCTCGCCGGGCAGGTCGGCAGCCAGGTCAAGATCCGGGTCGGCGATGCCTGGCTGCTCGCCAGCGTGCGCGATCAGCGCAAGGACCGCCGCACCGAAGGCGGGATCATCGCCCATATCGACTTTCTCGGCGAAGGCTCGGAGGAAAAGCTCACCGGGCGCATCCACGGCTTCAAGCGCGGCGTGACGCGCTATCCGATCCCCGGCGCGATGGTCTATCCCGCGACCACCCGCGACCTCGAACAGATCTATGCCAGCGACGGGCGGGCCAACATCACGATCGGCAAGGTCTTCCCGACCAAGGAAATTCGCGCCGGGCTTTATATCGACGCCATGCTGGGCAAGCATTTCGCCCTGCTTGGCTCGACCGGCACCGGCAAGTCGACCAGTGCCGCGCTCATCCTCCACCGCATCTGCGAGGCTGCGCCCGACGGCCATATCGTGATGATCGACCCGCACGGCGAATACGCCTCGTCGTTCCGGACGATGGGCCAGATCCTCGACGTCTCGAACCTCCAGATGCCCTACTGGCTGATGAATTTCGAGGAGCACTGCGAGGTCCTGCTGACCAGCGACGGCAACCAGCGCCAGGTCGACATGGACATTCTCGCCAAGTGCCTGCTCGCCGCGCGCTCGAAGAACCGGCTGGCCGAGACGATGGGCAAGATCACGGTCGATTCGCCGATCCCCTACCTGCTGTCCGACCTCTCCAACATCCTCAAGGACGAGATGGGCAAGCTCGACAAGGCGACTTCGTCGGCGCCCTATATGCGGATCAACGGCAAGCTCGAGGAACTCAAGGCCGACCCGCGCTACCAGTTCATGTTCTCCGGTATGCTGGTGGGCGACACGATGGCGAACTTCATCTCCAAGGTTTTCCGTATGCCGGGCGAGGGCAAGCCGATTTCGATCATCGACGTCTCGGGCGTGCCTTCCGACATTACCTCGACCGTGGTCGCCGTCCTCTCCCGCCTCGTGTTCGACTTTGCGATCTGGGGGCGCGAGGAGAGGACGCGGCCGATCCTGCTGGTGTGCGAGGAAGCCCATCGCTACGTGCCGAGCGAGAAACACGCCGACGGCTCCTCGGTCGCGAAGATCCTCGGCCGCATCGCCAAGGAAGGGCGCAAATACGGCATCAGCCTCGGCCTCATCACGCAGCGTCCCTCGGACCTTGCCGAAGGCGTGCTTTCGCAATGCGGCACGATCATCTCGATGCGTCTCAACAACGACCGCGACCAGGCTTTCGTCAAGGCCGCCATGCCCGAAGGGGCGCGCGGCTTTCTCGATTCGATCCCGGCGCTGCGCAACCGCGAATGCATCATCTGCGGCGAGGGCGTCGCCATCCCGATCCGCGTGACCTTCGACAATCTCGAGGAACACAAGCGCCCGGCCTCCGAAGACCCGAGCTTCGTCGAGCTGTGGAACACAAGCGGCGGCGAGGAGGAACTGGTCCAGCGCGTCGTGCTCAGGTGGCGTTCACAGGGGTAATTTGTTCTCCTTTCTTCCTTCCTTCCTTGCTCTTCACAGAACTACGAAGCCGCAAGGCTTCGCAAGGCCGGAGCCGAAGTCGAAGACGCAGGCGTGCACGGCACACCTGCAAGGCCGCCCGCAGGCGCTCGCGCGCAGCGCGAAACAGTGCCGAGGACGCGCGCCCGGATGGGCGCGCGCAAAACAATCACGTCCCCCGAGTGTCGCCGTAAAGGTGGATGTGCATCCGGTCGCTCATGCGGAAACCGTGTTCGAGGCATAAGGGTGCAAGCCATTCCTGCCGTGCGCGCAAGCGTTCGCTGTCGGTCCCCTCGGCCATCAGGAAGACGTGCCCGCGCCGGAAACGATAGCGCCGATCGAGCGCCAACACTTCGTCAACGTCACCCGGCGAGGCGATCACGAACTTGAAGAAGGCGCGCGGATCGGTCGCGTAATCGTCGAGTCTTTCGGGGACCAGCGCAAGGTCCGCCGGATTGCCGCTATGCGCCAGCTTGGGGCTGACATTGTACTGGTCCACCCGCACGTCGAGCCGGGGCGGGGCCTTCACGGTCCCGTTCGTCTCGATCTCGACGGTCATGTCGGGCAGGTGTTCGAGCATCTCGGCGAGCTTCCCGCCCTGCAACAGTGGCTCGCCCCCGGTGATGACGAGCCGCTCCTGCCCGAGCGCCGCGATCCGCTGCGCCGCCTCTTTCGGGGAAAGCGTCACCTGGTTCGCCTTGCGCTCGAAGACGGTGTCGTCGCGATGCGGGCGATTGTCGCCCTCGAAGCGCCACGTATAGGCCGTGTCGCACCACGTGCAGGCAAGGTTGCAGCGCGACAGACGCACGAAGGCGACCGGCAAGCCCATGCTCGGCCCTTCGCCCTGGAGCGAAGCGAAGATTTCCGGCCCGCCGTCATCGTCTCTGGCAAGGACGAGGCTCATGCCGCCGCCCTGCGCCGACCGCGCAAAGGTGACAAAGGTGACACGCTGTCACTTTCCCAACTCGCTTGAATTGGATGAAAAGACAGGCGCTTGCCGGCTGCGAGCCGAAGCGGACGGACAGGGGGACGGGGGCCTTTTGCCGGGGTCGGGGACGCGAACATGACAGGGCCTATGCCACGAAACGACAGCGTAGGAAATTTCCCTTCACTCGCCGCCCGAAAAGGAAAGGACGGCGCCGGGGACACGGCGCCGTCCACACGGGTGCTGGGGGCTCCGAAGTGTCAGCCGCGCACCGTGATCGTATCCTTCCCCGCGAGGCGCTCGGGATTGCGGGCGACCTCGGCGATGGCGAGAGCGACCGGCTCGGCGAAGCTGTCGCGGCAGTCGCGCACCGCGCGCAGTTCGGCGAGGCCGCGACCCTTGGGGCGGCCGCAGGCATTGCGGATCTCGGTGGCGAAGCGCTGTTCGAGCATCTGGACGCCGGCATCGCTAGCGAGGTCGAGGCCGCTGGTGTCGACCGTGACCGAGATGTCCTGGGGATTGCCGGCCGAAACGGGCGCGGCGGCGACGGCGATCGACAGGGCGATGGCGGTGGTGAAAGTCTTGAACATGGCATTTCTCCTTGCGTGTGGCTTGCGTTGATCGAAGCTGGCGGGGTGATGCGATCGAGCCGCGCCCCGTCGGCAAATCGAGAGCTAGGCGACCCGCCGGATTTCGACCTTGGCGTTTGCGTGAAGTCTGCGTGAAGGCTTCCTGAAACCTGATTCTTTCCTGAAGGTCCGCAGATTATCGCAATGATTTCAGATGGATGGCTCTTGATGAAATCGTCTTGCGCGAATGTGCGAAGGCATCGTGCGCGATGCGGGGCGTGACAATCCCGCCGGAAGCGCGATAATCTTCAGGAACTGGTCGCAGGGGAGCGCGCAAGTTGGACGACATCAGGGTCGGTCGCCATGTCCTTCAGCCGAATCGCCAGCTCCTTCTGGACGGGAAACGGGTGACGATCGGCCCCCGCGCGCTCGCGATCATCGGCACGCTTGCCGCCCGGCGCGGCGAGATCGTCACCAAGGATGAACTGTTTGAAGCGGTCTGGCCGGACACCATCGTCGAGGAGAACTCGCTGCAGGTGCACATCGCGTCCCTGCGCAAGGCACTGGGCGAGGATGCGGGTCTTATCGAAACGGTCCGGGGCGTGGGCTACCAGCTGCTCGACAATCCGCCCGAACCGCTGGCCGCCGAGCCGGGCAAGGATGAACCCGCGCACGAGCCGGTGCCGCAGGTCGCGGCAGGAGAGGAGATCGCCGCGGGACGCGAGGCCGCAGCCGAACCTGCGCGCGCGCCCGCTGCTGCCGCCCCGGACAGGCCGCAAAGGCGCAACCTCCCGCTTGTCCTCGGCGCCTGCGCAATCGTGCTGCTCGGCCTTGCCCTGCTGGTTCTGCCGGTCTTCTCCAGCGAGCAGCCCGCCGCCGCAGATGTCGAGCAGACGCTGGTGATCCTGCCGCTGGCGACCGACGGCGGCGAGCAGCAGGCGTTCCTCGGCAGTTCGCTGTCCTCGACCCTGTCGAGCGAACTCGGCCAATTGCCGCGCATCCGGATGATCGCGGCGACCTCCGCACGCGCGATCGCCCAGGACGCGCTGACACCCAACGAGGTGGCGGAGCGATTCGGGATCGACCTCCTGCTCGAAGGCGAGGTGCGCACGCGCGGCGAAGGGCTGAGCGCGACGGTCAGGCTGGTCGAAGCGGCTTCGGCCAGGCAGGTGTGGACCGACACGGTTGAAATCGCTTCGGGCAATCTCGGGATGCTGCAGGGCCAGCTGGCGCAGGCGATCGCGGCGGCGCTGAAAGCGCGGGTCGGGGCGGGCGCGGAGCCCGCGAAGGCGATCCGGACCACCGATCCCGAAGCCTACCGCGCCTATCTGCAGGGCATTTACGGGCTGAACTTCCCGCTTTCCGAAGGGGACAAGCGGCTCGAGGCTTACCGCCATTTCTCGCGCGCGGTCGAGCTCGATCCGGTTTTCGCCGAGGCATGGGCGGCACGGGCTTACCTGCTCGAGGCGAGCTTCAAGTTCTTCTTCCTGCCCGAGCGCGACCGTCCGGCCGATACCGTGATGGAGGACGCCGAGCGCGCGCTCGCGCTCGATCCCGACAACATGATGGCGCAGGTCGCGGCGACCTGGTGGACATTCACCGACAGCGGCAAGGTCGAACGCGCGGTCGCCGATCTCGAAGCGGTGCTGGCGCGCGATCCCGGCAACGAGGCGGCCGCCAATGCGATGCGCTTCATCTATTTCCAGGCGGGCGATCCCGAACGTATGCTCGAATGGGAGGACCGCTTTTACGAGGTCGATCCGTTCAACCTCAACGGCGCGTCGCGACGCCAGACCCCGCTGCTTTACATGGGCGATTACGAGGCGCTGGTCGATTTCCTCGACGAGTGCGAATTGTGCGACCTGCGCATGAAGCATTACCTGTTCGGCATGGGCGCGCTGGCGACGCCGGAGCAGATCCGGCGCGACCTGCCGCGCGTCGAGGCGATGCTGAGACAGGAATTGCCTGGCGAACAGGTCGAGCGGCTGCTCGCCGTGCCGCGCTGGCTGGCGACGGGGGAGGAGATGACCCCGGCAATGGAGCAGCGCCTGCTTGATTCGAGCCCTTACGAGGCCGCGCTGGCGGCGTGGTTCGGCGCCGAGGCCGATGTCGTGTTCGAAAAGATCGGGTGGGAGGACGCGCCCTATTTCTGGACGTCGATCATGACCGCCGGAGGACGCTACAGCCTGCCCCCGGCGATGCGGGCCGATCCGCGCTTTCATGCGAGGTTCGACAACCCGATCGGCCGCAATGTCCTCGCCTACCGCCGCAAGCGCGGGCTCAAGGAGGGAATGCCGATCGAACCCGGCGAGGTCGCGGCGGAAGAGGCAAGGCTCGCCGCGCGCGGGCTGGTGCCGCGCCGCTAGCCGTGCGGCGCGCCCGGCGCAGGGGCCGCCTCAGCCCAGCCGCGCGAGCGCCGCTTCGAGCCGCTCGATCTCGCCGGTGTGGTGGGCGTGGTCCTCGCGCGCCTTTTCGACCGCTTCCGGCTTGGCGCGTTCGACGAAGTTCGGGTTGGAAAGCCGCCCTTCGAGCGATTTCGCCTCCTTGCGGCTCGCTTCCAGCGCCTTTTCGAGCCGGGCCTTTTCAGTCTCGATGTCGATGATGCCTTCGAGCGGGATGACGAAGACATCCGACAGCGCCGTGACCTGCATCGCCGGGCCTTCCGGGGCCTCCCCGACCGTGACCGGCGCGAGGCGCGCGAGGCGCTCGATCGCGGCGGAGGACCGCTCGATCGTGCTCGCGGCAAGCTCGCTGGGCGAGGGCACGAAGGCCGCCAGTTTCGCCCCCGGCGCGATGCCGAGCTCGTTCTTGGCCGAGCGGACATTGGTGGTGAGGTCGATCACCCAGTCGATCGCGTCGGTCGCCGCCTTGCTGACCTCGGCTTGCGGTTCGGGCCACTTGGCGAGGATCAGTTCATAGGGCCTCTCCCCCCCTTCGACCCTGGCCTGCGCGTGCCACAGTTCCTCGGTGATGAAGGGCATGAAGGGGTGCAGCATGACGAGGATCTGGTCGAGCGCCCAGCCGGCGACTGCGCGCGTCTCGACCGCGGGCAGGGAGTCCGGGTCCGACCCTTCGGCGAAGACCGGCTTGATGAGTTCGAGATACCAGTCGCAGAACTTCGACCAGGTGAACTGGTAGATCGCGTTCGCCGCCGCGTCGAAGCGCAGTTCTTCCATAGCCTTCTCGATGGCGCGCGCGGTTTCTGCGACCTCGCCGATGATCCACTGGTTCGCGGCGAGGCGCGCGGCAGGGGCCTTCAACGAACCCGACGCGCCGATCCCGTTCGACTGGCAGAACCGCGCCGCATTCCACAGCTTGGTGGCGAAGTTGCGGTATCCCTCGACCCGCTTTTCATCCATCTTGATGTCGCGGCCCTGGCTCTCCATCGCCGCCATGAAGAAGCGCAGCGCATCCGCGCCGTACTTGTCGATGAGGCCCAATGGATCGACCACATTGCCTTTCGACTTCGACATCTTCTGCCCGTCGGGCGCGCGCACGAGGCCGTGGAGATAGAGCCTCGGCCACGGCGCTTTCCCCATGTTGTAGTTCCCCATCATCATCATCCGCGCATCCCAGAAGAACAGGATGTCGAACCCCGAGACGAGCAGCGAATTGGGGAAATGCTTGTCGAGCAGCGCGCTCTCTTCGGGCCACCCCAGCGTCGCGAAGGGCCACAGCGCCGAGGAAAACCACGTGTCGAGCACGTCCTCGTCCTGCTGCAGCGCTACGCCTTCGCCCGCCATGGCCTGCGCTTCCTCATAGGTTTCCGCGACGAAGACCTCCCCGTCGAGGCTGAACCACGCCGGGATGCGGTGGCCCCACCACAACTGGCGCGAGATGCACCACGGCAGGATGTTCTCCATCCAGTTGAAGAAGGTCTTCTCCCAGGAGGCGGGCACGATCTCGACCTCGCCCGAGCGGACCTGCTCGATCGGTTTCTGCGCGAGCGCCTTTTGGTCGAGATACCACTGGTCGGTCAGCCACGGCTCGATCACCACCCCGCCGCGGTCGCCGAAAGGCGTCGCGATTGCACGCGGCTCGGCGTCCATCTCGACCTCTTCGCCTTTCTTGGTCTTGGCCTTGTGCGGGATGAGGCAGCCAAGCTGTTTCATCCGCTCGACCACGAGTTCGCGCGCGCCGTCGACCCCGTCCCTGCGGAAGCGGTGGAGGCCGAGGAATTCATCCGGGATCAGCCCGTCGGCGGTCTGGACCACGTTGGCATCGCCGTCGAACATATTGAGCATTTCGGCGGTGTCGAACCCGGCGCGCTTGCCGACCTCGAAATCGTTGAAATCGTGGCCCGGCGTGATCTTGACCGCGCCCGAACCCAGTTCGGGATCGGCGTGTTCGTCGGCGACGATCGGCACGCGGCGGCCGGTGATCGGCAGGATCACGTGGCGGCCCACGACCGACTTGTAACGCTCGTCATCGGGATGGACCGCGACCGCCATGTCGGCGAGCATCGTCTCGGGCCGGGTGGTGGCGACCTCGATGTAATCGCGCCCGTCTGCGAGTGTCACGCCGTCCGCCAGCGGATACCTGAAGTGCCAGAAATGGCCCGGGATGGTCTGCTGCTCGACCTCGAGATCGGAAATCGCGGTGCGCAGTTTCGGGTCCCAGTTCACCAGCCGCTTGTCGCGGTAGATGAGGCCGTCGTTGTAAAGGTCGACGAAGACCTTGGTGACGGCCTTGGTGAAGTGATCGTCCATCGTGAACTGCTCGCGGCTCCAGTCCATCGAACAGCCCAGCCGGCGCAGCTGGCGGGTGATCGTCCCGCCGCTCTCTTCCTTCCACTCCCACACCTTCTGGACGAATTCCTCGCGGGTGTAGTTCGTGCGCTTGTCCTGCCGCGCCTCGAGCTGGCGTTCGACCACCATCTGCGTCGCGATGCCCGCGTGGTCGGTCCCCACGACCCACAGCGCGTCCTTTCCGCGCAGGCGTTCGTAGCGGATCACGATGTCCTGCAGCGTGTTGTCGAGCGCGTGGCCGGTATGGAGCGAGCCGGTCACGTTGGGCGGCGGGTTGACGATGGTGAAGGCTTGCGCGTCCGGCCGTTCGGGTCGGAAACAGCCGTTCGTCTCCCAGTGTTCGTACCAGCGCGCCTCGATCTCGGCGGGATTGAATGTCGTGGGCAGGGTCATTTTGTATCGCTCTTTTTTCCGGGCCGCCCGCTTCCCCGCCCTTCCGCCCGGAGTTTGCCGGGACACTATCCGGGTCGAAGGGCGGGGGAGTGGGCGGCTTGGCCCCAAATCAAATGTCCCCACCCCATGCCAAAGCCCCTTGTGCGGCGCAACACGTGAGACGGGCGCGCCTCGCGGCAAGGTGTTGCAGGCGCGCCGCTTTGTCCGCATAGCGTCACGCGATGGACGAGGCAGCGCATTACGAGCTCCACGAAGGCGAAGGCGGCGTCCGCCTCGCGCTGTCCGGCCCCCTGCTGGTCTCGACCATGGGCCGGATCGAGCCCGAACTGCGCCGCCTCGCCGAAGACATCGCCGTCATCGACCTGTCGGGCGTCACCGAGATCGACACCGTCGGCGCATGGGTCGCCTGCCGCCTTGCCGACGAACATTCCGCCGTGATCGAGGGCGAAGGCGAGGGCACGCGCCACCTGCTCGACGCGATTGGCGGGATGAAGGGCGAACCGCCCATCGAACACCGCGTGCCCGTGTGGGAGCGCGTGCCGGTCGCCACCGGCGAAAAGGTCTATGCCGCGCGCGCCGGGATCGTCGGTGTTGTCGGCTTCTTCGGCCAGATCCTGATCGCCTTTTTCACGATCCTCCTCCACCCCTCGCGCTTTCCCCACCGCGCGCTGGTGCGCCAGATGGAGCTGGTCGGCGTTGCCGCGCTGCCGATCATCGGGCTGATGAGCTTTCTGATCGGGGTCGTCATTGCCCAGCAGGGCGCGGTGCAGCTGGAACAGTTCGGGGCCGAATCGCTCACCATCAACCTCGTCGGGCGGATCACTTTGCGCGAACTCGGCGTGCTGATGACCGCGATCATGGTCGCGGGCCGTTCGGGCAGCGCCTTTGCCGCGCAGATCGGCACGATGAAGCTGACCGAGGAGATCGACGCGATGCGCACCATCGGCATCTCCCCGGTCGAGGCGCTGGTCCTGCCGCGGATCATGGCGGCGACCTTCATGATGATCGTGCTCGGCTTCTACGCTTCGGTCGTCGCCATCATCGGCGGCGCGGTGGTCGGCCAGTTCGGGCTCGGCATTCCCTTCTTCACCTTCCTCGAACGCATCCAGGAAGTCGTGCCGACCTATGATTTGTGGGTCGGCCTCATCAAGGCGCCGGTGTTCGGCCTGATCGTCGCACTTGCCGGGTGTTATCACGGGATGCAGGTGCGCGGGAATTCGGAGGAAGTCGGCGCGCGCACGACGCTCGCGGTGGTTTCGGCGATTTTCGCGGTGATCGTGCTCGACGCCTTCTTCGCGGTGTTCTTCACCGAGATCGGGTGGGGCTGAGCCATGGCGGACAAGCGCAAGCGAGGCCACGAACGCCACTCGGACGAGCCGCCCATCGTGGTCGAGGGGCTGGTCAACCGCTTCGGCGATTTCACCGTGCACGACGGGCTCGACCTCACGGTGCGGCGCGGCGAGATCCTCGGCGTGGTCGGCGGATCGGGGTCGGGCAAGTCGGTGCTGATGCGCTCGATCATCGGGTTGCAGGTGCCGACCGCCGGGCGGGTCGACGTGCTCGGCCACACCATCACCGGGGTCGATCCCGACAGCAATTTCGGCGTGCGCAGCCGCTGGGGAGTCCTGTTCCAGGGGGGCGCGCTGTTCTCGACGCTGACCGTGGGCGAGAATGTCGAGGCGCCCTTGAAGCAGTTCTATCCCGAGCTTTCGGACGACCTGCGGCGCGAGATCGCTCGCTACAAGGTGCTCCTGTCGGGCCTGCCCGAAAACGCGGTGAACAAGTATCCGAGCGAACTGTCGGGCGGGATGAAGAAGCGCGCCGGCCTCGCCCGCGCGCTCGCGCTCGATCCCGAGCTGCTCTTCCTCGACGAGCCGACCGCGGGGCTCGATCCCATCGGCGCGGCCAAGTTCGACCGGCTGACGGTGGACCTGCGCGACACGCTGGGCCTGACGGTCTTCCTCATCACCCACGACCTCGACACGCTCTACGAAGCCTGCGACCGGGTCGCGGTAATCGCGGAAAAGACAATCATCGCGATCGGCACGATCCCCGAACTGGTGGAAACGGGGCACCCGTGGATCGAGGAATATTTCAACGGCCCGCGCGGCCGCGCGGCGCAGGGCGCGCACGCGCGCAGCCACGAGGCCGGGGGGCGGGCATGAGGCGAGCGAGGCATGGACAAGCCCCCCTGCGCCCGTCCATAGGGGCGCGCATGGGAGAAGGCTGCTAGATGGAAACGCGGGCGAACCACCTCTGGGTCGGCGCGGTGACGCTGGTGCTGCTCGCGGCGCTGGCGGCCTTCATCGTGTGGCTGACCCGCGCGGGCGAGGGCTCGCAGAGCGAATACGACATCTTCTACGGCCAGACCGTCTCCGGCCTTGCGCGCGGCAGCCAGGTGAGCTTCGCCGGCGTTCCCGTGGGGCAGGTGTCCGACATCTCGCTGTCCAAGGACGATCCCGAATTCGTGCGCGTGCGCATCCGGGTGCAGGACGATGTGCCGATCCTCGTCGGGACCACGGCGACGATCCAGTCGAGCTTCACCGGCGTGTCCTCGATCCTGCTCGACGGGGCGCGCAAGAACGCGCCGCCGATCACCTGCGAGACGACCGCTTGCCCCGAAGGCCGCCCGGTCATCCCGCCCAAGGACGGCGGCATCAACGCCCTGCTCAATTCCGCCCCGCTCCTGCTCGAAAGGCTCGCGACCCTGACCGAGAATCTCAATCTCGTGCTCGGCCCCGAGAACCAGAAGGAGCTGACGCGCATCCTCTACAACACCGACCGCCTGACCGCCGGGCTCGCCGATGCGACCCCGGAACTGAAGGCCAATCTTGAGGAATTCCGCGTCTCGATGCAGGAATTCAACGAGACGATGGACGCGATCGAGGACCTGACGCGGACCACCGACAGCCTGCTGCAGAAGGAGGGCGAACCGCTGGCGCAGGAATTGCGCGACGCGCTCGATTCGGCGGACAAGGCCGCGACCCAGCTTGCCGCGACGCTGGAGGATCTGCGCCCGGCGGCGAAGCAGCTGCGCGAGGGCACGCTGCCCGCGGTCGATGCGACATTGGAAGACCTGCGTGCGACCAGCCGCAGCCTGCGCTCGATCACCGAAAAGGTCGAGAGCAAGGGCGTCGGCGCCATCGTCGGGGGCAAGAACCTGCCGGATTACGAGGAATGAGGGGCCTTGCGATGAACCATTCCATGCTGCGCCTGCCCCGACTGCTGGCCTTCGCCGCGCTGCCGCTGGCGCTCGCCGGGTGCGTCAGCATCGGCGAATCCGAGCCGCCCGAAAGCCTGCTCACGCTCACCTCGACCGCCCGCGCGCCTGCCGGGACCGGGGCCGAGGCCGGGGGCGGATCGAGCGAAGGCGTGATCGCGGTGAAAACGCCCGAGGCTGCCGCCAAGCTCGACGTGCTGCGCGTGCCGGTCGCGGTGAACGAAACCGAGGTCGCCTATCTCAAGCAGGCGTATTGGGTCGAAAAGCCCGCGCGCCTCTTCCGCCGCCTGCTCGGCGAGACGCTGCGCACGCGGATGGACGCGCTGGTGCTCGACGGCGAGGCGAGCCCCTCGCTCGCGGGCCGGACGCTTTCGGGAACGCTGCTCGACATGGGCTATGATGCCTCGGCGGGCGAGGTCGTGGTGCGCTACGACGCGGTCCTCACGCGCGCCGACGGCCGGGTGGTCTCGCGCCGGTTCGAGGCGATGGAAAGCGTCGCCGTGGCCGAAGCCGGCCCGGTCGGCGCGGCGCTCAACCGCGCGGCGAACACGCTTGCGGGCGAGGTCGCCGACTGGCTTGCTGCGCAGGAATGAGCGTTTGCTTTTGCGGTCACGCTAACGCGTGACGCGGACCGCCCGCCCCGCCTCCCTACCCGGCCACCAATGATACCATCAGGCTATGGTGGCCGGGTGGGGAGGCGGGGCGAGCGGTCAGAAAGCTAACAAGACGCCAGCCGCGCGAAGCGCCAGGCCGCGAGGAAATCGGCTTCGCGCTTTGCCCGCCGTTCCTCGGCTTCGTAGTCCCGGCCCCACAGCTCCGCCTGCCATTCCTCCTCGAGGCTCGCCGCGCGCCACAGCGCGCGCGCCCCGTCCTCGTCGGCGGTCTCCTCGGCCAGCGCCGACAGGCCGATGACGAGCGAGGCGGATAGCGACGTCATGGCTTCGAGGGCCGCGAGGCGAAAGGCGTTCTCGCCCAGCATCCGCGCGTGGAGCCGCTCCATCTGGCCCGCATCCTGCGGCCGGTGGACGATCCCGCTGACCCGCACCAGCGCCGCGCCCTCGCGCGCCTCGAAGGCCGAGAGCAGCGGTTCCCACACCTGTTCCTGCCGCTCGAACAGCGGTTCGTCCGGGTCGGCGCGATAGCACAACGTGTCGGTCTCGCCATAGGCGATGAGCTTGCCCGCCACCGCCTCAGGCGCGGGCGCGACGATGTCGATCGCGTAATCGGCCATGTCGCGCATCGGGAAGGCTTTCGGATCCAGCGTCTCGCCCGCTCCCTCCCATTCCGCGGCGAGCGCGCGCGCGAGCGGCTCGCTCGGCACGACCTGCTGCGCGCCTTTCTGGGTGCGCACCTTGCGCCCGTCGAGCGTCACCTGCCAGCCACCTTCCGCCTCGGCCAGCGCGACCTCGCGGTAGAACCTTTTCACGCGTCCGATCCTCCCGGCCGCTCCCGATCGGCCTTCTTCCAGTGGCGCACCAGCAGGGTCGGCGCGAAGAAGAAGGTGATGAGGCCGTCCACGGCGAGGAAGGCGCCGAGCCACCACGGCCCCGGCACCACGCCGCGCGCCATGGCGATGCCGATAAGCAGCACGGCGATCCCGCCGATCCGCACCGCGTTCATCACGATGTAGCGTTTGCGCGCCGTTTCCTCTTCGGGGCTCAAGCTCAAGCCTCCAGCATGGCGGCGAGTTCGCGCACCGTGCCCGCCACCTCGCGCGCGCCGGTGGCGAGCAGTTCGGCCGGGCTGTGATAGCCCCATGCGACCCCGATCGCGGGAACCCGCGCGGCGGCGGCCATCTGCATATCGAAACTGGTGTCGCCGATCATCACCGTTTCCTCCGGCTGCGCCCCGGCCTCGAACAGCGCGGCTTCGAGCATGGCGGGATGCGGCTTCGAGGGGTGGCGGTCGGCGGTCTGGAGCGAGATGAACAGGTCCGCGATCCCGTGCCCGGCGAGGCAGGCGGCAAGCCCGCGGTCGGACTTGCCGGTCGCCACAGCGAGGCTCCATCCGTCCGCGTGCAGCCGGGCGAGGAGGTCCGCGACGCCGTCATAGAGCGGCTCGTCGAGCAGTCCTTCCTCCCGCCGGGCGCGGAAGCTCGACTTGTAGAACTCGGTCACTTCGCGCGCCTTGGCTTCGTCGAGATCGGGGGCGAGTTCGCGCACCGCGACCGGCAGGGAAAGCCCGACCATGCGCCGCACCAGCGCGGTGTCGGGCGCGGGAAGTTGCGCGCGGGCGAAGGCGCGCTCCATCGCCCAGCAGACATCCGCCTGCCCGTCGACCAGCGTGCCGTCGCAGTCGAAGACGGCGAGCCTGGTGCCGGGGCGCGTCACTTGCGCCGCCCCTTCGGCCCGCCCTTCTTTGCGCCCTTCCTGCCTTTCGCTCCGGCCTTCTTCGCATCCCCGCGCGCGCGGCGCGGGGCGCGGGTTTCCTTACGCGCCTGCTTGAAATGGCGGCGGGCGGCGAGTTTCTTTTCCGCCGGCGTGCGTTCGACCGGCTCGTCGCGGATCGGCGCGGCGTCGGAAAGCGCGGGATCGAAGCCAAGCGATTCCATGCTCGCGGCGAAATGTTCGGGCAGCTCGGCGGTCACATCGAGTTTTCCGCCCCCCGTCTCCTTGGCATTGCCTTTCGATTCCGGCGTGCCGATGATGAGGCGGCGCGCGTGAAGGTGCATCTTGCGGCTGATCGCGCCGGTCAGGAAAGCGTCCTGCCCGCCGTATTTCCCGTCGCCCACGATGGGATGGCCGATCGCCGCCATGTGGACGCGCAGCTGGTGGGTGCGCCCGGTAAGCGGTTCGAGTTCGACCCACGCCGCCTTGGTCCCGGCGCGCTCGACCACGCGGTAGCGGGTCTTGGCGCTCTGCCCGTTCTCCTCGTCCACGTGCATCTTCTCGCCGCCCGTGCCCGGCTGCTTGGCGAGCGGGGCGTCGATCGTGCCCTCGCGCACTTCGGGCACGCCGACGACCAGCGCCCAGTAGATTTTCCGCGCCGAGCGCCCGGAAAAGCGTTTCGAGTAACTCGCCGCGCTGCCCGGCGTTTTCGCGACCAGCAGGACGCCGGAGGTGTCCTTGTCGAGCCGGTGGACGAGGCGCGGGCGCGGTTCTTCGCCCTCGACGAAGGCATCGAGCAGCCCGTCGACATGACGCGTCGTCTTGCTGCCGCCCTGCGTGGCGAGGCCGGGGGGCTTATTGAGGACAAGGGCGCTCGGCGTCTCGCGGATCACCATGGCACGCGCCTCGGCGATGTCGGCCTCGGTCAGCTCGCGGCGCCCCGGCGCGGGCTTGCCGCCCTTCGCCTCGCCGCCCGGCGGCACGCGCAGGACTTGTCCCGCTTCGAGCCGGTCTTCCGGCTTCGCGCGCTTGCCGTCGACGCGCAATTGCCCGGTGCGCGCCCATTTCGAGACCGTGCCGAAGCCGACCAGCGGCAGGTTGCGCTTGAACCAGCGGTCGAGCCGGATGCCGTCGTCGTCGGGCGCGATGGTGAACTGGCGCACCTCGGCGGAAGGGCCGCGCTTCATGCCAGCCCCCTCACGAGAACCAGCCCGAGCCACAGCGCCGCCAGCCCCGCCGCGACCGAAAAGCCCGCGTAGAACAGCGCCAGCCCGGTCGCGCCGCGTTCGATCAGCAGCATCATTTCAAGGCCGAAGGCGCTGAAGGTCGTGAACCCGCCGAGCAGGCCGACACCGACGAACAGCCGGAGCCCCTCCGCGCTCCCGCCGCTTCTCGAAATCCAGCCGAACAGGAGGCCCATCGCGCCGCACCCGATCACGTTGATGGCCAGCGTCGCCCAGAAGAACGCCCCGGCCTGCGCCGGGCCGACAGCCGCGCCGATCGCGCGGCCGAGCTGGTAGCGGGCGAGCGCACCGATCGCGCCGCCGGCCATGACCAGCAAGGAGGCGAGCAGGGGAGTGGGGGTGGCCGGATACATTGCTCCCGCCCCCTTAGCGCCGCGAAGCCGCGCTGCCTAGCGGGGCGCGGGCGAGCCTGTAGGAAACCTTGCAATTCCGTCCCTGTTGGGGTATCAGGATACATCGAAAGCGCGCGTCCCGGCTCAAAACCGTTGGATTCGCGCCTGTTTCAGCGTCCAATTTGCGCGCATTCCCGCTCATCCCGGCGGGCTCGGCGCGTTTGAAGAAGGTAGTGATCCTATATGCAAATCATCGTCCGCGATAACAATGTCGACCAGGCTCTCCGCGCGCTCAAGAAGAAGCTCCAGCGCGAGGGCGTTTATCGCGAGATGAAGCTGCGGCGTCACTACGAGAAGCCGAGCGAGAAGCGCGCCCGGGAAAAGGCCGCCGCCGTGCGCCGTGCGCGCAAGCTCGAGCGCAAGCGGGCCGAGCGCGACGGCGTGAAGTGACGCAAGCCCCGGCCGCGCAAGCGGCGCCAGGGTTTGCCCCATCCCGGACTTGTTCCGGGATCTCGGGCCTCAAGCGGCCAGCGCAGGTTCCGCGCAGCGCGTAGCGCTTGAATCCGAAAACCGAATCCGCCATCAGGGCGCGGCATCGACGCCGCGCCCTTTTCGCGTGTGCGGCGCGCCTCTCGAACCGCCTTTCGACACTCAGGAAAACCGCCCCATGGCCGAAGTCACCCGCGTCCCCATCCAGCCCGTCGCCAAGGGCTCGCTCACCAAGCTGTGGATCGGCGTGATCCTCGCCGTGCTGGTGGGCGCCGGCCTTGCTTTTGCCGCCGTGCCCAAGGGGCTCGACATCGACGTGATCGCCGAGGGCGAAGGCCCGACGATCAAGGTCGGCGATGTGGCCTGGGTGAAATACACCGGCAAGCTCGCCGCCACCGGCGAGGTGTTCGACGAGACTCCCGAGCTGCCGCCGCAGATCGCCGAGGCGGTGCGCTCGATCTTTCCCGAAGGCTCGCCCTGGGAAATGCGCGAGGGCATGATGATCGAGGGCTTCTTCAACGGCCTCCTGCAGATGCGCGAGGGCGGGAAATACGAACTCTACATCCCCGCAGAGCAAGCCTATGGCGACCAGCCGCCTCCGGGCTCGCCGATCCCGGCGAACGCCGACCTTATCTTCGAGATCGAAGTGACCGACATCATGAGCCAGGAGAAATACGAGCGCGACATGGCGATCCTCCAGCAGATGATGCAGTCGCAGATGGGCGGGCCTCCGGGTGCTGGGCCGGGCGGTCCCGGTCCGCAGGGTCCGCCGCCGGTCCTTCCCGAAGGCCAGTAAGGGGCGCAGCCATGTCCGTCACACGCGAAGAAGTGGCCAAGATCGCCAGCCTCGCCCGCATCCGCATGACCGAGGAGGAACTGGACCGCATGGCGCCCGAATTGTCGGGCATCCTCGACTGGGTCGAACAATTGGGCGAGGTCGACGTGACCGGCATCCAGCCGATGAGCGCGGTGATCCCCAACACGCTGCGCCTGCGCGCCGACGAGGTGGACGCCGACCCTCTCACCGGCGGCAATCGCCGCGACGACGTGCTCGCCAATGCGCCGGTCGCCGAACACGGCTTCTTCGGCGTGCCGAAGGTGATCGAATAAATGACTGACCTGACCCAGCTTGGAATCAAGGCGATCCGCGACGGCGTGCGCGCCGGGGACTTCACCGCGCGCGAAGTGGCCGAAGCCTTCAACGCCGCGGTCGCCGAAGCCGCCGCGCTCAACGCCTTCATCGTCACCACCCCCGAACACGCGCTCGCCGCGGCGGACGAGGTCGACCAGGCACGCGCCGCCGGGGACGAGCTCGGCGCCATGGCGGGCGTGCCGATCGGCATGAAGGACCTCTTCGCCACGCGCGGCGTCCAGACCAGCGCGGCGAGTCACATCCTCGAAGGGTTCAGGCCCGAATACGAAAGCACCGTCAGCCAGAACCTCTGGAAGGCGGGTGCGGGGATGCTCGGCAAGCTCAATCTCGACCAGTTCGCGATGGGCTCCTCGAACGAGACGAGCTATTTCGGCAACGTCGCCTCGCCGTGGCGCAAGCAGGGCAGCAACGAAACGATGAGCCCGGGCGGTTCCTCGGGCGGCTCCTCCGCCGCGGTCGCCGCGCGCATCGCGCCGGCTGCGACCGGGACCGACACCGGCGGCTCGATCCGCCAGCCCGCGGCCTTCACCGGCATCTGCGGGATCAAGCCGACCTATGGCCGCTGCAGCCGCTGGGGCGTCGTCGCCTTCGCCTCCTCGCTCGATCAGGCAGGTCCGATGGCGCGCTCGGTCGAGGACTGCGCGATCATGCTGGGCGCGATGGCGGGGTTCGATCCCAAGGACGCGACCAGCCTCGATCTGCCCGTGCCCGACTGGGAAGGCGCGCTTTCCAGCGACCTCAAGGGCAAGAAGGTCGGCATCCCGAAGGAATACCGGATGGAGGGGACCGACGCCGCGATCCTCGATTCGTGGGAACAGGGCAAGGCGTGGCTGAAGGACGCGGGCGCGGAAATCGTCGACGTCTCGCTTCCCCACACGAAATACGCTCTGCCCGCCTATTACATCATCGCGCCGGCCGAAGCGTCCTCCAATCTCGCGCGGTATGACGGGGTGCGCTACGGCCTGCGCGAGCTTCCGGAGGGCGCGGGGCTGCAGGATATGTATGCCGAAACGCGCGAGGCGGGCTTCGGCGACGAGGTCAAGCGGCGCATCCTGATCGGGACCTACGTGCTCTCGGCGGGGTTCTACGACGCCTATTACAATCAGGCGCAGAAGGTCCGCGCGCTGGTCGCCCGCGATTTCGAGCGCGCGTTCGCGGAGTGCGACCTGATCCTCGCCCCGACGACGCCGACGGCGAGCTTCCCGCTGGGTTCGATGAACAAGGACCCGCTGACGATGTATCTCAACGACGTCTTCGCGGTCCCGGCGAGCCTTGCGGGCTTGCCCGCCATGAGCGTGCCCGCCGGGCTCAATCCAGACGGCCTGCCGCTCGGCCTGCAATTGGTCGGGCGGCCCTTCGAGGAGCAGGCCGTGCTCGACGCGGGGCTGGCGATACAGGAGCGCGCCGGGTTCACGGCTGTGCCGGAGAAGTGGTGGTGAGCGACGGGCTTGCCCTCACCCTTGCCGGCATCGGCATTGCACTGGCGGTGCCGCTGACGTTCATGGTGGCGAACTGGGTGCGCAAGAATGTCGATCACGGGGAGGCGCGCTTTGACAGTTCGGGCAGGATGATTTCGGACGAAGAAGAACGCGACGAAGCATGACGACGTTCGAGTGGACTGCGATCGGACTGATCCTTTTCGGGATGGCGCTTCCATTCTGGATCATGACGCTGCTCACGTGCATCGTTCTGTATCAGCAGCAGAAAATCACAAAGCCTCCATCCCGGCCCATCAAAGTCCACGATTATACGAAGCTCATGGTCGCTATCGACGATCTCATTCACAGTAAGGGCACTGGCTCTTTCAATGGACCCGCGCTTCAGACTTATCTGCGAGAGATGAAGCAGTATCCCGAGTACAAGGACACCAGCTTGCTTTATCTTGAGGAACTGTCGATCACCGGGAAAAGCAAGTGGTCCGAAATATGCAGGACGGAGCAGAAAGCCGTTGAAGAGCACTTGTTGGGACTGAAAAATGACTGACTACCGCATTGAGGGCGCAACCGGCGAATGGGAGGTCGTGATCGGCCTCGAGGTCCATGCGCAGGTGACGAGCAACGCCAAGCTGTTCTCCGGCGCCTCGACCGCGTTCGGGGCGGAGCCGAACACGCAGGTCAGCCTGATCGACGCGGCCATGCCCGGGATGCTGCCCGTGCCGAACCGCGAATGCATCCGGCAGGCGGTGCGCACCGGCATGGCGATCGAGGCCGAGATCCACAAGTGGAGCCGGTTCGACCGCAAGAACTACTTCTACGCCGACCTGCCGCAGGGCTACCAGATCAGCCAGCTCTACCACCCGCTGGTGGGCGAGGGCTCGCTGCTGATCGAGGCGGACGAGAAGGCGGGCATTGCCGAAGACAAGGTCATCGGCATCGAGCGCATCCACGTCGAACAGGACGCGGGCAAGCTGATGCACGACCAGCACCCGACCATGTCCTATGTCGACCTCAACCGCTGCGGCGTCGCGCTGATGGAGATCGTCTCGAAGCCCGATATGCGCTCGCCTGCCGAGGCGGGGGCATACGTGCGCAAGCTCAGGAGCATCCTGCGCTATGTCGGAAGCTGCGACGGCAACATGGAAGAAGGCTCGATGCGTGCCGACGTGAACGTGTCGGTGCGCCGTCCGGGCGAGGAATTCGGCACGCGGACCGAGACGAAGAACGTCAATTCGGTGCGCTTCGTCATGCAGGTCATCGAATACGAGGCGAATCGGCAGGTCGACGTGATCGAAAGCGGCGGCACGGTCGACCAGGAAACCCGCCTGTTCGATCCGAACACCGGCACGACGCGGACCATGCGCTCCAAGGAAGACGCGCATGATTACCGCTACTTCCCCGATCCCGACCTGCTGCCCCTGGAACTCGACGAGGGCTTCCTCGAGGAATGCCGCGCGAGCCTGCCCGAACTGCCCGACGCCAAGCGCCGCCGCTACGAGGAAGAGCTCGGCCTCACCCCCTACAACGCGCGCGAATTGACCGCCGAGGTCGAGACCTTCGCCCGCTTCGAGACGCTGCTCGCCGCGACTGCCGCGAAAATCGGCAAGTCCGAGGCCGAGGTCGCCACTCCGGTCGCCAACTGGGCGCTCTCGGTCGCGCCGGGCATCGTCAAGGCGCTGGGCGAGGAAGCCGACATGGCCCACGCGACCGCCGAGCGTCAGGCGGCCATCCTCGCGATGCAGGACAAGGGGGAGATCTCCGGTGGTCAGGCCAAGGAAATCTTCGAAATCGTCCTCAAGGAAGGCGGCGAGCCCGAGACAATCGCCGACGAACGCGGGCTCAAGCAGGTTAGCGACACGGGCGCGATCGAAGCCGCCATCGACGAAATCCTCGCCAACAACGCTGACAAGGTCGAACAGTATCGCGGCGGCAAGGACAAGCTGTTCGGTTTCTTCGTCGGCCAGACGATGAAGGCGATGCAGGGCAAGGCAAACCCGCAGGTCGTCAACCAGATATTGAAGGACAAGCTCGGCTGAGCTTTCCTGCGAATTCACCCAGAGAGAGAACCCACACATGACCCGCAAGCTTTGTGCCGCCGCGCTTCTAGCGTCGGTCAGCCTCGCCCCGATTGCCGCCCCCCTGTCCGCCAAGGAAGGGATGTTCACCCCCGACCAGCTGCAGGAAATCGCCGGGCAGCTCGAAGAGGCGGGGCTGGAAATCGACCCGCAGGAACTCGCCGATCTCACCGGCTTTCCGATGGGCGCGATCGTCTCGCTCGGCGGATGTTCGGCGAGCTTCGTCTCGCCCACCGGGCTCGTGGTGACGAACCACCACTGCGCGCGCGGATCGGTGCAGTATAATTCGACCGCCGAGAACAATTACCTCGAAAACGGCTTCCTCGCGAACAGCCTCGCAGAGGAACTGCCCGCCGCGCCCGGCTCGCGCATCTACGTGACGACCGAGGTCACCAACGTGACCGACCGGATGCGCGAGGGCACGGAAGGCATGGAGCCCTATGAACGCTACGAACTCGTCCAGCAGCGCTCCAAGGACATCACCGCCGAATGCGAACAGGATGCGGGCTACCGCTGCCAGGTCGCAAGCTTCTACGGCGGGGCGGAATACAAGCTCATCAAGCGGCTCGAAGTGCGCGATGTGCGGCTCGTCTATGCGCCCGCCGATTCCATCGGTAAGTATGGCGGCGACATCGACAACTGGATGTGGCCTCGCCACACCGGCGACTTCGCCTTCTACCGCGCCTATGTCGCGCCGGACGGCTCGGCGGCGGACTATGCCGAGGAGAACGTCCCCTATGAGCCCGAACATCACCTCAAGGTGAGCGCTGCAGGGCTGGACGAGGGCGATTTCGTCATGGCCGCGGGCTATCCCGGCTCGACCAGCCGATATTCCCTGATGGCCGAGGTCGAGAACACTTTCGGCTGGACCTACCCGACCTTCCAGACGCTCCTCACCGAATGGATCGCGACCATCGAGGAAGCCGCTCCCGAAGGCACGGATGCGCGGGTGAAATACGAAAGCCGGCTCGCCGGGCTCAACAATTTCGAGAAGAACCTGCGCGGCCAGATCGAGGGCGCGCGCCGCGTCGGCCTCGTCGAGCGGCGGCGGGAGCGGGAAGAGGCGCTTGCGGCGTGGATCGCGGCGGACCCCTCGCGCGCCGAATATGGCGAGGCGATTGCCGAGCTTGCGCAGCTCTCCGAGGAAAGCGCTCAGGCGAGCCGGACGAACTTCTGGTACAACAACGCGACGCGGCCTGCGCTGCTGGGCGTGGCCGAGCGGCTCTATCGCCTGTCGAAAGAGCGCCAGAACGACAACGCCCTGCGCGAGCCCGGCTACCAGGAGCGCGACATGGGCTTCTTCCGCCAGGGCCTGCAGGCATTGGACCGGCGCTTCGACCCGGCGGTGGACAAGGCCGAGTGGGAGCTGTTCCTGACCGGCTACCTCGCCCAGCCCGCCGATGAACGTGTCGCCGTGCTCGACGAGGCGCTGGGCATCACCGCCGAGACGACGCCTGCGGACCTGCCCGCGCTGCTCGAGAAGTTCTACGCCGAAACCGACCTCGACGAGGCGGAAACGCGCCTTGCGCTGATGGAAGCGACGCCCGAACAGCTCGAAGCCTCCGACGATCCCTTCATCGAGCTCGCGGTCGCGCTCTACGATTACGGTTTCGAGCTCGAGACCGAGGCCAAGACCCGCGCCGGACGCGCGCTCGCCCTGCGCCCGGCCTACATGGAGGCGATCACCGCGTGGCAGCGCGAAAGCGGCGTGCTGACCTATCCGGACGCGAACTCCACCCTGCGCGTCACCTATGGCGAGGTGATGGGTGGATCGCCCAAGGACGGGATGGCCTATTATCCCTTCACGACGCTCGAGGGCATCACCGAGAAGGATACCGGCGAAGACCCCTTCAACGCGCCGCAGGACCTGCTGAACGCGATCGAGGCGAAGGATTACGGACCCTACAAGCTGGAGAGCATCGGGTCGGTCCCGGTCAATTTCCTCTCTGACCTCGATTCGACCGGCGGCAATTCCGGCTCGGCGACGCTGAACGCGCGCGCCGAACTGGTCGGCCTGCTGTTCGACGGGACTTTCGAGAGCGTGAATTCCGACTGGGATTTCGATCCGCGCACGACCCGCACGATCCATGTCGACACGCGCTATATGCTGTGGGTGATGGACAAGGTCGACGGGGCCGAGCGCCTGATCGAGGAAATGGACATCGTTCGGTGATCGAACGGGGCGAGAACGTGCGGTGATGAAAAGCGGGGGCGGGCCGCGAACCCGGCCCGTGCCCGCTTGCAAGCCGCGCCGCTTTCCTTGAGACAGCGTCTCATGGAATCCCACATACACATCCCCTTCCTGCGCGAGGCACTGGTCTTCCTCGTCGCGGCGGGGCTGATCGTGCCGATCCTGCAGCGCTGGCTGAGCCCGGTGCTCGGCTATTTCCTCGTCGGAAGCCTGATCGGTCCCTACGGCCTCGGCCTGCTGGCGCAGCAATACGAGCCGGTCGGCTGGTTCGTCATCACCGACCTCGACGGGGTCACGGCGCTGGGCGAGCTGGGGGTCATCTTCCTCCTCTTCGTCATCGGGCTCGAGCTTTCCTTCGAACGCCTGTGGACCATGCGGCGGCTGGTGTTCGGGCTGGGCAGCGCGCAGATCCTCGTCACCGGCGCGGTGATCGCCGCCATCGCCTTCGCCTGGGGCAATGCGCTGGCCACCGCGATCATCCTCGGCGCGTGCCTTGCCCTGTCCTCCACCGCGATCGTCACCGCGCTGCTGGTCGACGGCGGCAGGCTGGGGACGAGCGCGGGGCGGGCGACCTTCTCGATCCTGCTGATGCAGGACCTCGCCGTGGTCCCGATCCTGTTCGCGGTCAGCGTGCTCGGCTCGATGGCGATGGAAAACGCCGCGCTCGGTTTCGGCATGGCGCTGGGCGAAGCGGCGCTGACGGTCGCGATCATTTACGCCCTCGGAAGGCTGATGCTGCGCCCGCTGCTGCACATGGTCGCGCGCGCCGACAGCCGCGAAAGCTTCGTGGCCATCAGCGTGCTGGTCGCGGTCGGCACTGCGGCGGTGACGGGCTATGCCGGGCTTTCGATGGCGCTCGGGGCCTTCCTCGCGGGGCTGCTCATCGCGGAGACCGAGTTCCGCCACCAGGTCAAGGTCGACATCGAGCCGTTCAAGGGGCTGATGCTGGGCCTGTTCTTCCTCTCGGTCGGCATGGGGATCGACTGGCGGGTGGTGCTGGATCAGCCGGTGCTGATCCTGTCTTCCGCGCTCGGCCTCGTCGCGCTCAAGGTCGCGATCAATTTCGCCCTGTGCCTTGCCTGGCGCCTGCCGCGCCAGCGCGCGGGCGAGGTCGCGATCATGCTGGGGCAGGCGGGCGAATTCGGATTTCTCGTCGTCGGCCTGTCGGTCACGGTCGGCCTGCTCGCGTCCGATATCGCCCAGTTCATGCTGATCGTCGTCGGCCTCACCATGCTCGCGACCCCGGGGCTCGACTGGCTCGCCCGGGCCGCCGCGCGCTGGCTCGAACCGACCGAGGGTCTCTCCGAGGACCAGCGCGACATGATCGACGATGCGATTTCGGGCCATGTCATCGTCGCGGGCTTCGGCCGGGTGGGCGAGACGATCGCCGCCGTGCTCGACCGGCAGGACATCCGCTATCTTGCGATCGAGCGCGATCCGGGCCTAGCCCGCGCGGCGCAGAAGGCGGGCCGCCCGGTGCGCCTCGGCGATGCGGCGCGGCTCGACGTGCTGCGCGAAAGCGGGCTCGACCGGGCGAGCGCGCTCGTCATCACCATCGCCGACGAAGCCGCGACCGAGGCGCTCGCCCGGGAAATCCGCCGCCACGCGCCCGCGCTGCCGATCTTCGCCCGCGCGCGCGACCAGGGCCATGCCGACCGGCTGATCGACATCGGCGCGAGTTTCGCCGTGCCCGAAACGGTCGAGGGCAGCCTGCGGCTCGCCGAAGTCCTGCTGCGCGATTTCGGGACCGACGAAGGGGTGATCCAGCGCCGCATCGCGCTTGAGCGGCAGGGCGAGGAGTGCTGACGCAAGAAGGGGAGGAGAGGATGTTCGAACGGGTGCTGGTGGCGCTGGATCTCGACGATGCGGCGGGGGCGCGCGTGCTGATGGCCCGCGCGGCGGCGCTCGCCCGGAAATTCGGGACGCGCCTGACGCTGGTCCATGTCCGCCCCGACCTGCCGCGCTCCTATGCCCGCGCCCTGCCCGATGCGTGGGACATGGGCGAGCAGGAAGCGGCCGAGCGCGAACTCGAAGGGCTTGCCGCCGCGCATGGCTGCGGGGCGAGCCTCGACGGGGTCTTCGCCCCCGCAGGCACCGTGGCGCGCGAGATCACGCGGCTGGCGGTCAAGCTCGATGCGGACGCGATCCTCGTCGGTGCGCACCGGATGGACTTGGGGCGGGTCATGCTCGGCACGCAGACCACCGCGATCACGCGCGACGCCCCGTGCGACGTGCTGGTGGTGCGGGCCGAGGAACCGGAGGACTGAGCGCAAACGAAAAGGGCCGCCGGAGCGTCAGCTCCGGCGGCCCCCTCATCTCTCTGGGCAGAAGGCGATCAGCCTTCCTTTTCGCCCGTCAGCGGCATCGCGCCGAACGCGCCGGCGTTGACCGTGCCGGTCATCTGGTCGCCTTCGACCGTCGCTTCGCATTCGAGCGTCATCGGCATCGGGACCGTCATGTTCATCTTCCAGGTCAGCGTGTTGCCGTCGATCTTGCCGTCCTCGACATCCATCGAGCCCATGCCGCCCGACATCGAGCCGGTGAAGGCGTTGTCGCCTTCGGGAACGACGGTGAACGTGCCGCTCTGGTCGCCCATCGGGCTTTTCACGACGGTCTTGTAGGTACCTGCAACGGACATTGGTGATCTCCTTGGCTGCGTCCGGGAGCCTCTCTCATCGGTCCCGGCGGATTTTGGGTCGAACTCGCTGGCCCTTCGGCATCGCCGCCCCGGCCGTGCTGGCTCGTGCGTTTCCTTGCACGGCGCGCGGGCCTGTTCAACCGCAAAAGGCCCGCGAAAAAGGGCGCGGGAGAGCCCTTCCGGCCGCTCCCGCGCCCCCTGTCACGCAAGCCGTAGCGTCAGCCGCCAGCGGCTTCGCTGCCTTCCATCTCACGAACCTCGACCGGCAGGCCCAGCTGTTCGAGCTGCGGCTTCACCTTGGAGGCGTCGCCGACCACGATCCACACGAAATCCTCGACATCGAGCGCCGCGCGCGCCGCCGCATCGAGGCTTTCGGGCGTCTGGCTCTCATACTTCGCCACCAGCCCTTCGTAGTAATCGTCCGGGCGGCCATAGAGCGTGAGCGACTGCATCGCGCCGAGCACCGAAGGCGAGGTTTCGAACCGGCCCGGCAGCGCGCCGACTTCGGAGGCGACGTTGCGGGTCAGCTCCTCCTCGGTCACGCCGTTGGTGGTCAGGAATTCGCTCGTCTCACGGATCATCTCGGCGATCGAATCCCCGGTGCGGTCGGCCTGCACGCCGCCGCCCATGAAATAGACCACCGCGTTCTCGCGCGCCTGCGGCCCGCCGCGCACGCCGTAGCTCCAGCCCTTCGTCTCGCGCAGGTTCATGTTGAGCCGGGCGAGGAAATTGCCGCCAAGCGAGTTGTTGGCATTGGTGAAATCGACCCAGTTCTCATCGCCAGCGTCGAGATCGGTGCGCTGGGCGGCGTAGATCACGCTCTGCGGCGAATTGGGCCGGTCGATGAGGACGATGCGATTTCCCTCGACCTCGGCGCCTGCAAGGCTCGAGAAGTCCTTCTCGCCCTTCGCCACCGCGGGTGCGCTCCAGTCGCCGAAGGCGCCGTTGAGCGCGTCGACGATCTCGGCCAGCGGCTTGTCCGAGACGACGAAGACCTCGCCGTTGTCGGGCCGGATCCAGCGGTCCTTGAAAGCGAGCATATCGTCGCGGGTGATGCTCTCGACGCTTTCGACCGTGGTGACGCCGCCATAGGGCGTGTCGGTCCCGAACAGCTCGATCCCGAGCGCGCGGCTGGCGAGGCCCTGCGGCGATTTCATCTGCGAGCGGATGCCGGTGATCGTCTGCGACTTGAGCCGCGCGATGTCCTTCTCGTTGAAGGCGGGCTCGCGGATGACCTGGCTGAACAGTTCGAGCGAGGGCGCGAGGTTGGCCGACAGCGCCGACAGGGTGAAGGTCGAACGGTCATCGCCCCCGCCGGTCGAAATGCTGACGCCCAGCCGCTCGCGGGTTTCGGCGATTTCCTGCGCGGTGAGCTGCTCGGTCCCTTCGTCGAACAGTCCGAGCGTGAGGTTTTCAAGCCCCCGCATATCGGCCGGATCGGCCGCGCTGCCGGCGTTGAAGCTCATCGTGACATAGGTCGCCGGGACCGCGTCGCGCTGGGCGTAGGTCAGCCGCATCCCGTTCGCGAGCGTGGTGCGCTCAAGCTCGGGGAAGTCGAGCGAGGCGATGGTGTCGATCGGCGGGGCGGGGCGCTCCTTGGAGACGGTGATCTCCTCGGCTGCGCGGTCGCGCTCGCTGGCGTTCTCCTCGTCCGAGGCGACGCTCGCGGCTTCCTCGTATTCGGCCTCGCGCTCGCCCGGTTCGAGGACCAGCGTGAAGGACGGGCGGGTGAGCCATTTCGCCATCGCCGCTTTGACCTCGGCGGGGGTCAGGGTGGCGAGGGTTTCGAACTGCTTGGCGTAGAATTCGGGCGTCCCGGCAAGCACTTCGCCGCGCGCCAGCGTCACCGCCTTGCCGCCGAAGCCGCCGACCTGTTCGAGGCCGCGGATCGTGCCTGCAAGCTGGCTGGTCGCCGCGCGGCGCACTTCGTCCTCGGTCGGGCCGGTCTCGATATACCAGTCGATCAGCTGCTTGAGCCGCGCTTCGAGCTGGGCGAGCGGGACGCCGTCCTTAAGGGTCGCGCTGACATTGAGCAGGCCGACCCGCTGGAAGTCGTAATTGCCCGCGCCGACGCCAACGGCGAGCTGTTCGTCGCGCACGAGGATCTCGTCGAGCCGCGAGGAGGCGAGCCCGCCGAGGATGCGCGTGCCGACGTCGAGCGCGGTCAGTTCCTCGCTGGTGATGCCGGGCGCGGGCCAGTAGATCGAGACCGAGGTCGCCGCGACCTGGTCCTTCATCACCTTGCGCACGTCCTCCTTGAGCGTGGGCACGTCGGCGGCGGCGGGGATATTGTCCGGGCCGCGGTCGATGTCGCCGAACCACTTTTCGACCAGCGGGCGCGCTTCGGCCGCCGACACGTCGCCCGCCAGCACCAGCGTCGCGTTGTTCGGCCCGTAATTGTCGATGAACCAGTTGCGCACATCTTCCATCGAAGCCGCGTCGAGGTCGGCCATCGAGCCGATCACCGAGTGCTGGTAGGGGTGGCCGTCGGGGAAGATCGTCTCGAGGATCTCGTAGAAGACGAGCCCGCCCGGCTGGTTGTCGCCCTGGCGCTTCTCGTTCTGGACGACGCCGCGCTGGTTATCGAGCTTCTCCTGCGTGACCGCGCCGAGGAGGTAGCCCATGCGGTCGGATTCGAGCCACAGCGCGCGTTCGAGCGCGGGGCGCGGCACGGTCTGGAAATAGTTGGTGCGGTCGAAATTGGTCGTGCCGTTGTAATCGGTCGCGCCCATTTCCTGGAGGTACTGGAAATAGTCGTTGGGCGCGTTTTCCGAGCCGTTGAACATCAGGTGCTCGAACAGATGGGCGAAGCCGGTCTTGCCTGCGGGCTCGTCCTTGGAGCCGACATTGTACCACACCGCGACCCCGACGATGGGCGCCTTGCGGTCCTCATGGACGATGACGGTGAGGCCGTTGTCGAGCTCGAAGCGCTCATAGGGAATGGCGACCTGCTCGACGAGGTTTTCAAGGTCGGCGCTCGCTTCGATTTCGGGTGCGTCCTGCGCGAGCGAAGGGGCGGCGGGCACGGTCGCGGCGAGCGCGAGGGCGGCGCCCAGCGCAAGCGGGCTGGCGGTGAAGAGGCGTAGTTTCATGTGTCTATGGTCCCCGAAAGACGTGGCTGTGGATGGTGGCGACCCTACAGGCAGGGCGCGCGCGTTCAAGCGTTCGCGCCGTGCGTTCGACGGAGCGCCCGTCTCAATCGACCAGCGCCGCGCCGCTCAGCGCGCGTTGGTGACGGTCTTGCGGCTTTTCGCGTGTCCCAGCACGTCCTCGCGCCAGAAATGGACGGGCTTCAGCTTCTTGGCGGCGTAAAGCTCCATCTGGTCGGTGTAGTGCGGACTGTCCGGGCGGGTGATGGCCGAACCGAACGGCTGGATCGAGCGCGAGGTCACGCGCCCGCCGTCCGCCGGCCATTCGGCCCACTGGATGAAGCTGTCGCCGTGGACGAGGGAGAGCCGCCCGTCCTCGTCGACCTCCCACGTAGTCGAAGCCTTGAGCGTGTCCGACCCGCCGTCGAGCGGCAGGTCCACGTCCCCTTGCCGCAGCCGCAGCAGCTCGCCCGCGGGCGGGTCGATCCGGCCGAAATGCTCCTTGAGGTGGGCGACGTGCTGGGCGAGCTTTTCCTTCGCATCGGGCCATTCGGGCTTGTTCTGGTATTCCGCCGACATCCAGTCGCGGATCATCAGCAGCGCGAGCGCGTCGGCGGGGCCTTCATTGTCGGCGACGAAATCCCAGTTCAGCAGCAGGTCGCGCGCTTCTGCCAGCTCGCCCTCGGCCTCCATCGTCTCGAGCGCGTCCCACAGCACCGCGATGTAGTCGGAGCGTTCGTAGCCGCGGTCGTACTTGATCGCGCGCAGCGTCTCGCGGTCGAGCACTTCGGCCTCGGACAAGAGCTTATAGGCGCGGCGCGAGCGGTTGGTCTGCTTGCGCTCGATGCCGAGCACGGGGGAGAAATCCTCCGGCGAGAGGTCGCTGCCCGCGCCTGCGGCGGTGAAGGGCTCGTTGTTGGAATTGTAGATCCAGCCGCTGTCCGGGTTCACCAGTTTCGGGATTTCGTCATAGCCGACCGATCCCTCCCAGATGAGGTCCGAACGGTCGCCCGGCAGCACGCCGCGCCAGTTCGCGTCGACGTCCTCGGGCCGGTCGGGGATCGCGGCGTTGTAGACATAGGCGATGTTGCCCCGTTCGTCGGCGTAGATGAAATTGGTTGAAGGGATCGCCATGCGGGCGAGCTGTTCCTGCCATTCCTCGAGGCTGGTCGCCTTGTTGAGCCGGTAATAGGCGTCGAGCTGGTCGAGCCGGTCGATCCCGCCGTACCGGATCGCGAAGGCTTCCTGCGTCCCGTCTTCGGCCTCGCGCATGATGACCGGGCCGTGGACCGAGCGATACACCGCGCGGCGGATCGGCAGGACCACCGGGCCCATGCGCACCGGCAGCGTCACCCATTCGGTTTCGAGCTCGCGCCATTCCCCGTCGAGGCGATAGGCGCTCGCGTCCTCGTTCAGTTCCAGCTCGTAGACGTCGACCATGTCCGGGCGATTGACCGTGTTGGTCCAGCCGAGGTGCTCGTTATGCCCCAAGAAGGGGAAAGGCGAGCCGGGGAAATTCGCCCCGGTGAAATGCCAGCCTTCCTCGCTCTCGACGCTGAATTCGTACCACGCGACCCCGCCGCGCAGGGGCTGGTGCGAATTGGAGATGAGGAAAGTCGGCCCGCCCGACTTTTCCGGCGCGACCGCGAAGGCGTTGGAGCCGAGCAGCCCCGCTTCCTCGCCGAGCGGAAAGGCGGTGCGGGGGCGATGCGCCGTCTCTTCGGGCGCTTCTTGCGAGGGTGCCTCGGCCTGCGGCCTCGGAGGGGAGAGCTCGCGCGGATAACCGGGGATGTCCGGGCCGAATTCGCGGCGCAGCGGCTCGCCTGTCACCAACGGTTCGATCACGCCCGAAAGGCCGAAGAAGAAGGGCTGGCGCAGCGCGAAGCCCGCCGCGACGTCCTCGCCGTTGACCGGGAAGAGGTTGCCGAGCTTCAGCTCGTCCGCGTGCTCGGCGGCATACTGGTTGAGCCCGCTGGCATAGGCTTCGAACAGGGCGCGGGTGTCCTCGGGCAGGTCGGGGTAGTGCCGCTCGGCCGTCCCGCGCGCGTCGAGCAGGTGGTAGATGTAGTCGAACTGCGCGCCTTCCTCGCCTGCAATCGCGCCGTAGCGGCCCTTCGACATGGCGACGACATCCTGCAAGGTGGAAAAATCGTCCTCCGCGTGGGCGATCGCCACGCCGAAGGCGACGTCGGCATCGGTCTTTCCGTAGATATGCGGCACGCCGTATTCGTCGCGGATGATCTCGGCGGTGTAGGTGCGCGCGGGCGGTGGGGTCGTCTCGCGGGCGAAGAACGGCTCCCAGGTCGCCAGCACCGTGAAGGCGAGGACGAGGATGACGGCGAGCGCGAGCCCGCCTCTTTTGAGCCATTTCATTGTGCGTTTCCCGAAGCTTGCAATCCCTTGACCCGCGTCAATGCGGATCGGTGCGCGTCCGGTCAAGTCCGGGGGACTTGCCGAGCGGCGGGGCCGAACCCACCTAGGCGGGTAACACACCTTCGCATCGCCGCAACCGGGATCGGCGGGATGCGAAAATCGGGTGTCGGGACACTTGTGTTGCAAAGATGCAACACTATTTGGGAAGGGTAAGCCATTATCCGATGAGGGGTCTTTCATGAATCTCGAAAAGTTCACCGACCGCGCCAAGGGGTTCCTCCAGTCCGCGCAGACCGTCGCCATCCGCATGAATCACCAGCGGATTTCCCCGTTGCACCTGCTCAAGGCCCTGCTCGAGGACGAGGAGGGCATGGCCGCCGGGCTGCTCCAGCGCGCCGGCGGCCAGCCCGCGCTCGCGGTCGCGGCGGTCGATGCCGGGCTCGCCAAGGTGCCGGTCGTCACCGGCGGCGGCGCGCAGCAGACGCCGGGGCTCGACAATGACGCCGTGCGCGTGCTCGACAGCGCCGAACAGCTCGCCGACAAGGCCGGCGACAGCTACGTCACCGTCGAACGCCTGCTGACCGCGCTTGCCCTGTCGCAAGGCGAGGCGGGCGAGGCGATCAAGTCCGCCAGCGTCACTCCGCAGGCGCTCAACGCCGCGATCGAGGACCTGCGCGGCGGGCGCCGGGCCGACAGCGCCAACGCCGAGAGCGCCTATGACGCGATGGAGAAATACGCCCGCGACCTGACGCAGGCCGCGCGCGACGGCAAGCTCGATCCCGTCATCGGTCGCGACGAGGAAATCCGCCGCACGGTGCAGATCCTCGCCCGCCGGACCAAGAACAACCCCGCGCTCATCGGCGAGCCCGGCACCGGCAAGACCGCGATCGCCGAAGGGCTCGCGCTGCGCATCGCCAATGGCGACGTGCCCGACAGCCTCAAGGGCCGCACGCTCATGGCGCTCGACATGGGCGCCCTGATCGCGGGCGCGAAATATCGCGGCGAGTTCGAGGAGCGGCTGAAGTCCGTGCTCGACGAGGTCAAGAACGCCGAAGGGCAGATCATCCTGTTCATCGACGAGATGCACACGCTGATCGGCGCGGGCGCGTCCGAGGGCTCGATGGATGCTTCGAACCTGCTCAAGCCCGCCCTTAGCCGCGGCGAACTGCACTGCATCGGGGCGACGACGCTCGACGAATACCAGAAATATGTCGAGAAGGACCCCGCGCTCCAGCGGCGCTTCCAGCCGGTCTATATCGACGAGCCGAGCGTCGAGGACACGGTCAGCATCCTGCGCGGCATCAAGGACAAGTACGAACTCCACCACGGTGTGCGCATCACCGACGGTGCGATCGTCGCCGCCGCGCGCCTGTCGGATCGCTACATCCAGAACCGTTTCCTGCCCGACAAGGCGATCGACCTGATGGACGAGGCCGCGAGCCGCATCCGCATGGAGGTCGAATCGAAGCCCGAGGAGATCGAGGCGCTCGACCGGCGGATCATCCAGCTCAAGATCGAGGAAAGCGCGCTCGCCAAGGAGGACGACGATGCCTCCAAGGAGCGGCTGAAGGCGCTGCGCGAGGAACTGGCGAACCTCGAACAGGAGTCGAGCGAACTCACCACCCGCTGGCAGAACGAGCGCGACAAGATCGAGGCGGAAGGCCGGATCAAGGAACAGCTCGACGCAGCCCGGCTCGAACTCGAACAGGCCCAGCGCGAAGGCGACCTCGCCAAGGCCGGCGAGCTGTCATATGGACGCATCCCCGAACTCGAGAAGAAGCTCGAGGAAGCGGAAGCCATGAGCGAGAACGCCCTCCTGCGCGAGGAAGTGACCGAGGAGGACATCGCCGGCATCGTCAGCCGCTGGACCGGTATTCCCATAGACAAGATGATGGAAGGCGAGCGCGACAAGCTGCTGCAGATGGAAAGCATCCTCGGCCAGCGGGTGATCGGGCAGGAGCAGGCGGTCGAGGCCGTGTCCAAGGCCGTGCGCCGCGCACGTGCGGGCCTGCAGGATCCGAACCGGCCGCTCGGCTCCTTCCTCTTCCTTGGCCCGACCGGGGTGGGCAAGACCGAACTGACCAAGGCGCTCGCCGAATTCCTGTTCGACGACGACCAGGCGATGGTCCGCATCGACATGAGCGAATTCATGGAGAAACACGCCGTCGCCCGCCTGATCGGCGCGCCTCCGGGCTATGTCGGCTACGAGGAAGGCGGCGTGCTGACCGAGGCGGTGCGGCGCCGGCCCTATCAGGTCGTGCTGTTCGACGAGGTCGAGAAGGCGCACGGCGACGTCTTCAACGTGCTGCTGCAGGTGCTCGACGACGGGCGGCTGACCGACGGGCAGGGCCGGGTGGTGGATTTCAGCAACACCCTCATCATCCTGACCTCCAACCTCGGCAGCCAGTATCTCGCCAACATGACCGACGATCAGTCCGTCTCCGATGTCGAGCCGCAGGTGATGGACGTGGTGCGCGGGCATTTCCGGCCCGAGTTCCTCAACCGGCTGGACGAGATCATCCTGTTCCACCGGCTGGGGCAGGAGGACATGGCGCCGATCGTCGCGATCCAGGTCGGCCGCGTGCAGAAGCTGCTGGCCGACCGCAAGATCACGCTCGACCTCACCGATGCGGCGCTGCGCTGGCTCGGGCGGGTCGGCTACGACCCGGTCTACGGCGCGCGGCCGCTGAAGCGGGCGGTGCAGAAATACCTGCAGGACCCGCTCGCCGAGATGCTGCTCGAAGGCAAGGTGGCAGACGGGACGGTGCTCCATGTCGACGAAGGCGACGGGGCGCTGGTGATGACGCCGCAAGGCTGAGGCAGACGCGCGAAACGGGCGCGGGCGGGAGCGATTCCCGCCCGCGAAAGCCCGCGCAGGGCCCTTCGGCAAACATGACATTTCGATGAGAATAGCGGATTGTTTCGCGCGCGAGGCGTTTGGCGAAGCGATCGGAAAGCGCGCGGGCACGATCATTGCCGGGGTGTTTCCGTGAATGTGGGATTAACGCAACACAGGGGCGAAAAGTGCTCCGGCGGCTGCGTGCCATGATGACAACAATGTTTCGCTATTGCACAAATCCCCCACCGCAGGGGCTGTTCGTCTGTCAACGGGGACCGCTGCTGCGCGCTGTTCGGGGACGATCCTTTTGAAGGACGGGGCGGCGCGCAGGGCTGGCTTGGTGGGCGAGGGGCTCCGGTTGTCGCAACTGGAGTGATCATGAACACGTTTCACCGCACCACGCTGAAGGCGCTCGCCTTCTCCGCATCCGCCATTGCCTTCACCACCGCCATGCCCGCCTTCGCGCAGGACGGCGAGCCGGGTGAAGACTGCCTCGTCGGCAACGTCCCCGGCGTCATCAACGCCGAAGGTGACTGCGTCGAAATCCAGGAAGGCCCGACCGGCACGACCACCGGCCAGGGCGAAGACGTCGAAATCGCCACCGGCGCGAGCGGCGAAACCGGCCAGGGCCGGGGCATCACCGTGACCGGTTCGCGCATCGTGCGCGACACCTATTCGTCGATCTCGCCGCTGCAGGTGCTTTCGACCGAGAACCAGCAGGCGGTCGGCGCGTTCGACCCGGCGCAGATCCTGCAGCGCAGCGAAGCGGCCACCGGCACGCAGATCGACGCGACCTTCCAGGGCTTCGTGCTCGACAACGGCCCGGGTTCGCAGACGATCAACCTGCGCGGTGTCGGCGCGGGCCGGACGCTCGTTCTGGTCAACGGCCGCCGCCTTGCGCCTGCGGGCGTGGAGGGCGCGCCGACGCAGCCCTCGATCAACCTCATCCCGGCGACGCTGGTCGACCGCTACGACCTTCTCACCGACGGTGCGTCGTCGGTCTATGGTTCGGACGCGGTCGCGGGCGTGGTCAACGTGGTCCTGCGTAAGGACTTCGATGGCCTCGAACTGCAGGCCAACGGCGACATCAATCCGCAGGGCGCGGGCGAGGACTACTCGGTCAGCGCGGCCTGGGGCTTCAACACCGACCGCGCGGTGTTCGGCATCGGCGCCGAATACCAGTTCCGCGACGAGGTGAAGCTGCGCGACCGCGACTTCCTGCGCGGCTGCGAAACCAACCTCGAACAGAGCGAAGCGGGCCAGATCTTCCGTCTCGGCCTCGCCGACAACGCCGTGGTGCGCGACCGCACGCCGGGCGTGACGGTTTCGGAAAGCGAGTGCACCGTCGCGGGTATTTCGGGCCGTATCTTCGCACCCTTCACCCGCTTCGGTTCGGTCTATTTCCCGGCCAACGGCAACATCGCCAACTTCCCGGTCGATCCGATCACGGGCCGGACGTTCAATTTCGGCGAATCGACCGACTTCTTCGGGGTCGACCAGGACGTCAACGGCGACGGCATCCGCGACGTCGACTTCCAGAACGTCAACACCAACGCGGCCGAGGCCGAGCTGGCGCGGACCTTCATCTCGCAGCAGGAGCTGATCAACGTCTTCTCCTATGGTGAATACACCTTCCCGGGCGAAGCGAACATCACGCCTTACTTCGAGGCGCAGTACACCCGCGCGGACATCACCAACACGGGGGCGGGCAACCCGCAGATCTTCCCGTCGGTGCCCGACTTCAACCAGTTCAACCCGTGTAACCCGAACCAGCCGACCGGCGTGGCGTGCCGCGCGGTCGACAACGCCTTCCAGCAGCTGCTCCCGGGCCAGGCGAACGCCGGGCGCGCGGCGCCGCTGGGCTTCGACTTCATCCCCACGCCGGTCGTTCCGATCGCCTCGATCCGCGGCGACCGCAACAATTTCGACGTGCTGCAGGAACAGTATCGCGGCGTGCTCGGCGTGCGCGGCGACCTGCCCTTCATCGGGTCGACCTGGACCTTCGACGTGTCGGGGACCTATTCGCGCTCCGAGGGCCGTTCCTCGCGCCTCGGCATCCGCGAAGACCGTCTCGCGCTCGCGCTGGGTCTCGACCCGACGGCCGACTATGACGGCGACGGCATCGTCGACGATGACGGCGACGGCATCGCGGACGATTACAACCAGAATATCGACGTGTTCGGGTTCTTCGGCGATCCGCAGTGGATCGGTGAGTGCAACGGCGGCGGTCTCGCCAACCCCGACCTCGCCGCGCCGGACCTCAATGCGACCGGCTGTGTTCCGGTCAACCTGTTCGCGCCGAGCGTCCTGACCGGCGCCGTGGGCGACTTCGCCAGCCAGGCCGAGCGCGACTACGTGTTCGACAGCCGCGACTTCGACACGACCTACGAACAGGTCATGCTGCAGGCCTATGTCACCGGCGACCTGTTCGAACTGCCCGCCGGCCCGGTCGGCGTGGTGCTCGGCGGCGAATGGCGCGAGGATTCGATCGAATCGAACCCCGACCTCGTCGCCTCGAACGGCCTGCTGTTCGGCTTCTTCGCCGACGGCGGCGCCTCGGGTTCCAAGTGGATCCGCGAGCTCTTCGGCGAAATGGACATCCCGCTTGCTGCCGGTAAGCCCCTCGTCGAGGAACTGACCGTCAACATTTCGGGCCGTCTCACCGACGAGGAATTCTACGGCACCAACGGCACCTACGCGATCAAGGCCGGGTGGCGTCCGATCCCGTCGCTGCTGTTCAAGTTCAGCTACGGCACCTCGTTCCGTGCGCCGAACCTGCGCGAGAACTTCCTGCGCGGCCAATCGGGCTTCACCGGCCTGTTCGACCCGTGCGCGGTTCCCGACGCAGCGTTCGTCAACGGGGCCTATGATGCCACGCTCGACCAGCGCCAGGACTTCGTGCTGCAGAACTGCATCCGCGAAGGCCGCGACCCGACCCGCGTCGGGATCGACGCCGAGGGCCTGAACACGATCCAGCAGGTCAGCGGCGAGATCACCCAGGGTGGTTCGCTCGACATCGATCCGGAAACCTCGCGTTCGATCACGACCGGTTTCGCGTTCGAGGAAAGCTGGGCGAGCGGTTTCGAATTCGCGTTCAATTTCAATTACTTTGACATCAAGATCAAGGACGCGATCATCGAGCCGAGCGGCCAGTTCATCATCAACGACTGCTTCCTGCGCCAGGAAGAGCAGCGTTCGGAGTTCTGCGACCGTATCGACATCGACAGCGGCGATCGCCAGCTGATCAGCGGGGTCCGGGCCGGCTTCCTCAACCGTGACCAGGAAACCGTGCGCGGTCTCGATATCAACACGACCTTCGGCTACCCGCTGATGATCGGCGGCGAGGAATTCGACCTCACGCTGAACCTCGTGGCGAACAAGCTGATCGAGCGTACGAACTTCCTGACCACGGAAACCGGCGACATCATCGAGAACGACCTGAAGGAGATCTCGGGCTTCGTGTTCCCCGACTGGACGGGCCGCGTGACGGGCCAGGTGCGCTGGGACGACTTCCTGTTCACCTATCAGATCCGTTACGTCGACTCGGTGAACCAGTCCTTCAACACGGTGACCAACCTCAACGGCCAGGAAGTCGAGCGTCCCTTCGGCGACGTGTTCAACAACATCTCGCCGAACAGCGACCAGAACTTCACCGGCGTGTTCTCGCCGACCTGTATCGGCGGCGACGGCCCCAACGGCAACGTGCAGGGCGACGGCACCTTCTGCCGCCCGGTCGGTACGGCTCCGGAATATTTCGAGCACACCGCCTCGCTGCGCTGGGACAGCGATGACATTCGTGTCATCCTGGGCGTCCGCAACATCTTCGACACGCCTCCGCCGCAGGTCTCCCCGCGTGCCGGCGTGCTGCAGATCTCGAACACCCCGCTGGGTACGCCCTACGACCTCAACGGGCGCGAGTTCTTCGGCCAGCTTCTCGTTCGCTTCTGATCGAACGGGAAACGGCTGAAACAAGCCAGAAAGAGCGGCCTCTCGACTTGTCGAGGGGCCGCTTTTTTGGTTTACTCATCCCTGTTCGAGCCGCGCCGGACGGGAGGCCGCGCGGCAGGGCGCATCGGACCGCCAGGAAGCTGGCACTCATTCAAGCTGGAAGACGGAAAACCCATGAAACTTCTCAAAGCTCCGCTCGCGGCGGTCATGGCCGGCGTTTCGGTCCTCGGCCTTTCGCTCGTCGCTTCTCCCGCCGACACGCAGGCCCAGTCGCAGACCTCGGTCCCGATCGAGGTGTGGGCCCTGCGCGATGTCGTGAACGCCGTGCAGGTCTCGCCCGACGGCAAGCACCTGCTGGTGCACAAGATCGAGAGCAAGGAGGGCGATTACCTGCTCGAGATCTACAAGACCGACGACCTGTCCGAGCCGCTGCGCCGGCTCAACGCCGATCCGATGGAGATCATCACCGCGCGCTGGGTGAGCGACAATTACATCTTCGGCGCGGCATGGCAGCAGCGCCGTTCGCAGGTGAAGCGTCCCGAGCAGGACACGCGCGACTACCTCGCCTATTCCTACAATCTCGAAGAGAACGAGTTCAACACGGTCAACGACAACCTCCAGATCATCGATACCCTGCCGCGCGATCCCGATCACGTGCTGGTGGGCGGGGGCAATGCGGTCTCGGCGCTCGGCGGGGTCGATCCGATCGCCGCGCTGCGCCCGCGGTCCTATTACAAGTTCAACCTTGAAAAGGGCACCAAGTCGCTGATCCTGCGCGGCACGCTGCAATTCCCGCAGGTGCAAGCCTTCGATAATGAAGGCAATCCGCGCTTCACCTCGTCCTTCGACCCCGGCAAGGGGACGCAGGGAACCTATTACCGCAAGCCGGGCGACGGATCCTGGACGCTGGTCAACGAATACGACCTCGAGGACAAGTCGAACCTCTACCGCGTGCTTTCGGGCATTCACGGCATCCAGGGCTTCGATCCGAACAACCCCAATATCGGCTACATCATCGAGACCCTTCCCGGGAACGACAAGGCGGGCCTTTACGAATTCAACTTCGACACCGGCAAGATCGGCAAGGAGCTGTTCAAGGCCGAGGACGCCGACGTGATGGGCATCCAGACCCACTCGATCCCCGGCAACGACAAGCTCGTCGCCGCGCTCTATCCGGGCGAGAAGATGGAGCGCCACTGGTTCGACGAGGAAGAAAAGGCGCTCTACGAGGCGCTCGAGCAGCAGATCCCCTATGCCTGGCAGGTCTCGATCTCGAGCCGGTCGGTCGACGGCAGGACGATGATCGTGACCAATCGCGGGCCGCACGATCCGGGCTCCTACTGGCTGGTCAGGGACGGCAAGCTGGCGAAGCTCGGCAGCCGCAACCCGCTGGTCAACCAGGATATGCTCGCGGACGTGAAGTACATCCGCTACCCCGCGCGCGACGGGCTTTCGATCCCGGCCTACGTCACCGTGCCCAAGGTGGGCGAGCCGCCGTTTCCGCTGGTGGTCCAGCACAATGGCGGCCCGCACGTGAACGGCATGGTGTCCTATGACGAGATCGGCCAGTTCCTCGCCAGCCAGGGCTACATGGTGCTGCACCCGGAAAACCGGATTTCCGTGGGCTGGGGGCAGAAGCACTTCGACGCGGGCTATGGCGAACACGGCCTTGCCATGCAGGACGACAAGGACGACGGCGTTCTCTACCTGATCGACCAGGGTCTGGTCGATCCCGACCGGGTCGCCTTCATGGGCTGGTCCTATGGCGGCTATGCCGCGCTGGTCGCCGCCAGCCGCGAGCCGCAGCTCTACCAGTGCTCGGTCGCGGTCGCGGCAGTGGCCGATGCCGAAAAGCAGTATCTCGGCCGGCGCAACGAAGATCTCAAGGCGCTCGACGAATGGTCGAAGCGGCGCGGGACGATCGGCATCAACCCGATCAACGAAGTCGAGAAGGTCAACATCCCGCTGCTGATGATCCACGGCGACGTCGACCGGCGCGTGATGTATTACCACTTCAAGGACTACAAGGACGCCTTCGAGAAAGCGGGCAACAAGGACGGCCAGTTCGTCACGCTCGAGAAGGCGGACCACTTCTCGAACACGCTGATGTACAACCACCAGCAGCAGCTTTACACGAAGCTCGCGGATTATCTCGCCAACGACTGCGGCCCCGGCGGTCTCTGACCGCCGCCGCCGCGCGGGAGCGAAACGAGGGGGCCCGGCCGCGATGCGGCCGGGCCCCCTTGCCTTTCCGCCCGCGACAAGCGTCGTGTACGGGGCCGACTGCCGGTCCCCGGGGAGGACCTATTCGATGCGCTTGCCCTTGACCCCCATCTGGCCGTTGATGCGGATGAAAAAGGTGCCGAGCGAGGCCTTCTTGAATTCGACCTCGTCGCCCGGCTCGATGTCGGCGAGGCGCGCGGGGACCTTGAAGATTTCCCACCGAGCGCCCTCGGCGGTGGTGAATTCGGCGCGGCGGCGCGGGCGGTAGCGTACGCTGGTGATCGTCGTCACCAGCGTGTCGGTCGCCTCGGCGTCCTTCTCGTCGCCCTGGAGGATGCCGACATCGGGCACGGAAAAGCCGAACAGCTGCCGCCGCGTGCGCCGCACGTCCTCGCGGTCGACGACTCGCACGTCGCCCGCCTCGCTCGCGGCGACCAGCGCGCCGACCCGCTCGTCGAAGCAGGCGAGGCGTTCGCTGTCATCTTCCAGTCGCTGACACGTCTTCAAACGGTCAAGAATGTCGGCCTTCGCCGCGGCCTGCCCGGCAGGCGCATTCTCCTGCGATTTCAGTGGGCCCGCGCTCGTCAGCAGCGCGGCCGCCGCGAGCGTGCCGGCGGCGAGCCGACACCGCGCGCCCAAAGTTCCGATTCGCTTCATGTAATTCCCTTTCCCGATCCGGCTGTCGGCGTGCACATAAACCATCGCGCGGCCCCATGCACGGCGCATGATCGCCTCGTCCGGCAGCGCAGGAACCACGGCCCGTCGCCCAGTGTCGCCCATTTGCCACAGCTTGAAGACAACCCGCGCGACGGTTCCCGCCGACAATTGCTCTGGACAGGCTCGTTGTCATAGAGCCGCAACCTAGCGGGCACCTGCCCGTAGAGAATTGCGTGCGCCAATTTCGGTGCGCGTCATGAGTAGGGGACACTAATCATGCGTTTTAACAAGGGCTCGCTCCTTGCGGGCACGATCATGGCAAGCGCCATGGTGGCCACGCCGGCAATGGCACAGGACACCGACGTCGATCCGGCGATCCAGTCGGGCGCCGACCAGGATGTCGACACCGACAACTTCATCACCGTCACCGGCTCGCGCATTCAGCAGCGCAACGTCGAAACCGCCGCGCCGATCGCGGTGGTCGAAGCCGAGGAATTCAAGCTGACCGGTGCGGTCAACGTCGAAAACGTCATCAACGCCCTGCCGCAGGCGGTTCCGGGTTTCACCGCGTTCTCGAACAACCCCGGTAACGGCGCCGCCACGCTCAACCTGCGCGGCCTCGGTTCGACCCGTACCCTCGTGCTGGTCAACGGCCGGCGCTGGGTCTCGTTCGACACCAGCCAGGTGGTCGACCTCAACACGATCCCGCAGTTCCTGATCGAAAGCGTCGACACCGTCACCGGCGGTGCCTCGGCGGTCTATGGTTCGGACGCGCTCGCGGGCGTCGTCAACTTCCGCCTCAAGGAAGTGCAGGGCGTCGAATTCGGCGGCCAGTACTCGCTCACCGAACGCGGTGACGGTGCGCGCTACCAGATGTACGGCGCGATCGGCACCAGCTTCGACGACGGCCGCGGTAACGCGACGGTCTATGCCGAATACTTCAACCGCGAATCGGTCTTCCAGGGCGATCGCGGCTTTTCCGAATTCGCGCTCGGCGGGGAAAGCTTCGGCCTCAACCTGCTTCAGTTCGGTTCTTCGACCGTTCCGCAGGGCCGTATCAACACCTCGGGTTCGACCACCATCGACGGTGTCGAATTCCCGCTCGGTGCGGGCCTGACGATCGACGACGCGATCTTCGACACCCCGGGTTCGCCGCGTCCGCGCGCGGGCGACACCTACAACTACGCGCCGGTCAACTACCTGCAGATCCCGCAGGAGCGTTACCTGCTCGGCGGTTATGCCGACTATGAATTCACCGACGGGCATCGCGCCTATACCGAGGTGACGTTCGTCAACAACCGGGTCCAGCAGGAACTCGCCGCGACCCCGGTCACCGGCACGTTCAACCTCGACCTCAACACTATCGCCCCGTTCATCGACGCGGCGACCCTGGCCGAGTTCCAGACGCTCGACCAGCGCGAAGCCGACGCCAATGCCGCGCTCGTGGCTGCCGGCGGCGATCCGCGCTTCCCGGGGGCTGGCGTGGTCCAGACCTTCGTCCAGCGCCGTGTGCTCGAAACCGGACCGCGTAACTCGCTCGACGAGCGCAACGCCTTCCGCGTGCTCGCCGGCGTCGAGGGGTCGATCACCGACAACCTCAACTACGACCTGTACTACTCCTACGCCCGCACGCGTAACGCCAACGTCCAGCAGGGCAACGTGTCGCGTTCGGCCTTCCAGGCCGGTCTCGACGGCACGGGCGATGTCGCGCTGAACATCTTCGGCCCGGGCACGCTGACGCCGGAAATGGTCGATTCGTTCAGCATCACCGCGCAGAACGGCGACATCTCGACGGTCGAAGTGGCCGCCGGTACGATTTCGGGCTTCCTCGGCAACCTCGGCTTCGGTGGGGCCGACATCGGCTTCGCGGTCGGTGCCGAATATCGCCGGGTCGCGGCGGAGTTCATTCCCGACACCGCGCTCGCCTCGGGCGACGTGATCGGCTTCAACGCGGGCAGCCCGACCGAGGGTGCCTATGACGTGAAGGAACTCTTTGCCGAAATCGACATCCCGATCCTCGAAACGGATTCGGGTGTGCGCCTCGATGTCAACGGCGCGGTCCGTTACTCCGACTACTCGCTCGACCGGGTCGGCGGCGTGTGGACCTATGCCGGCGGCGTGCAGTTCGTGCCGACCGACGGCGTGCTCCTGCGCGGTCAGTACCAGCGTGCGGTGCGTGCGCCGAACGTGGGCGAGCTGTTCCAGGGCCAGGCCATCGGCTTCCCCGGTGCGACCGACCCCTGCGCCGATGCGACCTTCATCGCGGACAACCCCGGTGCGGACCAGGTCTGCATCGCGACCGGCGTGCCCGCGGGCAATGTCGGCAATGCCGCAGTGGTCCAGCTCAACGCGCAGATCCCGGCGCTGTTCGGCGGTAACCCGGACCTCGGCGAAGAAACCTCGACCAGCTACACCGGCGGTGTCGTCTTCCAGCCGAGCTTCGTGCCCGGCCTGACGATCACGGCGGACTACTTCAACATCAAGGTCGAGGACTTCATCACCGTCGCGGGCGGCAGCCTCCAGGGCCTGCTCAACCTGTGCTACGGTTCGGTCCAGGATGTGAACGCCCCGGCGTGCCAGCCTTTCGTCGGCATTCGTAACGCCGACGGTGCGATCAGCGTCGACAATCCGCCGCTGGTTTCGGGCGTGAACGCGGCCGAACTGCAGGTTTCGGGTATCGACCTTCAGGTCAACTACCGCACCGACCTGCCGTTCTCGCTGCTGACCGACACGGGTTCGTCGCGGTTCAACATGAACTTCATCGGCACGTGGACCGACCAGAACGACTTCACGCCGGTCGCCGGCCTTCCGCAGGTCGACGAGTGTGCGGGTCAGTTCGGCGGCAATTGCGGCCAGCCGATCCCGTCGTTCAAGTGGACCTCGCGTTTCACCTGGGTCGACGGCCCGCTGACCACTTCGGTCCGCTGGCGTCACCTGTCGGGCGTGGACGATGCGCTGACCTCGGTCGACTTCGCGGCGTTCAACGGGATCGAACGGATCGGTGCCTACGACCTGTTCGACCTGACCTTCTCGGTCGAAGCGACCGAAAACGTCACGATCTCGGCGGGTATCAACAACCTGTTCGACACGCTGCCGGGCACGCCCGAATTCGATGCGAACGGCTTTGTGACCAACCGTCCGAACAGCCTCCTGCTGGGCGACAACCAGGAGCAGGCGAACACCTTCCCGAGCGTCTACGACGTGCTGGGTCGGGACTTCTTCATCTCCGCGGCGTTCTCGTTCTAAGAACGGACGCCCGCGAGAGCGGAACGAAAAGAGGGGCGGCGGACTTCGGTCCGCCGCCCTTTTTCGTGCCTGCCGAACGGGTTCGAGGATGCGGAGGCGCGCCGGCCGCACGCGGCCTGCGCGCCTCTGCAAGCCGGGCCGGAGCGGCTCAGGAAAAGGTCAGGAAATCGGCGAGGACGCGGCCCGAGGGTTCGGCCACCGGAACCGTCTCGCCCGGCGCGAGGCCGTGCGCGGCAAAGGCAGCCTCGATTGCCCCGCGCGCATCGGCCCTTTCGCAGGCCCGCGCGAGCGAAGCGATCCGGCCGAGCTCGTTGTCGGCCTGCGCCGCGATCGCCTCGATCGTGGCCGTGATCGCGGCGGCATCGGCCCCGCGCTCGGCCCCCATCAGCACCGTGCGGCGCACCGCTTCGGGGATCTCCCAGGCGGGTGTGCTGCGCCCATGCGCCCGTTCGCCCAGCATGGCGAACGCGGCCGCGACCTGCGCTGCCGCGTCCACCCCGCCGCGCGGATCGGTCAGCGCGCGGATCGCGGTCGCGGGAACCGCCTTCTCCTCGATCGCCCAGCCGATTGCAGCCTGCCGTGCGCGATTGTGTTCGAGGATCGGCCCGTCGCCGCGATGGACCATCAGGCCGACGCGCCCACCCGGTGCGAGCACGCGCGCGATCTCTCCCGCGACCGCGGCCGTGTCGCCGTATTCGAAACCGAACTGGCTGGTGACGGCATCGAAGCTGTCCGCCTCGAATGTCAGGTCCTCCATCGCCACCCCGCCGCGGGTCGCCGTGCCTTCGGGCGCGGGCGGCAGTTCGGGGGCGCGGTCGATGCCGGACAGGTCGAGGTCGCTGCGTTCCTCGCGAAGCCAGCGCAGCACGCGCCCGTCGCCGGTCGCGAGGTCGAGCAGCCGCGCGCCATCGCCGAGCTGTGCTGCAAAGCCGCGCCACGCCGCGCGCTGCGCCGCCTCGATCGCGGCCCAGCGTTCGGGCAGGCAGCCGGTCGAATCCCCGCCCGCATTGGCCTTCCAGAACTCGCCCCAGGCGCGCGCGTCGTCCTGCGTCTCGCTCATGCCGTCACCCCGTCGCCCGTAACCACGTCAAAGGCGACCGTCATGCGCTCCGCCGAACCGAAGGGCGTCGTGCCGTGGTAGAGCGTCGAGGGGAACAGGGCGAGGTGACCTTCCTTGGGTTCGATCGTGCGAAGCGGCGGCAGGTCGAGCCCGAGGTCGGGCGGCGGACGACCGATCTCGAGCCAACCCTGCGGCAATTCGCCCTCGGCGACGGGCGCGTGCGCTTCTTCCGGCACGACGAGGTAGAGCGCGCTAGAGAGGATGCCCTGCGGGTGGATATGCGCGGTGTGATAGTCGCCGGACCCCGGCGCACCGCCCCCGGCGAGCCGCACCGACCACGAGCCGAGCAGCCGCCACGGCGTTTCGCGGTGGCGCAGCAGCGGGTGGCTTTCATCGAGCGGCGGCAGCCCTTCGCGGTGCACCTCCAGCGTCGCGCGGATCGCTTCGTGGAGTTCGGCGAGGACCGGCTCGGTGCGGTGGAAGAGGATGCCGCGTGTCTGCGTCCCGCCGCGCAAGCTCTGCCCCAGCGGCATGGTCGAGCGGGCATGGATCGCCCGCAATTCGGCCACGGCATCTGCGACCAGCCCCACGCGCCCGACCAGTTCGCGCAGGGCGACCAGCCCGGCCTGTTCATGGAGCCATTCCGCCTTCGCGCGCGAAGCCTCGTCCTCGCCCAGCCGCCACGCGATCCCGCGCAGCGCCCAGGCCGAAATGTCCCACGGGTTCGCAGCGAGCGCTCGATCGAGACAGGCGTGCGCCCGCGAGAGGTCGCGCGCACGCAGCGCGTGGCGGGCTTCGTGGAGGTGGCGCATCGCGCGGGTATCGGAAAGCTGGGCGAAGATCGCTTCGGCCTCCTCCCACTGGCCCGCCGAGCCGCGATGCACCGCCTCGATCAGCGCGAAATGCGGCTCGCCGGGAAAGCGGCGGCGCGCGTCGGCGGCGACTTCGGCGGCCTCGGCGGCGTGGTCGAGCCCGGCGAAGGCTTCGGCATGGGCGGCCGGGATATTGGGGTCCTGCGGGTGCTTTTGCGCCGCCTCGGCAAAGGGCGAGGTCCAGTCCGCCTCGCCTGCGGCGTGCTTCAGCCCGGCGAGGAAGGTCAGCGCTGCGATGAAGCCGGGGGCCTGCGCGCAGACCTGTTCGGCAATCGCCCGCGCGCCTGTCACGTCGCCCGCGACTTCCAGCGCCTGCGCCTTGCCGAGCCACAGGTCGGCATCGCCCGGATTGACGGCGAGCGCCGCATCGAACCGCGCCAGCGCGTCGCCTTCGCCGCGTTCGAGCGCGACCCGCGCCCGGCCATGCAGCGCGCGCGGGTGGCGCGGCTCGGCGGCGAGCGCGGCCTCGTACCAGCGCGCTGCCTCTCCCGGCTGCCCGAGCGCGCGGTGCGAGAGCGCGGCGACGCTGCCATAGCGCGCGACACCGCGCCCGGCCTTTTCGTGCGGGGCGATGGCGGCGAGCGCCTCGGCGTGGCGTTCCAGCCGTTGCAGCGCGATCGCGTGGTTGAGCGCGTAGTCCATCATCGCGGGCGCGAGCGCGCAGGCGGCGGCGAAATGCGCCGCGGCGGCGGGTGCGTCGCCGGACTTGAGGGCAATGTCGCCTGCCGCATCGGCCAGCGCGGCGTCGCGCGGATGCGCGCGCCGCGCCTCCTCCACCACGGCGCGCGCGCCGGCGAGATCGCCGCGCTCCATCGCCATACGCACGCGCACCATCGCCTCGGGTGCGGAAAGGGTGGGGGCGGGCGCGCTCATTTCGTGCGCAGCCAGCCGGTCACCGCGAGCCGGCCCACCGGCGCGAAGGGCGGGACATAGCTCACCATGTGCGAGGTCGGCACCTTGAACAGGTTCAAGGCATTGAACCGCGGGCGGAATCCTTCGACCACGTCGCCTTCCTCGTCGAGGAAAAGGAGGTAGCCGCCCCAGTCCGGATGCCAGTCCTCGCGCGCGAAATTAAGCACGTAGGCGACTTCCCAGCCTTCGGCGACGTGGCTGTCGATGTGCTTGCCGAGATAGTGGCCCGGCGCGAACAAAGTCGCCTGCCCGTCGGCCTTGAACAGGGTGTCGATCCCCGTGACCTCGCGCGCCAGACCCATGAATTCGGGCGCGTTGATGTGTTCGAGCAGGATCTGGTGCGCCTCGCTCCCCGACCAGTTTTCCTGCACGGCGCTGAGGATCGGGTAATGCGCGAAGCGAAAGCCGTATTCGCCCCGCGCCGTATGCTCCTCCGCCGCCTTGAACGCCGCGCCGAGCGCCTGCTGGCCTTGCGGTGTGCGCGTTTCCTCGGCGCGGAAGCTCTTCGGCTTTTCTTCGCCCGCGCCGGTCGCCATGCCCCAGGCCGTGCCTTTCGCCAGCACGGTCAGCATCTCGCGCGCGCTTTCGGGCGTCAGCACGTCGCGCACCTGCACCCGGCCCGTTTCGGCAAACCGCCGCGCGAGCGCTGCCCGGTCGAGCGCGGGATTGATCGCGAAAAGGGTTTTCGGGGCAGCCGTCGTCACGGGGCCAGTGCCTGCCAGCACCCTCGCGCGCTTGCAAGCCGCGAGCGCGCGCCCTGCCGCTTTTGCCCGCTTGATTCCGGCTCGTCGCTCTCATAGGCGAGTATCAAACCGCAACGGGTTTTCGGGATCAAAGGAGAGAGAAATGAGCACAGCCTATATCGTCGAAGCCGTCCGCACCGCCGGGGGACGGCGCGGCGGTCGCCTTGCCGGGGTGCACCCGGTCGACCTTCTCGCAGCCTCGCTCGATGCGATCGTGGAGCGCAGCGGGATCGACCCGAATGCGATCGACGACGTGGTGACCGGATGCGTGACGCAGGCGGGCGAACAGTCGATGCAGGTCGGGCGCATGGGTGTGCTCGCCTCGAACCTTCCGGATTCGACCCCGGCGGTGACGATCGACCGCCAGTGCGGCTCGTCCCAGCAGGCGATCCAGTTCGCGGCGCAGGCGGTGATGAGCGGGACGCAGGACGTCGTCATCGCGAGCGGCGTCGAAAGCATGAGCCGCGTGCCGATGGGCTCGAACGCCACGCTCCACATGAAGGAGGGCCTGGGCCACTACAAGTCGCCCCGGCTGGAAGAGAAGTTCCCCGGCATCCAGTTCTCCCAGTTCATGGGCGCGGAAATGATCGCGAAGAAGCACGGCTTCTCGAAGGACGATCTCGACAAGTTCGCGCTCTCGAGCCACGAAAAGGCCATCGCCGCGACGCAGGCGGGCGCGTTCGAGAACGAGATCGTGCCGATCGCCATCGAAACGCCCGAGGGCGAGGAAATGCACACGGTCGATGAAGGCATCCGCTTCGATGCGAGCCTCGAAGGGATCGCGGGGGTCAAGCTGCTCTCGCCCGAAGGCAAGATCACCGCGGCCTCGTCGAGCCAGATCTGCGACGGGTCGAGCGCGGTGCTGGTCGTCTCCGAAGAGGCGCTCAAGAAGTATGGCCTGACGCCGATTGCCCGCATCCACAACCTCACCGTCACCGCGGGCGATCCGGTCATCATGCTGGAAGAGCCGCTGTTCGCGACCGACAAGGCGCTGGAGCGCGCCGGGATGAAGATCGACGACATCGACCTTTACGAGGTGAACGAGGCTTTCGCCCCCGTGCCGCTCGCCTGGCTCAAGCACACCGGCGCGGACCCCGAAAAGCTCAACGTCCACGGCGGCGCGATCGCACTCGGCCACCCGCTCGGCGCGAGCGGAACCAAGCTGATGGCGACGCTCGTCCATGCGCTGAAGCGCCACGGCAAGAAATACGGCCTCCAGACGATGTGCGAAGGCGGCGGCGTCGCCAACGTCACCATCGTCGAGGCCCTGTAGACCCTCAAGAACAACAGGTTTCCGACCAACAGGAGAGAGTAATGGAAGTATCCGCCAACACCCCCGCCGTCGTCACCGGCGGCGCCTCCGGCCTCGGCCTTGCCACCGCCCGCGCGATTGCCGCGAAGGGCGCCAAGGTCGCGATCTTCGACCTCAAGGAAGACGAGGGCGAAAAGGCCGCCAAGGAACTCGGCGGCGTGTTCTGCAAGGTCAACGTGACCAGCGATGATGAAGTCGACGCCGCCTTCGCCAAGGCGCGCGAGGCGCATGGGCAGGAGCGCATCCTCGTCAACTGCGCCGGGATCGGCAATGCGATCAAGACCGCCAGCCGCGACAAGCAGACGGGCGAAATCAAGCATTTCCCGATTTCGGCCTTCGACTTCGTGATCCAGGTCAACCTCATCGGCACCTTCCGCTGCATCGCCAAGTCGGCGGCGGGCATGATGAGCCTCGACCCGCTTTCGGACGACGGTGATCGCGGCGCGATCGTGAACACGGCGAGCGTCGCGGCGGAAGACGGCCAGATGGGCCAGGCGGCCTATTCGGCGTCCAAGGGCGGCGTGGTCGGCATGACGCTTCCCATCGCGCGCGACCTGATGAAGGAAGGCATCCGGGTTAACACGATCCTGCCCGGCATCTTCGACACGCCGCTGATGAACGCCGCGCCGCCGCAGGTGAAGGAAGCGCTCGCCGCCTCCGTCCCGTTCCCCAAGCGGCTCGGCCATCCCGAGGAATACGCCAAGCTCGCCATGTGCATGATCGAGACGGGCTATTTCAACGGCGAGGACGTGCGCCTCGACGGTGCGATCCGGATGTCGCCGCGCTGAGCGCCGCCTCAGACATCATCAGATCACGCAGCGCCGCTCGCACCCCCGGGTGCGGGCGGCGCTCTCTTTTTTGGAAGGGGGGCGGTGCGGTTTTACGCGGCGTTCACCCGACGCGGCTAACCTCGCAGGCTTTCACCCCCGCGACGGGGGCATGGCAGGAAGCGAATGATGCGTAACATCGTCACGGACATGGTCGTGGTCCTCGCCGGGCTTGCTGCCGGGCTGTGGCTGCAGGACGTGATGGCGAGGCTGACCGAAGCGAGCGGGGTCAAGCTGCTGCTCGGCCAGGCCGCGATCTGGAGCCTCGTGCTCGGCCTTTCGGGCGCATGGCTGGCGCGGCGGCGGCTCGCGGTTCTTGCCGAGCGGATCGCAGGGCGGCTCGAGGAGGGGCAGGCCGCCCCGCTCGCCCGGCGCGCCGAAGCCGGACCTTTCGAGCGCATGAGCGGCCTCGCCGTGGCGCTCGCCGGTGCGGGGCTCACCATTCTCGCGATCGCCGATGCGCGCACGTTCACCGTATTGTTCGAGGAAGACGGGCCGTTCGAATACGGCTCGGCGCTGCTCTATTTCGGCGCGGCGGGGGCGTGCCTCGCGCTCGCCGGGCGCGCGCGCGGGCGCGCGAGGCTGCGCTTGTGGCTCGCCGGGCTCGCCGCGCTGTTCGTCTTCGTCGGCGGGGAGGAGATCAGCTGGGGCCAGCGCCTGCTGGGCTTCGGCACGCCGGATGACCTCGCGGCGGTCAACGTGCAGGGCGAATTCACGCTGCACAACGTCTATTCGAATTCGCTGTTCGTCTATCCCGGCCTCGCGGTGACGGCGGCGCTGCTGTTCGTCCTGCCGCTGGCGCATCGCCATGCGCCCGCGCTGCGGCGGCTGCTCGACGCGCTGGAATTCCCGGTCGCGCCAGTGCGCTCGGCCGCGCTCTACGCCTTCGCGGCGGGCTGCTATGCGGTCACCGGCCTTGCGCTCGGCACGCCGACGCCGCTGCCGATCAACTGGTCGGACCACCTCCCGCATTACGACGACGAATTGCTCGAATTCCTGATCGCGGCGCTGTTCTTCGTCCACGCTGCGAGCTTCTGGCGGATCGAGCCGCCCGCTGCCTCAGCCCGGCCGGAGAGCGCGCCGCAACGGATGCCGGCCCGCTGAACGAAAAACCCCCGCCGGGGGACGCGGCGGGGGTTGTCGAAGGGTCCGGTTGTGCGGAGTTGGGGGATGGTCCGGACCCGCGGGGGATGGTCAGGCGATCAGGCTCGGGCTGGCGGGGACGATCGCATAGGCGAAGAGGATCGCGCTGATGCCGAGCGAGACGGCGGCGGCGAAGAGGTTGCGGCTGGTGTCGGCGTTGAACATTGGTCGGTCTCCTTGGTCTTTCGTGGCGTTTGCGGGTCGTTCCCGCTTCCTGCCCGATATGCTGCAGGAGCCGTGCCAAACTCGCGAAATGGCGGAAATCCGGGCTTTGCGCGGGGGAGCGCCGCTGGCGGCCAAGGGGGCGAGGCGCAAGTTTGGGAAATTTTCCCAACCCTTGGGCCGCGGCCTTTCCGCCTGCCGCGCGCGGCTTGTCAGACGGGCCGGGGGTGGCTAGGCTCAAGCCCCTCGGGTCGCGTCGCAGGGGGAAGGCCATGCGCTCCGTCATCCTCGTGCCTTTCGCGGCGCTGTTCCTCGTCTTGCCCGCCGCGCTTCACGCGCAGCCGCTCGGCAAGGTGGAGGAGAGCTATCTCCTGTCGCGCATCGTGCTCCATGCCGACATCAAGTGCCATCTCGTCCCTTCCACCGTCCGGGTCGCCGTCGAACAATTCCGCGCGAACGTTCGCGGCGACGGGAACTCCTACGATCCCGACAAGGATCCCTACGACATCGAGGCGCGCAACATCGTGAAGGTGAACGACTGCGCCAGTCTCGCGGGCGGCGAAAAGGTTAAGGGCGCCCTTGCGGGCCTGCGCCGGCTCGCCCTCTCCATGCTCGCAAGCGTGCGCGACGCGCCCGGCACGTGCCAGCGCCTCGCCCGGATGGTGGACACCCCGTTCAAGGAGCGGGTGCTGATCGACGCCTTCGCCGGGGCGCTGGGCGGCGAGACGCCCGAGCCCTATCGCGGCGCGCCGCAGACGGCCTGCCCGGTGGCTGAAAACCTGTTCGACCTCGCCTGGGCCAACCGCCGCGGCGCGGATTATGAAGGCGTCTATGGCCGCAACAATTTCAAGGCGTTTCGCGGTGGCAAGGACACCGGCCACCCGTTCTGGCGCACGCGTAACGACACGTCCTTCAGGCTAACGTGGGAGGGCCTTTCCGAAGAGGAGAAATCGCTCGACGTGCGGACCGGCCTGCTCGACGACGGGCGGGTCGCGGTGGAGCTGAGCGGGCTGCCGATGGCGCGGATGCGCAACCTCAAGAGCATGAAGATCATGTCAAGCGCCGCCATGATGGCGACGGTGAGGGACCCGACGCAGAGCTACAACCAGACGCTCGACATGGTCTACGACCGGCGCCTTTCGGTCGCGGCGAGCCGTCCGGTCTTCGTCACCGATCGCCCGTTCAAGGCGGTGTGGGCCGAATTCGCGCCCGGCGGGGAAGGGTATGGCTGGTTCGTCATGGGCGAATTCGAGATGCGCTTCGCGCGGCATGGCTGGCGCGGGACGAAAGTGGGGGGGACGTTCGGCAACGCGGCGCATGACGCGATGAAGCGGCGCTATGTCGACCGCGTGCTCGACTGACGCGGCGCGCGCCGGGAGGCTCGCCAAAAAAGCGAGCTTGCCGCGGCGCACCCGCTCGCTCTAGCCTCCTCGGCAGACGGACAGGCACCGGCCCCATGCCGGACCGCCGATCCCCGAGGAGAGACACGAACCCATGACCAAGCCCACCCAGATCACGGTCGAAAAGGCCGACGGCATCGCCACGATCACCCTCAATCGCCCGGACAAGATGAACGCCTATACCCGCACCATGGGCGAGGAGATCATGGCGGCGATGGACGACATCGACGCCGACGATGCCGTGCGCGCGGTGATCTTTACAGGCGCGGGAGAGCGCGCCTTCTGCGCGGGCGCGGACCTCACGCCCGAGGGCGGCGGGCAGGTCTTCTCGAGCGGGGAGGAAGTCAAGGATCTCTCGGACGAGCGCGTGCGCGACGGGGGCGGGCTGCTCACCTTGCGCCTGTTCGAATCGAAGAAGCCGCTGATTTCGGCCTGCAACGGGGTCGCGGTGGGCGTGGGTGCGACCATGCAGCTTGCCATGGACATCCGCCTTGCCAGCGAGACGGCGCGCTACGGCTTCGTCTTCGCGCGGCGCGGGATCGTGCCCGAGGCCGCTTCGTCCTGGTTCCTGCCGCGCATCGTCGGCATCAGCCAGGCATTGGAATGGTGCTATTCGGGCCGGGTGTTCGACGCGGCCGAGGCGAAGGCGGGCGGGCTGGTGCGGTCGGTCCATGCGCCCGGCGACCTGATGCACGCGGCCAAGGAACTCGCCACCGAGATCGCCGAGAACACCAGCGCCATTTCGGTCGCCATGACGCGGGCGATGATGTGGCGGCTGATGAGCGCCGATCACCCGATGGAGGCGCACAAGATCGACAGCCGCGCGATCTATCGCCTCTCGCGCGGGGCCGACGCGAAGGAGGGGATCGCCAGCTTCCTCGACAAGCGCCGCCCGGTCTATCCCGGCAAGGTCAGCGAGGATATGCCCGATTTCTACCCCTGGTGGGAGGAGCGCGCCTACGAATGAGGCGCGCCTTGCGTCGACGTGACGCCATCACGTGACACTTGCATGGACCACAAGTTTCATTAGAAACCAGTTCATGACCGAAACGCTCACGCCCGACGCACCCGCCACCGCCACCACGGATGAACCCTGGGGGCTGGGCGGGTTCCTGCCCTACCGCCTGTCGGTCGCCTCGAATGCGGTCAGCAGCCTGATCGCCGAACGCTATCGCAAGCGCTTCGGGCTGAAGATCCCCGAGTGGCGCGTGATGGCGGTGCTGGGCGATGCGGAGGGCGGCGCAGGGCGCACCCAGCGCGAACTCGCCCGCGCGACGCTGATGGACAAGGTCGCGGTCAACCGCGCGTGCAAGGTGCTCGAAGAGCGCGGCCTCATCGCGCGCGCGGCGAACGAGGCGGACGGGCGCTCGCACCTGCTCGAGCTGACGGGCGATGGCCGCGCGATCCATGCCGAGATAATGCCGCTGGCGCTCGCCACCGAGGCGGAATTGTTCGAGGGGCTGGCCCCGTCCGAACAGCGCGAGGTCAAGCGCCTGCTTCAGCGGCTTTACGAACGCGCGATGGCGCTGGCCGAAGACCCGCCCGCGGCCTGAGCCCTTTTCCCGAGCCCCGACGCGAACCGGCCGGACCTGCCGCTTGGGCGGGTCCGGCCGGCTCTCTCCTCGCGGCCCCAGCCGCCTAGCTCAGCATCGCATCCGAGATCGAGCAGGCTGCCGGACCCAGGATGACGATGAACAGCACCGGCAGGATGAACAGGATCAGCGGCACGGTCATGATCGCGGGCAGGCGCGCGGCCTTTTCCTCGGCGCGCATCATGCGCTCGTTGCGGAATTCGGCCGAGAGCACGCGCAGCGCGGATGCGAGCGGCGTCCCGTAACGCTCGGTCTGGATCATGGTCGTCACCACGCCCTTCACCGCTTCGAGATCGACGCGGTAGGCGAGGTTGTTGAACGCGGTCTTGCGCTCGTTGAGGAACGAAAGCTCGATCGCGGTGAGCGCGAATTCGTCGCCCAGTTCGGGATAGGCCCGGCCCAGTTCCTTCGCCACGCGGTTGAAGGCGGCGTCCACCGTCAGGCCCGCCTCGGCGCAGATCACCAGCAGGTCGAGCGCATCGGGCAGTCCCTTCTGGATTTCCGCCGTGCGCTTCGACGACTTGTTGCTGAGGTAGATTTCCGGCCCTTTGTAGCCGAGGAACACGGCCCCCGCGAAAGCCATCAGCTGCGTGAACGGGCCGAGCTCGAAGGTGTTGGCATAGTAGAACACGAAGAAGCCGACGATCCCGAACACCACCGGCAGGATCGCGCGCAGGCCGATGATGACGACCGCGAGTTCCTTGTTGCGGTAGCCCGCATGGGCGAGCTTCTGCTGGACCGCTTCGACCTGGCTCTGCTGCAGGACTTTCATCCGGCTGAGCTGGTCGCGGACCTTTTCGGTCGTGTCGGTCTTGCGCACCAGGCTCGCGCGCTTCTTGGCGGTGGAATTGACGATCCCCGCCTTCAGCTCCTCGCGCCGGGCATTGAGCGATTTCACGCGCTTCGCCATCGGGTCCTTGATCGTCACCGCGGTGTAGATCGCGAACAGGACGGCGAGCGCGGCGATCCCGGCGAGGATCGAGCCGACGAGCACGACGTCGAAGCCGAGCAGGGTGGGTCCGGGGGGTTGGTTGATCATGACTTTTGTTCCCGGCTCAGATTTCGAAGCTGACCATCTTGGCCATGACGAAGGCACCAATGCCCATCCACACCAGCCCGCCGAGCCCGGCGACGATCAGCCGGTCGTCGGTGAAGAAGCCGCCGATATAATCCGGGTTGATCCAGTAGATCATGCCGAACACCATGAAGGGCAGCACGCCGACGATATAGGCCGATGCCTTGGACTCTGAGCTCATCGCCTTGATCTTGAGCTTCATCTGGGCGCGCTTGCGCAGCACGTCGGCGAGGTTCGACAGCGTTTCGGCGAGGTTGCCCCCGGTTTCGCGCTGGATCGCGAGCGTGATGCAGAAGAAGTTGAATTCCGGAATGTCGAGCCGGTCGGCGGTTTCCTGGAGCGCATCCTCCATCGTCTTGCCGATCTTGATGCGTTCGGTGATGCCCTTGAATTCCTCGCCCACCGGGCCGGGCACTTCCTGCGCGACCACGCCGAGCGTTTCGGTCACCGGCAGGCCCGAGCGCAGGCCGCGCACCAGCAGCTCGATCGCGTCGGGGAACTTGGCGTTGAAATTGGACGTGCGGCTCTTGATGAAATAGCCCACCACCATGTGCGGCAGCCCCGCGCCGATCAGCAGGCCCACACCGAGCGAGAGCAGCAGCGCGCCCGACTGGATATACATCACCACCGCAACCGCGATCCACAGGCCGAGGCTGGTGTAGAGATATTGCGACAGGGTCCAGCCCTTGCCGGTGCGGTCGAGCCGCCCTTCGAGCGCTTCGAGCCGCGAGCCGGAACCCGCCTTGCGGTAGAGCTTGGGCTTGCGCTGCGCGATCGCGCGCTTGAACTGGCTTTCGACCTTGGCATCGACGCTTTCGGAATGGCGGTAGCGCAGCGCCTCGACGCGGCGCTTCTGCGCCTTGCCCGCGCCGGCGCCTTCGAGCAGGAGGTAGCCGATCACGATCATGCAGAAGATCGCGCCCGTGATGAGCAGGGTCTCGAAAAAACTCATGCCTTTGGCTCCTGCCTTCTTAACTCTGCCCGGTTCCGCGAGCCTTGCCCCTTTGCCCGTGACCCCCGTGCCCGTGACGCGCTCCGGGGGAGGGAGGGGGCCGGGCGGCGCCGGGCGGCCAGCCGCCCCGGCGCCGCCCGGCGCCCTTTGCCGATAGGGCCTACTCGGCCGCTTCGGCCTCGCTCTTGTCCTTCTTCGCCAGCAGCGACTTGAAATCGAACCCGCCGAGCAGCGACTTCTTCTCGGGGCCGCCGGCGACGCTTTCGAGATCGTCCTCGCTCGCGCCGACGATGCGTTCGGCGATGGAACGCATCGCCGCGCTCGCCTTGCTCGACCGGTTCGCATCGACGAAGACCTGCCCCAGCTTGGCCGCGTTCGAGGCTGCCTTGATGTCATAGGGAATGACGAAATCGATCTTGCGCTCGATCGAGGCTTCGAAATCCGCCTTGGAAATCTCGGCCACGGCCGGCTGGACCTTGTTCGCGACGATCATCGGGTGCGCGTGCGCGGCGTTGGTCTTGAGCCACGAGAGGATGCGGATCGCATCGCGCGCCGAGGCGAGCGTGAGTTCGCAGGTGACGAGCACGAGGTTCACGTCGCCCAGAAGCTGCGGGAAATTGATCAGCATATTGCGCGGCATATCGATGACCGTCATCTCGAATGCCTGGCGGAATTCCTCCTCCAGCTGGACGAAGGCCGACCCGTCGGTCATCAGCGGCTGGTTGATCGGGGCTTCGGCCGACAGGATCGACAGGTTGTCGTTCGCCCGGATCATGGCGCGTTCGATGAACAGGCCGTCGATGCGGCTGGGATTGTCGATCGCGTCGGTCAGCCCGCGGCCCGGTTCGAGATCGAGCGCGAGCGCGCCGGTCCCGAAATGCACGTCGAGGTCGAGCAGCGCGGTCGGCGCCTTGTGCTCGTCGGAGAACAGCCAGGCGAGCGAGGTCGCCAGCGTCGAGGCGCCCACCCCGCCGCGCGTGCCGACCACCGCGGTCGAGAGGTGGCGGCGCACGCCGTCGCCTTCGCCCGCGCGCGGCGCGGTGAAGACGGTCAGCGCGTTGTTCAGCGCATCGTGCACCTGCTGCGCCGAAAGCGGCTTGAGCAGATAGTCGTGGATCCCGCTCGCGAGCAGGTCGCGATAGAGCCGCACGTCGTTGACCTGGCCGATCGCGATGACGACCGTGCCCGGCTCGCACACTTCGGCGAGCGCGTTGATGTCGTTCAAGGGATCGCCGCTTTCCGACAGGTCGACGACGAGGATCGCCGGCGAGGCGCTGACCGAAAGCGACTGGATCGCGTTGCGCAGGCCGCCCTTGTTGCACTTTTCCGGCTGCCAGCCCATTTCGATCACCACCGGACGCAGCACGTCCAGCGCGGTGTCGTCGCAGATGAAAGCCGCGAAGGGATCGCGATTGCCGGGAAGGCCGTTTTTCCAGGGAGCATTCATGGCTTAGTTTCCTCCTGCACCGCCGCCGCCGCCGCCTCCGGCGCCGCCACCGGCGTTGGCATTCATCAGGCCCCGAGCCCCGGTGGGCTCGGCATCGCGCAGCGCGCCGATCGCCTTGTTCGAAGTCGAGATGACCGTCTCGCTGTCACCCTTCTTGCCTTCGAGAAGGTCTTCGGGATCGGCCACCATGGCGGCGAGGTTGCTGTTGACCGCGCAGCCGAAATTGGGGCTGGTCGCGTTGTAGTAGTTCGCATCGGCCGGGGCCGACCAGTCGGGGCAGCCCGGCACGCGCGCTTCGGAACGGGAAATCACGACCCGCGCCTGGCCGGGGGCGAGCATACCCTGCGTGGTCGGCGCGGTTTCCGACACGATCAGGCCATAGCGCCCGGCAAGGTCGTTGACCGCGTTGGTCACAGCCGGGTTGGCCGTCGGGTTCTCGATCGAGACGCGGTCGCCATAGCCGAGGTCCATCGCTTCGAACCAGCCGTTGAGGCGCTGCTGTTCGGAAATCGGCAGGCCGTCGGATGCGGTGTTCACGTCGAGCGTGAAATTGGTCCGCTCCACCACCGGCTGCTTGACCGAATAGAGCGTGCGGTTTTCCGGCATCCCGGCGCAGCCGCCGAGCACGAGGCCGAGCGAGAGGGCGAGGGCGACACCGGGGGCGCCGAGCAGGCGGGCCCGGGTGCGGTTGGGTTGCTTGGTCATGATCGTAAACCTTTCCTCTCGCGTTACAGGCTGAAGCCGGGCGCGGCCGCCCCACCCTTATCGACGTCGGCGGTGCGGTCGGTCCGCCCGCGCGAGCGGTCCTCGGCCCGCTTGGGCTTGGGAAGCTTCGGCACGTTGTTGGGCACGATCGCGGCCGGGTCGGCATTGCTGATGTCGGGCGCGGGCGCCTCGTCCCCGACCGCAGCGGTCGGCTTCGGACGCTCGGCGCCCGAGACGCCGGCATGGTTCTGGTAGGCTATGAGCTGTTCGAGCTCGTTCGCCGAGCGATAGCCGTCGGTCGGAAGCGCGATGTCCTTCGCGTCCACGGGCTTCACGAGATAGGGCGTGACGACGATCACCAGCTCGCTCTCGCCGCGGCGGAATTCCCGGCTGCGGAAGAGGTTGCCGAGGATCGGCACGTCGCCGAGGCCCGGCGCCTTGTCGAGCGCGTTCTGCGAATTCGTGCTCATGAGCCCTGCGATCATGAAGCTCTGGCCCGAACCCAGTTCGACCGTCGTTTCGGTGCGGCGGATGGTGAGCGCGGGAACCTGGAAGCCGTTCAGCGTGACCGAGCCCTGGGTCGAAAGCTCGGAGACTTCCGGGCGGACGCGCAGCGAGATGCGGCCATTGGAAAGCACGGTCGGCGTGTAGGACAGGCTGACCCCGAAATTGCGGAACTGGATCGCCACGTTGCCCAGCCCCTGCGCGATCGGGATCGGGAATTCGCCGCCCGCGAGGAAGGTCGCGGTCTCGCCCGACAGCGCGGTGAGGTTGGGCTGCGAGATCGTGGTGATGAGGCCGAGGCGTTCGGACAGGTCGAGCGCGCCCAACGTGTCGATCCCGAACAGGCGGCCGAGGCCCGACAGCGTGGTCGAATCGTTCGAATCGACCGCCGGACCCGGGATCTGCGTGCCGTCGGGCAGGATGAAGGCCGACTGCGCGACGTCGTTGCCGACGCCGAGCGGACCCTGCGGCGACCACGTTTCCGTGCCGCCGAGCTGGCGGCCCGTGCCGATGCCGAAGCGGAAACCGCTCGACCCGTCGAAGGTCGTCAGGTTGCCGCCGATCTCGCGCACGAGGCTGCGGCTGACTTCGGCGAACTTGACCTGCAGGTTGACCTGAAGCGGGGTCGCGGTCTTCATCCGGCTGATGACATTGGCGTCCTCGCCGAGGAACGCCTGGACGAGACGCTCGGCCTCGGCGGCGTCCTCGGGCGCGGCGACCGTGCCGGTCAGAAGGACCGTGTTGGTCCCCATCGTCGCCACGTTCACCTGGGCATCGGGCATGGCGAGCGCGAGCATCTGGTCGATGCTCGAGATGTTGTTGCCGACCCGGATATTGGCCGAGAAGATGACATCGCCGCGCGCATTGCTGGCGTAGATCGTGGTCTCGCCGCCGGCGCGTCCGAAGACGTAGAGCTGGCGCTGCGACTTGATCTGGACGTCAGCGACGTTTTCATTGGCGACGAAGACATCGGTCATCGTGCCGGGCACGGTGACAAGCTCGCCGCGGCCGATCGACAGGACGATCTCCTCGCTCGGCTTGACCACCTGCTGGGCGGTCGCGGTGGTCGCGGGAAAGGCCGCGAATGTCGGCGCGAGCGCCAGGCTGGCAAGCAGCAGTTTCGCTTTCAGGCGGCGTTTCATTGTCTGACCCCCTCGGATGGTCGGCTGTGCGCGCATGGTTTCGGCCCCTTGCGCCGCGCAGCTTGCGGTAAGCTGTGTGTTGTGTGCCCCGGTCATTATCGCTCTCCTCAGCGCACCGTCAGCGAGCCGAGTTCGGCCGGCTCGTCGTTGTCGCCCCCGCGCGACCCGCGGGCGCCGGTGCTCACGAAGCCGCCGCTCACGGGGACTTCGGTGGTCGCCTTGCCGCGGGTGACGCGCACGCTCGGGCCCTTGTTGACGGGCGCGCCGTCCACCTTGGCCGAGACGCCGGGCGCGGGCGGGGTGTATTTCGGCTTGCCGTCGTCCTGCGGCGGGATCGACTTGCGCTGGAAGCGCGACACGTCGCCGCCGGTGGCGTAGGTCGTGCCGCTGTCGATCGGGCGGCCCATCGCGGCGCGCAGGATGCGCTCTTCCTCTTCGGGAGTCGCGTCCTCGGGGATGGTGACATCGCCCGCGGCGATGGCGCGTTCGAGCTCGGCCTGGTTGTCCGCGATCGAGCGCAGCACGAGGCTGAGCGTGCCGACGGTCTGGGCGACGGCGATCTTCTCGGCGATCTTGGGCGTCACCTCGAGCGTCACCGTGCGGAAGGCGCGGACCACGGTCTTGCCCTGTTCGTCGGCGACCTGTTCGGTCGACTGGTCGGTGGCGAGCACGCGCAGGTTGCGCAGCACGGTCTCGGCGGCCTTGAGCGGGCGGCCTTCGCCCTCGACTGACTGGGTGAGGACGAGGTCGACCCTGTCGCCCGGGAAGACGAACCCGGCAACGCCGGTGCGGGCCGAGACGGGCACGGTCACCGCGCGCATCCCCGGACCCAGCGCCGCTGCAAGGAAGCCGCGGTCGCCCGGGCTCACCAGCGAGCCCTGCGTGACCGGCTCGCCCGCGGTGACGGGATAGCGCACGACCGTGCCGAGCAGCTGGTTCACGTCGCTTTCGCCGTCGATGAAATAGGCGTCCTGCACGAGCTCTTCGGGCCACTGCTGGTAGCCCAGCGCATCGGCGGTGACGATCGTGCCCGCAGGCAGCGCCCGCTGCGCGACGAGCACCTTGGGCCCGGTCGGGACCGCGGCGGTCGCATCGGGCGCGGCGTTTCCGGCGAACATACTGCGCGCGGCGAAAGCCGTGCCGACCGCGATGATCAGCGCGCCGAGCAGCAGAACCAGCTTCTTCCTATCCATGGCTAATCTAGCCCCCTAGTAAGTGCCCTTAGACGTGGTGCGGGCGGGTATGGTTGCGATGCGTAAGCCCGGAAGGGTTAAGATCGAGTTGACCCGGGAAACGCCGCCGGGGCGGAAATCGCGACTTTGGTGTGATCGCTCCCCGCAAGGCTGGCGTAGGCGCTTTCAGGCACGTAATTCATGCCCAGCACCCACAGCCCGCCGAAAGCGATGGCGACGCCGTATGGAATGGCGAGTCGCTCGCGCTGGCGGCGCAGGAAATGCCAGGTGCCCATGACGATGGTCAGCACCCCGCCCGCGATCGCCATGATGACGAGCAGTTGGAGGAAGGAGGCGGGCTCGATCCACAGCGCCAGCGCGGTCAGCAGCTTGACGTCGCCCCCGCCCATGACGCGCAGCGCGAACAGGCCGGCGAGGATGACGAAGGCGGCCAGCGCCACGCCCAGCTGCATGGCGACCCCCGGCCACAGCGAGAGGCCCGACGACCACCAGAACACCGGCGCGCCCAGCGCGATGGCGGCGTTAAGCCAGTTGTCGATCTGGCGCCGGCGGATGTCGGTGAACGCGGCAAAGACCAGCGCGATTGCCAAGGCAACCAGCAGCCCGTAGTGAATTGTGCCATGTTGAATCTGGGTCGTAAGCATATGGCCCCCGATATGCGGCCGCCGACCCTTGCGGGCGGCCCTTGTCTTAGCCTGTGCTACAGGTCAGGGCTTACCAAATAGTAACCACACTTTCGGGCGGAGAAGCGGCATAATGAGCGAGGCGGCGGCGCAGGAAACCGGTGAAAGCTCGCCCGAAAGCCGCAAGGCCGCGCCGATAGACCGCCGCGCGATCCCGCCCCATGCGCGCGAAACGGTCTGGACCGCTCCCGACGGTCACGATGTGCGGCGGATCGACTGGCCCGGCGCGCAGCCGCCGCGCGGCTCGATCCTCTTCCTTCCCGGGCGCGGCGACCATTACGAGAAATATCTCGAAGCGCTGGAGGAATGGCACCGCGCGGGCTGGCGCGTCACCGCGTCCGACTGGCGCGGGCAGGGCGCCTCCGGGCGGCTCGGCAAGGATGCCGTCACCGGCCATGTCGAGGATTTCGCCCACTGGGTCGATGACCTCGCTCACCTGTGGGAGCTCTGGAAGGCCGAAACGCCCGGCCCCCACATCCTCGCCGCCCATTCGATGGGCGGGCATCTTTCCATGCGCGCGCTGGTCGAGCGCCGGATCGATCCCGATGCCGTCGTGCTGTCCGCCCCGATGCTGGGCATGAACGGACCCCCGCTGCCGCTGCCCGCTCTCCACGCCATTGCGAAGACCATGACCCGGATCGGCGATCCCGCCCGGCAGGCGTGGAAATGGTCGGAAAAGCCGGGCGAGATGCCGGCGGCGCGCAATGTCCTGCTCACCCACGACGACGAGCGCTACGAAGACGAGATCTGGTGGCGCAAGCACCGCCCCGAACTGGTCATGGGCCCGGCGAGCTGGCGCTGGCTCGAACGCGCCTATGCCTCGTGGCGCGGGCTCGAGGAATCGGGCGCGCTGGAAGCGGTCGAGACCCCGGTGCTCATCCTGTCGACCAGCGCCGACAAGCTGGTGAGCCATTCGGCCAATGTCCGCGCGTCGAAGCGGCTTCCGAACGCGCGGCTGGTCGAATTCGGGCGCGAGGCGCGCCACGAAATCCTGCGCGAAGCGGACCCGGTGCGCGCCCGCGCCATGGACGCGATCGCCGCTTTCCTTGACGAGGCCGCGCGATCAGGGAATTGAGCCGCGCGATGAGCGACGCGCTTTACGATTTCGCCGTGATCGGTGCGGGCATGGCCGGCGCGAGCATCGCCGCCGAGCTGTCCCCCCATGCGCGCGTGCTGGTGCTAGAGGCGGAGGACGCGCCGGGCTATCATTCGACCGGGCGTTCCGCCGCCTTCTGGGAGGAATGCTATGGCGGGCCGGGCGTCGTCCCGCTGACCCTGCCTTCGGGCGATTTCCTGCGCGAACACGGCTTTCTGAAAGGACGCGGGGCGCTCTATGTCGGGCGCGGCGAGGACCGGGCGAAAATGGACGCCTTCGTGACCTCCTTCGAAGGCACGGGCGTCACCATCGAACGATTGGGGCGCGCGGGGCTGGAGGAGCGCATCCCGCAGATGCGCGGCGAGTGGGTCGATGCGATCTGGGAACCGGCCTGCGCCGATATCGACGTGGCCGGCCTCCACCAGCATTACCTCAAGGCAGGCCGCGCGGCGGGGGTCGAGCTGGCGGTGAGAGCGCGCGTCGCTGCGCTCGCGCGGGAGGAAGGCGGCTGGCGAATCGCCTGCGAGGACGGGCGCGAATTCCGCGCCGAAAAAGTGGTCAACGCGGCCGGCGCGTGGGCGGACCCCGTCGCGCGGCTGGCGGGGGCAAAGCCGCTCGGCATCGATCCCAAGCGCCGCACGGTCGCGCAACTGCGCGTCTCTCCCGCCGCGCCCGACGACCTGCCGCTGACGCTCGACATCAATGGCGGCTTCTATTTCAAGTCCGACAATGGCCGCCTGTGGCTCTCGCCCCATGACGAAGTGCCGACCGAACCCTGCGATGCCGCTCCGGAGGAAATGGACGTCGCGCTCGCCATCGACCGCTTCGAGCGCGTGACCGACTGGCGGATCGAGGCGGTCGAGCACCGCTGGGCGGGCCTCAGGAGCTTCGCCCCCGACCGCCTGCCGGTCTATGGGGAAGACCCGCAAGTGCCGGGCTTCATCTGGTTCGCAGGCCAGGGCGGCTTCGGCATCCAGACCGCGCCCGCCGCCGCGCGGCTGGGGGCGCAGGTCATGCTCGGCCTCGGCCCCGATGCGATGACCGCGGGGATCGATGCCGCGCGCTATTCGCCCGCGCGCTTTCACGCCGGCTGAAGCGCGGAAAAAGGGGCGTTTGGGGGTGGCCAAGCCGCCTTCGGCCTGTAAGGTTGAGCGCCTCACATTTGTTTGCGACAAGGGGAGGGGCCGATGGCTCACAAGTTCGAGATCTACAAGGACAAGGCGGGCGAATTCCGGGTGCGGTTCAAGTACAATTCGGAAGTGATGTTCTCGACCGAGGGCTATTCCTCGAAGGCGAGCGCGGAGAACGCGATCGCCTCGATCAAGAAGAACGGCCCCGACGCGCCGATCGAAGACAACAGCTGAGCCTTTGCGGAAATTGCCGCGCGCGTCGGGGTGAAGGATATTTCGGGGCGCGGGTAGGAAAGTTCATGGCGCGGGTGCAACCGAAAGGGGGCGCCCGCGTCTGACTTTCGTCAACTTTGGGCCGCGAAACGCCCTACAGCCGCGCTATGCGCTCGGCCTCGTCGCTGGCGAGGCGGTCGACCCGCTCGTTTTCCGGGTGGCCCGAATGGCCGCGCACCCAGTGCCACGACACGTCGTGGCGCGCGGCGACTTCGATCAGTTCATGCCACAGGTCGGCGTTCCTGACCGGCTTCTTGCTGGCATTGACCCAGCCGCGTTTCTTCCAGCCCTCGACCCAGCGCGTCATCCCGTCGAGGACATACTTGCTGTCGGAATGAAGCTCGACCCGGCAGGGCTCGGTGAGCGCGGCCAGTGCGCGGATCGCGGCGGTGAGTTCCATGCGGTTGTTGGTCGTCTCCGCCTCGCCGCCCGAGAGCTCCTTTTCGTGTTCGCCCATGCGCAGCAGCGCCCCCCAGCCGCCGGGGCCGGGATTGCCCTTGCACGCGCCGTCGGTGAAGATCTCGACCTGTTTCATCGGACGTTCCATGGGCTGATCCTCTCGCCGGGATCGCGCCCCGGGGCAAGGGCTCAGGCGACAAGGTGGTCGCCGTTCTCGGCATAGAAGCGCCAACGCTGCGCGAATTCCATCGGGTCCTTGCGCGTCACCAGCGCATCGCCGGGCGTCGCGTGCCAGTCCTCCGCCCGGCTCGCGACGAAGCGCAGGGCGGCGCCTTGCGCGATTCGCCCGAAGGCGCGCCGCTCCGCCTCCTCGAGCGGGCGCACGTGCTGGTAGGCATCCAGCAACGCCTGCCCCCGCGCCGGGTCGTAGGCGTTCGTCTGCGCATCGAAGCACCACGCGGCATGGGTGGTGGCAAGGTCCAATGCGAGGCTGTCCGTGCAGGCGAAGTAGAAGTCGATCATGCCGGTGACCCGCTCGCCCAGCATCAGCACGTTGTCGGGGAACAGGTCGGCGTGGATATTGCCGCGCGGCAGGTGCGAGGTGTCGAGCGCGGCGGCGGCGCGCGCGGGCTCGATCATCGCGGGCAGGGCCGGGTCGATCGCCGCCAGCGCCTCGGTTCCGCAGGCTTCGAGCACGGCGAGATTGTCGGCGAACCCCATCGTGTTGGCGCGGGTCAGCGCGAAGTCCCCGCTTTCAAGGTGCATCCGCGCGAGCGCCTCGCCCACCGCGGCGGCCTGCGCGGGACTGGGGCGGGTGGGGGAGACGCCCGGCAGGTATTCGATCAGCGCGAGCGCCTTGCCGCTCTCCATCCGGAAGGCCGCGCCCGAACGGTCGTGGATCGTGCGCGGCACCGGGCAGCCGCGCGCGGAAAGGTGGTCGAGCAGGCCGAGGAAGTAAGGCAGGTCGGCAAGCTCGATCCGCCGCTCGTACATGGTCAGGATGAAGCGCCGCGTGCCGTCTCCGGTCCCCGCCGTCTCCACCAGCCAGTTCGAATTGGAGACGCCTTCGGCAATGCCCTTGGCCGAGACCAGCGCGCCGACGTCGTATTCGCCGATCAGCCGCGCGAGTTCCTCGGCGCCTAGATGGGTGTAGACCGCCATGTCGCCTCCCTGCCGGAAGGCGCCTTATTCGGTCAGCTGGCGCGGCAGCTTGAACACCATCTTCTCTTCCGCCGCGGTGATCGTCTCCTCCGCGATCGGGCGCATCCGGCCCAGCGCGTCGACCACTTCGCGCACCAGCACTTCCGGGGCCGAGGCGCCCGCCGTGATGCCGAGAGTGTTGACGCCCTCGAGCCAGGCCGGGTCGATTTCGTCCGCGCGCTGGATCAGTTTCGACGGCGTGCCCAGCCGCTCGGCGACTTCGACGAGGCGCAGCGAATTGGACGAATTGGGCGCGCCGATCACCAGCACGAAATCGCAGTCCTGCGCGATCTCCTTGACCGCGGCCTGGCGGTTCGAAGTGGCGTAGCAGATGTCCTCCGCCTTGGGCCCCTCGATGTTCGGATAGCGCCATTCGAGCGCCTCGATCACCTCGCGCGTGTCGTCGACCGACAGCGTGGTCTGGGTGAGATAGGCAAGCGGCTCGTCGGAATCGAAGGGAAGCTTGTCGACGTCCTCGATCGTTTCGACGAGCGTCATCTGGCCCGGTTCGACCTGGCCCATCGTGCCGATCACTTCGGGGTGGCCTTCGTGGCCGACGAAGATGATGTGGCGGCCCTTCTCGATCTGGCGCTCGGCCTGGCGGTGGACCTTGGAGACCAGCGGGCAGGTCGCATCGACATAGAGCAGCTTGCGCCGGTTCGCCTCGGCCGGCACGGATTTCGGCACGCCATGCGCGCTGAACACGACCGGCGCATCGTCGGGAACCTCGTCGAGTTCCTCGACGAAGATCGCGCCTTTCGCCTCGAGCCCTTCGACGACGTATTTGTTGTGGACGATCTCGTGCCGGACATAGACCGGCGCGCCGTAGCGTTCGAGCGCCTTCTCGACGATCTCGATCGCCCGGTCGACCCCGGCGCAGAACCCGCGCGGGGCGGCGATCAGGAGGTTGAGCGGCGCCGCATCGGCAGCGGCGGAAGCGGCGGGGGCTGCACCGTCGGCGACGGGCGTTTCGGGCAAGGACGCGTTCATGTCGCTCCCTCTAGCGTTTTGTGGCGCGCCTCGCTAGGGCACGTTTCGTCGGGCTCCCCGCATGGGGCGCGGGGCCATATTACGGGTAGGCCCGCAGGGGCGCAAACCCCAAGGCATTTCTGGCGCGATAATCGAGGACGACTTTCTCACGATGTTCAAACGCACCTGTCTCGTTCCCGCCCTTGCCGGACTGGCCGCGCTCGGGGCGTGTTCGCAGGAGGGCGAGCTGGTGGTCGACCAGGGCGTCGGCATCACGGCGGTCCTTTCCTCTTGCCCGGCGGTCGGGATTCCCGACTACACCGGCGATGTCACCCTGTTTACGGGCGAGCAGCGCACCGCCGCCAATCTCGACGTGACCGCGGCGATGACCAACCTGCGCTCGACCTGCGACGAAAGCGGGGCGAAGGTCTACACCACCGCGAGTTTCGACGTGGTCGCCCGCCGCTCCGACGTGCGCGGCGCGCGCACCGTGACCTTGCCCTATTTCGTGACCGTGCTGCGCGCCGGTCAGGCGGTCGTGTCCAAGCGGGTGGGCGAAGTCACGCTGACTTTCGCCGACGGCGAGGAGCGCGCCATGGCGAGCGGGCAGGCGGCGAGCTATGTCGACCGCTCCGCGTCCTCGCTGCCCGAGGACATCCGCGAGAAGATCACGCGGCGACGACGCCCCGGCGATCCCGAAGCCGCGCTCGACCCGCTGGCCGATCCCGAAGTGAAAGCCGCGATTGCGCGCACCCGGTTCGAGATGCTGGTCGGCTTCCAGCTTTCCGAGGACCAGCTGGCGTATAACGCGACGCGTTGATGTTCGTGGCAGCCCATCCGGGCTGCCTCCTCGCCGCTGTTCCTCCGTTCCGCTCCGGGCGGCTGCGGGCGCCCGATTGGGCTTGCGGGCCTTCGGCCCGGCGGCTCCGCTCTCGTCATCCCGGGCTTGACCCGGGACCCCGCTTCCTTCTTTGCATCCGCGCAACTCTCCCGTCGAAGAGCACGACAACCTGATGACCGAACACACCACACTCTACGCCGAATACGCGGACCGGATCGAAGCCGTGTTGAAGGCGCTCGTCGCGGAAGGGCGGCTGCCCGCCGACGCGAGCTTCGCCAATGTCACGCTCGAGCCGCCGCGCGATCCTTCGCATGGCGACCTTGCGACCAATGCCGCGATGGTGCTGGCCAAGGCGGCCAAGACCAATCCGCGCGCGCTGGCCGAGGCCATCGTCGAGAAACTCGCCGCCGATCCCACCGTCACCAGCGCCGAGATCGCCGGGCCGGGCTTCATCAATCTCAGGCTCGCCCCCGACGCATGGCTCGGCGAGCTGACCGCGATCCATGACCTCGGCGCGGATTACGGGCGTTCGGACATGGGCAAGGGCCGCCGGGTCAATGTCGAATATGTCTCGGCCAACCCCACGGGGCCGATGCACATGGGCCATTGCCGCGGCGCGGTGGTGGGCGATGCGCTTTCGAGCCTGCTCGAATTCGCCGGGCACGCCGTCACGCGCGAATATTACATCAACGATGCCGGCGGGCAGGTGGATCAGTTAGCGAAGTCGGTTTTCCTGCGCTATGCGCAAGCTTGCGGCCACACCGGAAACTTCACGGTTGAGCAGTTCCCTTGGCTGAACTCGTTATTCATTGCCTGGGACAATCAGGGCGAGAACGCTCTGTATCCTGGCGAATACCTTAAGCCCGTGGGGCAGGCTGCTAGGGATGAATTTGGCGAGAGGTTTGTAAGCGAGCCCATTGAAGAGTGGCTCCCCGTCTTCCGCGCTTTCGCAGTCGAAAAGATGATGGACCTCATCAAGTCCGACCTTGCCCTGCTCGGCATCCACCATGATGTCTTCGCCTCCGAAGCCGCGCTCCACGCCGCCGGCAAGCCGGCCGAGGCGGAAGCCTGGCTGCGGCAGCACGACCTCGTCTATGACGGCGTTCTCGAAGCGCCCAAGGGCAAGGCCCCGCCCGAGGACTGGGAGCCGGTGGAACTGCCGCTGTTCCGCTCGACCCGGTTCGGCGACGACCAGGACCGGCCGATCCGCAAATCGAACGGCGCATGGACCTATTTCGGCGCGGACCTCGCCTATCATATGCAGAAGGCGGGCGAGGCGGACGAGCTGATCGACATCTGGGGCGCCGACCATGCGGGCACGGTCAAGCGGATCAAGGCCGCCGTCGAGGCGCTGTCGCAGGGCGAGGGGCGCATCATCCCCTTCGACGTGAAGCTGGTCCAGATGGTCCAGCTGTTACGCGGCGGCGAGCCGGTGAAGATGTCCAAGCGTTCGGGCAATTTCATCACCATCGCCGACATGGTCGAGGAAGTGGGCAAGGACGTGGTGCGCTTCACCATGCTCACCCGCAAGCCCGAGGCGCAGATGGAATTCGACTTCACGAAGGTGGTCGAGGCGTCGAAGGACAACCCCGTTTTCTACGTGCAATACGCCCATGCGCGGATCCGCTCGACCCTGCGAAAGGCGGGCGAGGCGGGCTTTGCGCCGTCGCCCGACGCGCTCGACCGTTTGGGTGAAGAGGAACTCGCGCTGGTCAAGCTCGCCGCGCGCTTCCCGCGCGAGATCGAGGCGGCGGCCCGCGCCCGCGAACCGCACCGGATCGCCTTCTACCTCTACGAGCTCGCAGCAGAGCTCCATGCGTTCTGGAACCTTGGCAACGATCGGGTGGAAAAACGGTTCATCGTGGAACAGGACGCCGAGCTTACGGCGGCGAGGCTTTTCCTTGCCGAAGCGATCGGGCAAGTCATCCGCGGCGGGCTGGCGGTGCTCGGGGTGGAAGCGGTCGAATCCATGTGAGGCGCCGCCCCCTCGCCGACCCGGAACGGGACTGGGGGATGGAAGAAAAGGTGCGCGACAAGGTGATGGTCGAGGCGGAATTCGAAGAGATCGAGGACGACGGCGAGGAGCTGGCGCTGACCGGCGACGACAGTCTGCCGTGGCTCGAATCCGACGAGGACGACGAGGATGCTGGCGGCATCGACACCGCGCAGGTGATCGGCTTCGCGGCGATCCTGCTCGCCATTCTCGTGCTGGTCGTGGGCGGCATCTGGTATTTCGCGGGCCGCGGCGGCGAGGGTGAATTCGTCGCTGACGGCAGCACGATCGAAGCGCCCGACACGCCTGTGAAAGTGAAGCCGGACGATCCCGGCGGCAAGGAATTCGAAGGCACGGGCAATGTCGCCCCGGTGGTGGGCGAGGGCCAGACCCGCGAGGGCCGGGTCGCGACCGATGAACCCGCGCCGACGCCTGCACCCACCGCCAGCGAACCGGCACCCGCGCCCCAGCCGGCGGTCGAAACGGGCGGGGTCGCGGTCCAGCTCGCCGCCTATTCGAGCCGCGCGCGCGCGCAGCAGGGCTGGAACGAGCTCGCCCGCCGCACCGAAGCGCTTTCCGGCGTGCGTTACCGCGTGGTCGAAGGGCGGATCGATATCGGCACGGTCTATCGCCTCCAGGCCATGGCAAGCGACCGGGCGAGCGCCGATGCGCTGTGCGCCGCGCTCAAGGCCGACGGGCTCGATTGCCAGGTCAAGCCCTGAACGGTGCGGCCCGGACGCAGCCTTATCCCCACGCCGGAGGCGCGCCCCGCTTGCGCGCCCGGCCCGGTGGTGCAAGGTTTCGTCCATGACCCCGGCGATTTTCGGATGTTCCGGACCTGAACTCACCGCCGACGAGCGCGCCTTCTTCCGCGAGGCGGACCCGGCGGGCTACATCCTGTTCGGCCGCAATTGCGTCTCGCGCGAGCAGTTGCGCGCGCTGACTGACGACCTGCGCGCCCTCCACGGACGCGACCGCCTGCTCATCTCGATCGACCAGGAAGGCGGCCGGGTCGCCCGGCTGCGCCCGCCGCATTGGGGCGCCTATCCGGCAGGCGAGGCGTTCGACCGGCTCTATCGGATCGCCCCGGCAAGCGCGATCCAGGCCGCCCGTTTGAGCGCGCGGGCGATGGCGCTCGAACTCTCCGCAATGGGCATCACGGTCGACTACCACCCGCCGCTCGACCTGCGCCAGCCCGGCGCGCACGATGTCATCGGCGACCGCGCTTTCGGCGAGGACCCGGCGCAGGTCGCCGCGATCGGGCGCGCGGTGCTCGAAGGGCTGGCCGAAGGCGGCGTCGCGGGCTGCATCAAGCATATGCCCGGCCACGGTCGTTCGATGGTGGATTCGCACCGCGAAATGCCCACCGTCCGCGAAAGCGCCGAGGAACTGGAGCGCGACCTCGCCCCGTTCCGCGCTCTCGCCTCGCAGGCGCGGATCGGAATGACCGGGCACCTGCTGTTTCCCGTCTGGGACGAAGCGAACCCCGCGACGCTTTCGCCGACGATCATTTCCGAGGTGATCCGCGGCTCGATCGGCTTCGACGGTCTCCTGCTGACCGACGACATCGACATGGAGGCGCTCACCGACCCCATCCCCGAGCGTTCCGCCCGCGCGATCGCGGCGGGCTGCGACGCGGTGCTCAATTGCTGGGCGAAGATGGACGACATGATCGGTATCTGCGAGGCGCTTCCCGCGATGAGCGACAGGGCGCTCGCCCGGCTCGACCATGCTCTCGAAGACACGCGGTTGGCCGAGACGGTGGCGGATGAGCACGGCGAGCTTCTGGCCCAGCGCGACGCGCTGCTCGCGCTTGCCGGGGAGGCGGCATGACGGGCGACCAGCCGAAACTGGACGAAGCGCGCGAAGCTGCTGCCGAGGCGAGCGACGCCGGCTTCATGCTCGCGGGCGAAGCCGCGCGCGCAGGCGAGCCGACCGCCGAATGGCCCGAAGACGAAGCCGGAAAACAGGGCGCGCGGGCAGGCGAAACGCCCCTGATCCTCGAACTCGACGGATGGGAAGGTCCGCTCGACCTGCTGCTCGACCTTGCCCGGCGGCAGAAGGTGGACCTGCGCCAGATCTCGATACTCGCGCTGGTCGATCAATACCTCACCTATATCGAGCGCGCGGGCGAGATGCGGCTCGAACTCGCCGCCGATTACCTCGTGATGGCGGCATGGCTGGCCTATCTCAAGTCCGCCCTGCTGCTGCCCAAGGACGAGCAGGAAGATCCAAGCCCCGAGGAGCTCGCGCTGCGACTGCAACTGCGGCTCCAGCGGCTTTCGGCCATGCGCGAAGCGGCGGCGCGGCTGATGGCGCGTGACCGGCTAGGGCGCGACATCTTCCTGCGCGGGCGCCCCGAGGGGCTGCGCACCGACCGCAAGACCGTTTGGAAGAGCGATGCCTATGCGCTGATCCAGGCATACGGGCAGGTCAAGGCGCGCACGGCCCCTCGCATCTACCACGTCGCCAATCGCCCTGTGATGACATTGGACAGCGCTTTGGAGCGGGTTTCGGCGATGCTCGGCGTGACGCTCGAATGGATGGAGATCCGCGACTTCCTGCCGCCCCATGCCGAACCTGCCCTGCGCAAGTCCGCGCTGGCCTCTAGCTTCGTCGCGGCGCTGGAACTGGCGAAGATGGGCCGGGCGGAGCTGGCGCAGGAGGAAGCCTTCGCACCCTTGCGCATCCGCCGCCTGAAGGACGCGGCGGCGTGAGCGAGGCACCGGGCGATTCGCCGCCGCCGGACGAGATCGAGCGCGCGCTCGAGGCGACCCTGTTCGCCGCAGAGGAGCCACTGACGGTCGAAAAGCTCGCCGCCCATCTCGGCGGGCTCGAGAACGCGGCTGTGCGCGACGGGCTGCGGGCGCTGGCCGAACGCTATTCCAAGCGCGGTGTCCACCTCGTCGAGCGCGGCAAGCGCTGGCATTTCGAAACCGCGCCCGACCTTGCCCACCTGCTGCGCCGCGAACAGGAACAGGTCCGCCGCCTCAGCCGCGCGGCGACCGAGGTGCTCGCGATCATCGCCTATCACGAGCCGGTCAGCCGCGCGGAAATCGAATCGATCCGCGGCGTGCAGACCAGCGCGGGAACGCTCGACGTGCTGCTGGAGGCGGGCTGGATCAAGCTCGCCGGGAGGCGCGAAGTGCCGGGACGCCCGGTGATCTACGCCACCACGCCCGAATTCCTCGACCACTTCGGCCTCGAATCGCGCCGCGACCTGCCCGGCCTCGACGAATTGCGCGCCGCCGGCCTGCTCGATCCGGTCGACGAAGCCTTCGAGGAAGCGATGGAATCGCTCGGCGGCGGAGGCGACGGCGAGGGCGAGGAGGGCGACGAGCGGGACGAGGAAGGGTGAGGGGGCCGCTCGGCTTCGCCTTCGCGGCGCTATGCAATCGCGCGCCCGCAAGCGGGTGACTGGCACAAGCGAAGGATCGCTCCTATATTCACCGTCACAGTCCCAAGACGGGCGGAAAGAGAGCATTATACAATGGGCGGCATCGGCATCTGGCAAATCCTCATCATCGCGCTGGTCGTCCTCGTCCTGTTCGGACGCGGGCGCATCTCGGAGATGATGGGCGATTTCGGCAAGGGTATTTCGAGCTTCAAGAAGGGCATGAGCGAGGAAGATTCCTCGTCCGACCCGGCCAAGGCGAAGCGCATCGAGGCGCCCGCGCACGAGGCTTCGCCCAGCGAAGCGAAGGCGACCGAGGCTAACGAGAAGACCGGCTCCTGAGCCTGCGTCAGGTCACGGGGCCACGCTTTCGCGGCCCTTAGTCCCGCCCGCGACAAGGAGGCGCGCGCCGCAACCCCATGTTCGACATTGGCGCTGCAGAACTGCTGGTGATCATCATCGTGGCCGTGATCGTGATCGGTCCGAAGGATATGCCGCTCGCCATGCGCACGGCGGGGCGCTGGATCGGCAAGGTGCGCCGCGTCTCGGCCCATTTCCGCACGGGCATCGATGCCATGGTGCGCGAGGCGGAGCTGGAGGACATGGAAAAGAAGTGGAAGGCGCAGAACGAGGAGATCATGCGCCGCACCGCGATCTCCGCCGAGGACCGCGCGGGCGAGCCGGTGATGACCGGACCGCCGCCGATCGACGACGGCAGGCCGAAGGGCGCGTCCGAACACCCGGCCCACGACGACCCGCCGCCGCCTCCGACACCGGAGGACATCGCCGGGTCGGGCGTGCCGGGAGACGGCGCGGGCGGACAGGACGCCTCCGGGCGAGCGGCGGGCGAATAGGCGCGTCATGCCTTTTCAGATCAAGGATATCGACGAAAGCCGCGCCCCGCTGCTCGACCACCTGATCGAGCTGCGCACGCGGCTCGTGCGCTCGGTCATCGCGCTGGTCGTGGGGTTTTGCGTGTGCCTCTATTTCGCCGACCCGATCCTGGGGTTCCTCGTCCAGCCGTTGAAGGACGCCTTTCCCAAGGGGGAGGGGCAATTGATCTTCACCGAGCTTCCCGAAGTCTTCTTCGTCGAGCTCAAGGTCGCGCTGTTCGCGGGTTTCATGGTGAGCTTTCCGATCATCGCCAACCAGCTCTGGGCCTTCGTCGCGCCGGGCCTCTACGCGCGCGAGAAGAAGGCTTTTCTGCCGTTCCTGATCGCCACTCCGGTGCTGTTCCTCGGCGGCGCGGCGCTGGCCTATTACGTGGTGATGCCGACCGCTTTCCTGTTCTTCCTCGGTTATGGGGGCGAAACCGGAGGGCTGGCGGTCACGGCGCTACCGTCGGCAGGGCGCTATCTCAGCCTCGTGATGCAGTTCATCCTCGCTTTCGGGGTGACTTTCCTGCTGCCGGTGCTGCTGATGCTGCTGCACCGCGCCGGGATCGTCACGCGCGCTCAGCTGGCATCGGCGCGACGTTACGTGATCGTAGGGGTGGTCGCGCTCGCTGCGATCGTCACGCCGCCCGATCCGGGGAGCCAGGTGATCCTCGCCGTGCCGCTATTGCTGCTGTTCGAGGGCTCGCTCCTCCTGATGCGGCTGCAGGAGAGGACGATGGGCCGCAAGGGCACGGCGGATGCGGGCGATGATGCCGCGAGCGGCGGAGCGCCTGTCGAAGCGGACCGGGGCGAATCGAGGGCTGACTGATCGCGGCGGGACGACGCTAAGTTCCCAAGCGCTCGCATTGGTTCCACTCGGTCCCTATCCCTGAGCGGCCACGATGGCGCCATCTCAGTGGGTTCCGTCACGCAGGCGTGCGGCTCTGGTGCGGCGGGCGGTTCGAGGACGAACGGGCCTCGCATCGGAAAGGCGCGGGACACAAAAAAAAAGGCATCCAACGAGGGATGCCTTTTTCGAAACTGTCAGGGTGGTCAGTCTTACGGGCTGACCGCGTTGTCGTCGCTGCCGTCGGCGGCGATAATGATGCCGCCGATAATTGCGGCACCGGCAAGAACGGCGAGCAGGATACCCGAGCCGCCCACTTCGCTTTCGCCCTCAACCGGAGCAACCGAACGTTCGAAGGCGGCTTCTGCGATGGCCGGCGAAGCAGCCAGCGAGACCGCGGCGGTCGCCAGGGCGATATTCCGAAACTTCATCGATTCGTCTCCTGTGAGCTCTTGTGTTCGTTCTCAAGCACTGCATTACGCCAGATATAGCTGCTTGACAACCCCGTATTTCCTCTCAGGTGTCGCCGGGGTCATCCAAATGACGCCACCTTATCAATCTATTGCACTCCGCCCGCCGGCGAGCGGCCAACGCAGGCACAGGCCAAAACGAATTCCCCGCAAAGCGTTGCGTTCATGTCACGCTCGCCCCTTAGACGGCCCTGAATGCCCCGGACTCGCGCGACATTCCGGCCCGATACCTCAATCGCAGGGGACGCCCGAATTTTCCTCTGCCGCCTATGCGCCGGTCCGATGACCAAATGATGAAAGAATTTGCGCGGATCAACCGACTAAGGGGCATTGCGTAGGCTTGCTCCAGCAATGCGTGCAATTCCGGCGATGGGCCGAGCGAGCGCCTATTTCTCGAGTGCGAGCTGGCCGCCGACCCAGACCTGACTGATTCGGGTTTCGCGGATGTCCGAAGGCGAGGCGAGCAGCGGGTCGCGGTCGACCAGCAGGAAATCCGCCCGCTCGCCCGGCAGCAGTCGTCCGAAACGGCCCTCGGCAAAGCCTGCATAGGCGGCGTCGGCGGTGAAACCGGCAAGCGCCTGTTCGCGGGTCACCGTCTCCTCCGCGCGCCAGCCGCCGAAAGGCTTGCCGTTCGCGTCCGTACGGCTGATCGCGACCGCGATCCCGGCGAAGGGATCGGCGGGCTCCACCGGCGCGTCGGAGCCGAAGGCGAGCCGCCCGCCCGCCTCGAGAATGCTGCGCCACGCATAGGCGCCCTCGAGCCGCTCCTCGCCCAGCCGGGCTTCGGCCATCATCATGTCCGAGGTCTGGTGGACCGGCTGCATCGAGGCGATCGCGCCGTGCTGGCCGAATCGCTCGAGATCGACGGGATCGACGATCTGGGCGTGTTCGATTCGCCAGCGCCGGTCGCCTGTGTAGCTTTCCGAAAGCTCCTCGATCGCCAGCAGAACGTCCTCGTTCGCGGCATCGCCGATCGCGTGGACCGCGCTCTGGAACCCGTCCATCGCGGCACGGCTCATCAGGTTCCTGAGCTGCGCCGGCGTGAGCAGGGGAAGGCCGTGGGTGTCGGGCTCGTCGGCATAGGGCTCTTTCAAGTTCGCCCCGCGCGATCCGAGTGCGCCGTCGAGATAGAGCTTCACGCCGAGCAGCTTCAGCTTGTCGTCATAGAGCCACGGGGTCGGCCCGGGTCCGCCGATCAGCTCCATCGCCTCGACGCCGCGGGCATAGGCCATGATGCGGATACGCAAGGCTCCGCTGTCGCCCGCGCGGCGATAGGTCATCCAGTCGACCACGCTCGTCCCCATGTCGGCGACTGCGGTTACGCCGTAGCCGAGCAGCACCTGCTGGGCCTGGGCGAAGGCATTGTCGCGGTCTTCGGGCCGGGGCGCGGGGACGACTGCCCCGACAAGCGGGATCGCGTTGTCGACGAAGACGCCTGAGGGAGCGCCGTTTTCGTCGCGGATGATCCGCCCGCCCTCGGGATCGGGCGTGTCGGCGGTGATCCCGGCCCGCTCCATCGCAAGGCTGTTGGCCCAGTTCGCATGGTTGTCCGCGCGTTCGAGCCAGACCGGGCGGTCGGGCACGATCGCGTCCAGCTCGGCTGCGGTGGGAAACCGCCCGAGGCCCCATTTCTCCTGGTTCCAGCCGCGCCCGAGGATCCACGGGCGGCCCGGGTTCTCCTCGGCGAAACGGCGGACCTTCTCGAGCGCTTCGGCGAGCGAATTGGTGTCCGACAGGTCTAGCGTGAGCGCGGCGAAGCCGATGTCCATGACGTGAACGTGCGCGTCGATCATGCCCGGCAGCATCACCTGGCCCTCGCCGTCGACGGCGTAGTCGACCTGCGGGCGCTCCTCGCCGCGCATCACGAGGTCGGTGACGATGCCCTCGTCGTCGAACACGAGGCCGGTGAAGCGGACGACTTCGCCCTCCTCGCCGATGGTCACGCCGTCGACATTGTAGACAAGCGTATCGGCGGCGGCGGGCACGGCGAAAAGCGCCGCGGAGGCGGCGAAGACGGAGCGGAGCATGGTCATCTGGTCGATTCACCCTTGGGAAGGCGCGTGATGAGTGCGCTGGTGTCGTATCGGTTGCCGCCGGCGGCCTGCACGTCGGCATAGAACTGGTCGACCAGGGCGGTCACGGGCGAGGAAAGGCCCAGTCGCTTCGCCTCGTCGAGCGCATAGCCGAGATCCTTACGCATCCAGTCGATCGCGAAGCCGAAATCGAATTCGTCGGCGCACATGGTCCGCCAGCGATTGTCCATCTGCCAGCTCTGCGCCGCGCCGCCGGAAATGGCTTCGTAGGTCTTGTCGAGGTCGAGCCCGGCGGCCTCGGCCAGCCGCACCGCTTCGGAGAGCCCGGCAAGCACGCCCGCGATGCACATCTGGTTCGCCATCTTGGCGGTCTGTCCCGCGCCGACCGGGCCGACGTGGACGATTGCTTTGCCATAGGCTTCCATAATCGGTCGGGCGCGCGCCACGTCCTTGTCCGCCCCGCCGCACATCACCGCGAGCTTGCCGTTCTCCGCGCCGGCCTGGCCGCCGCTCACCGGCGCGTCGACGAAGCCGATCCCGCGTGCAGCGCAGGCTTCGCCCAGTTCGCGCGCCATGACGGCGGAAGTCGTGGTGTGATCGACCAGCAGCGCGCCTTCGGACAGCCCGGCCAGCACCCCGTCCTCGCCCAGCGTGACGGCGGCGCAGTCCTCGTCATTGCCGACGCAGGTGAACACGATGTCGGCCCCGCGCGCGGCCTCGGCAGGGGTTTCGGCGAATGCGACGGCGAGCCCTTCTTCCTCCCACGCCGCGCGCCATCTGGCGGCGCGCTCGCCCGAGCGGTTGTAGGCGGCGACGCGGTGGCCGGCGCGGGCGAGGTGGCCGGTCATCGGACCGCCCATCACGCCGAGCCCGATAAAGGCAAGCTGCGTTGTTCCAGTCATGGCCCGGGTGACTAGTCGCTCGCCGCGCGCTTGCCAACGGATTGCGTCCGCAAGCCTTGCATAACGCGCAAAGGACGCGTGCCCGCATTGCGCGTAAAGGACGCGTGCCCGCATGGCGCGCAAAGGAATTGCCCTCGCTCGCATGGCGGCCTAGGGCACGGCCCGTCATGACCGCGCAATCCATCCCCCAGCAGCCCGCCCACCCGGCGACGCCCGGGCCCGAGGCTCTCACCATCGACACCGTTCGCGCCGCCGCGAAGGCGATCGAAGGCTCCGTGGTGCGCACGCCGATGATGCATTCGATCACGCTGTCGCAGATCACCGGCGCGGATATCTGGCTGAAATTCGAGAACCTGCAGTTCACCGCCGCCTACAAGGAGCGCGGCGCGCTGAACGCGCTGCTGGCGCTGTCGGACGAACAGCGCGCGCGCGGGGTGATCGCGGCCTCGGCTGGCAATCACTCGCAGGGGCTGTCCTATCACGGCACCCGGCTGGGCGTGCCGGTCACCATCGTCATGCCGCGCACCACGCCGACGGTGAAGGTGATGCAGACCGAAAGCGTCGGCGGCAATGTCGTGCTCCACGGGGAGACCTATGACGATGCCTACGCCCATGCGCGTGAGATCGAGGCGGAGCGCGGGCTTACCTTCATCCATCCCTTCGACGACCCGCTGATCGCCTCGGGGCAGGGGACGGTGGCGCTCGAAATGCTCGCGGCGAAGCCCGATCTCGATTGCCTCGTCGTGCCGATCGGCGGCGGGGGGCTGATCTCGGGCATGGCGACGGTGGCGCGCGCGCACGATCCCGATATCGAGGTCGTCGGCGTGCAGTCGGCGCTGTTCCCGAGTATGTTCTCCGCGATCAAGGGCGAAGAGCGCGATTGCGGCGGCGACACGCTGGCCGAAGGCATCGCGGTCAAGAAGCCGGGCGCCTTCACTTCGCAGGTCATCGCAAACCGTGTCGACGATATCGTGCTGGTGGATGAACCCAGCCTCGAGAAGGCCGTGTCGCTGCTGCTCCAGATCGAAAAGACCGTGGTCGAGGGCGCGGGCGCGGCGGGGCTGGCTGCGGTGATGAGCTATCCCGACCGATTCCGCGACAAGACCATCGGGCTGGTTCTGTGCGGCGGGAATATCGACACGCGCCTGCTCGCCAATGTCCTGCTGCGCGATCTCGCCCGGCAGGGTCGGCTCGCCCGGCTTCGCGTCACCCTGCAGGACCGCCCCGGCGCGCTGTTCAAGGTGATGCGCCTGTTCGACGCGCACAATGTCAACATCATCGAGATCTACCACCAGCGGATTTTCACGACGCTTCCGGCCAAGGGTCTCATCACCGACATCGAATGCGAAGCGCGCGACGCGGCGCAGGTCGAACAGCTGGTGAAGGCGTTGCGGGAAGAGGGCTATTCTGTCCAGCCGGTCGAGCTGAACTGACTCCCGCGCGTTTCCGGTTCCCGCAATATCCTTGCGCGACATTTTGCCGGATCGCTCCGGAACGGTGCGGCTTCGTGCGCCAGCTTGTGCATACTAAGCCATTATTCACCCTGTTTCGTGGTTAAGGGACTTTTACCGGACCCTTCTGCGAGGCATAAGATTGTCTTAACACGAGCCCCCGCCGATTCCCCTTTCCAGAGGACCCGACCAGACCCGTGACGGCCCCCATTCGCTTCCCCCGCTTTTTCGTGACCAGCCCCGCGCCGTGCCCCTATCTTCCTGGCCGGCAGGAGCGCAAGGTGTTCACGGAGCTTAAGGGCGCGCACGCGGATCAGCTGAACGAGGCGCTCGGCCGGATAGGCTTTCGCCGTTCGCAGACGGTCGCCTACCGGCCCTCCTGCCTCGATTGCCAGGCCTGCGTTTCGGTCCGCGTGGTGGCGGGCGAATTCCGCCCCTCGAACACGCAGAAGCGGGATATCAAGCGCAATTCCGACCTCATCGCGACCGAATGCCGCCCCTGGGCGACCGACGAGCAATTCGAACTGCTCGCGCGCTATCTGGGCGAAAGGCACCCCGACGGCGGGATGTCGCAGATGGACGAGCTCGACTATGCCGACATGGTCGAACACACGCCCGTCACCACCAACGTGGTCGAATATCGCGAGCCCGATGCTGACGGCAATCCCGGTGCTCTGGTCGGTGCCTGCCTGACCGACCGGCAGGGCGACGGCCTGTCGATGATCTATTCCTTCTACGATCCGAAGCATCCGACCCGCGCGGGGCTCGGCAATTACATCATCCTCGACCACATTCGCCGCGCGGCCGAACAGGGCCTGCCCTATGTCTATCTCGGCTATTGGGTCGATGGGTCGCCGCGGATGCAGTACAAGGTGCGCTATCGCCCGCTCGAACGGCTGACCCGCGAAGGCTGGCAGGTGATGGACGCGGAGGAGCAGAACCGCCTGATCGCCAAGGCGATCGCTCAGCGCAAGGCGGGCGACAAGGATGTTGCCGCCGGGCGTGGCAAGGACGGCCAGCCGCTGCGCTTCCCCTCCTCGGAATAGCTCCTAGGACAGGTATAGCGCCGCTTCGGCTGCGCGCCTCCTCACCAGACCCCTGACCACCCGCCCGGCGGCCTTGTTCCAGCGGGGAAATTCGCGCGCCGCGCCCGCGTGGTCGCAGGCGCGATGCCTGCGGGTCAGGGTCGCACGGGCGATCGCGCCGGTGTTGTAATGGAAGCTCACCAGCGCATCGAACTGCGCCTGCGTCGTCGGTGCGTCGCCGATCGCCGCGGCGACCTCGGCGGCGTATCGCGCGAGATCGGCCTCGAAGCGCGCGTCGCATTCGGCCTGCGTCCAGACCGTGCCCGGTCCGATCTCTGCGCCCGTAGAGCCCCAGCCGATCGTCCAGGGATCCCCGCCGCTGCAGGGGTCGGGATAAGCCTCGACCAACCCGTCGGGGCGCAGCCGCGCGCAGCCTTCGAAACGCTTGATGAGGGCGATGCCCTCCGGCCCGATCCGGTGAACGGGCGCGCGGCGCGCGACTCGCGGGACGCTCGCCACGGCCACCGACGCGGGCGCGGGCGCGGGCGTGCGCTCGGGAACGGGGGCTAGGTCGATATCGGGGACCGGAACCTCATCAAGGTCTTTATCCCCCGCCGGTCGGGACGTGCTCCCGATTATCGCGCGCAGGGTTTCGATAAAGGAACGGGGGGGGCAGGAACGGCGGTCGAAACCGGTCATGGCGGGGGCCTCCTATGCAGGTCTGGCAGCACAGGCGAAACGATTAGGCACGCAAAAGCCGAGTAGGAAAACGAAATCTCGCCTACCCTTCTCCTCGACCGCAATCCTCGGGCGGCGCGCGGCGCAAACCGCAGGTCGGCGCCCCTCCTCAGGGCGTGACGATGTCGAAGCCGTCCGGCATCGGATCGAGCGCGCCAAGCAGCGCCTCCAACGCGCCCTCGTCGCCTTCGGTCGAAAGGCCCGCCGCCTTCATCTGCGCCAGCGGAAGCTTGAGGAAAAGCAGGCCCAGCACGAGCTGGCGCGGCCCGGTAACGACGACGTCGGGCACGGTCTCCTCGTCTCCCATGCGCGCGATCATGACGCTGCGATTGGCCTCGAGGAGCGCGCTTTCCTGCCGGTCCGTGAGGTCGAAACGCACCGCCACGCCTTTCTCCGCCATTTTCGCCGGATCATAGCGCGTTGCCGCCGAATCGAGCAGCAGCCCGGTCGGTACGGCCGCGATGAGGTCGTTGCTCTGGGTGCGGAAATTGTCGGCGTGCCCGTTCCTCAATTCGTTCGCCGCGACGAGGAACTGGTTGCGCCAGATCGCGCTTTCCGACTGATAGCCCTGCTGTTCGTAGCTGTCGGCGAGCAGGCGTTTCGCCGCCGCGTTGCCCGGCTCGGCGAAGACGAGCTGCTGGAGAAGGTCGGAGGACCAGCGATAATCGCCCTCGGCCATGGCCGCGCGGGCTAGCGCGGTGACGCGCCCGGCGCCGCCCAGCGCCTCGACCATGCGGCGCGCGCGATCGACCGGCGGGTGCGGGTGGAGGTTTGCAGGGACCGCGTCGTACCAGCCGAGGTAATACTGGTAGATCGCCTTGGAATTGTGGCTGTAGGTCCCGTAATAGCCGTGGGCCGACCATTCTTCGGCCAGCTGGGGCGGCAGCGTCACCTCCTCTGCGATTTCATCCATGGTCGCGCCGCGGTTCATCCGGCGCACGGTCTGATCGTGGAGATAACGGTAATTGTCGCGCTGTGCGGTCAGCCAGTCCGTGCCCGCCTCGCGGCCGAATTGCGGCCAGCAATGGCTCGAAATGACGATGTCGCTTTTCGGCGCATATTGCGTCGCCGCCTCGTCGAGGAATCGCGCCCAGGCCCGCGTATCGCGCACCTTCGCCCCGCGCGGGGTGAGAATGTTGTGCATCGTGCAGGTCGCGATCTCGGCGGCGAGGAAGGTGCGCTGCGGGGCGATGTAGACATTGAGCTCGGACGGGGCCTCGCTGCCCGAGACGATCTGGAATTCGAGCGGAACGCCATCGACGACGCGCGTCTCTCCGGTCGTGCGGATGGTGTCGGTCGGCGCGATCAGGGTGATCGTTCCGCGCGAGACCGCCATGCCGATCCCGCTGCCCATCTGGCCGGTGTCGCTCGGGCCAAGCCCCGCGCCGAACTGGTAGGCCGCGCGGCGCTGCATCGCACCTCCGGCGAGGACGTTTTCGGAAGCCGCCTCTTCCATGAAATGCTCGGGCGCGATCACCGCGACCCGGCCTTCCGCTACGTCCTCGGCGCTGGCGACGCCGCGCACTCCGCCGAAATGGTCGGCATGGCTGTGGCTGTAGATCACCGCGACGACCGGGCGCTCGCCGAGCGTTTCGTTGACAAGCTCGAGCGCGGCTTCGGCGACTTCCTTCGTCGTCAGCGGGTCGATCACGATCCAGCCCGTTTCACCGCGGATCACGGTCATGTTCGAAAGGTCGAAGCCGCGCACCTGCCAGATGCCGTCGGCGACTTCGAACAGGCCGTGCCGCTTGAGATAGCGCATATGCCGCCATAGGCTCGGGTGGACGGTGGCGGGCGGGTCGCCCTCGACGAAAGCATAGGCATCGAGGTTCCAGACCGGCTGGCCGCGCGCGTCGCGGATCACCGGGTCGGCGCGGGTGGCAAGGAAACCGCGCGCAGCGAATTCGGCATCCCGCGTGCCATCCCGGGGGAGAGCCGCTGCTGCCTCGCGCTGCGCAGCAATGGTCGCTGGGGAAGCCGGCTTTGACCCCTCCTGCGCGCCGAGCGGAGCGGTAAAAGCGGCACCGGCCATTAGAATTGCGAGGATGCGAACTGTCATGTCTCTCTCCCTCCCTCCTTGAGATCGGGAAGGATAGGCAAGCAAAGAGCTTCGCGGCAATCGTTCGCGCAAATGAAAGGGGCGCTTCGACCGTTTCGGTGAAGCGCCCCTCTTGTATTCCAAGCCTGCCGACCGGATCAGAAGCGCCAGGTCGCCTCTGCGCTCCAGACCCGGGTGTCCGCAGTGCTGCGTCCGATCGTCGCGTCGAAACCGAAGCCGACCGTCACGGGGCCATCGCCGATGGTCGCCCCGATGCCGACTTCGCCCCACGTCCGGTCGGCGCCATCGACTACGAAGTTCGCCGCCGGGCCGTTTCCGCGCACGAACTGGGCGGAGAGAAGCTGCGGGCCTTCTTCGAACTCCCAGACCATCTGCGCGGTCGCATTGACCTGGAACATATCGCCCGACGTCTCGTAATCGAGACCGCCGCGAGCCTGGGCGCTGCGATAGGTTTCGCGGTTGACTTGAAGCCCCAGCGGGCCGCCCCGTTCCTCGACCGTGGACAGATCCACGCTGGCAAAGCGCGCCTCGACCCCTGGGGAAAGCGTACCGATCCCGCTTTGCAGATCATAGGATGCGCCCACCGCAGCGGAGAACAGCGTGTCACTGTCATCGCTCGAAAGGGCCTGGGGGTTGCCGAGGAAATCGACCCGGCGGTCTGTCGTCAGGTTCATCGAACCCAGGGTCAGCTGACCGTCGAGGATCAGGCCGCCTTCCGCGCGGTGTCGAGCATAGAGCGACCCCGCGAAGGTATCGGCTTCGGCTCGCTGGCCAAGGGCGGTGTCCGCCTCGACCGACGAGAACCACCCCGAAACACCCATCATCGTGCTATCGCCGAGATAGAATTCGAGGCCGCCCGCGACATACAGGCCGTCCATGTCGCTGTTGCCGGTGTAGCCGGGAAGCGGGTCGGCTTCGCCGGAGACGATGCCCCCGGCAAGGAAGAGCGCCACGTTTTCGGGCAGGTCGGCGTCCATCACCTCGGCATCGCCTTCGCCGCCCTGCAGCGCCATCGCCCCCGCGCCGACCGGCTGGCCGAAACGCTGGAAGCTTGCCTGGGTGGCTTCGAGCGGGGAGCCGACTTTCGCGATCTTGCCGCCCGCTTTCGACCGATCGGCGGTGCGAAGGCGCCGGTCGTTGAAGTTCTGCAGCAGGTTGACCGATTGCTGGGTAAGCGAACTCACCGCCGCCTCGGTAACCGGGGCAAGGCCGTTGAAGGTCGAGCGGATCGTGTCGGCATCGGCAAAGTCGAGCGCGAAAATCTCCGCGATATTGTCGTTCGAGCGATTCTGGTCGAACAACTGGGCATAGGCCGACTGGACCGGATCATCCGGGTCTACGACGCTGGCATAGCTTGCCGCTTCGATCTGCATCAGAACGGCATTCTCGGTGTAGGTGAAGGACTGGCTCAGGATCGCGGAAATCGTGGTTTCGCTGAACGCGCCGCTGACCCCGCCATCGGCGGTCAGGATCGTGTAGGTGCGGCCATTGCCGTTGACCTGGCCGGTGATGCCCTGGCCGATGCCGACGACACCGCCGACATTGGCAAGGCCGGTGACGGCGAGCGTATCCGAATTTCCAGCCGCGTCGATGTCGGCCAGCAGCGTCGCGCCCGACGACATGACGAGATTGCCGTCGATAGTGAGCGTGTCGATCGTCCCCATCTCACCGGGCGAGATCGCGCCCATGATGCTGGTCACGAAGGGCGATTCGATCGTGCCAGACCCCGACAGCATACCGGCAAAAAGCGTGTAGTCCCCGATGCTCGCAAGACTCCCATCGACCGCGACATTGCCCCCGAACTGGCTGACGTTGATGAGCGAGGTCAGGTCGCCATCGGCATCGATCGCAAGACCCGCCGAATCGCGCACGATAAGGCGGTCAATCTCGACCGTGCTCGAAAGCGTGGTCGTGCCCGATCCGGAAAGAGTGACGTCGAAATAGCGTCCCTGGACGGCAAGCGCAGGGTCGGCACTGACGACGGGATCGACATTGTCCGGAACGAAGCCGCTCGCGCCCGGAAGGCCGTTGGCGAGTGTGGGGGCAGGCAGGCCGCCGCCGGCCCCGCCCTCGGCCACAGCCTCCTGGGCGATTGCTTCGCCGCCCGGCTGGCTTGCAGCGGACCGGAAATCCTCAAGCCCGAGGTCGACGAAACCGCGATTGTCGCTTTCGGTCGCTTCGCCGCCGCGCTCGAGCGTGACCTGGCCCCGATTGTTCCAGACCCCGACGCTGAGCTCGGCATCCGGGGCAGTGGCGCTTGCTCCGGCGTTGAAAGTCGGCGTTGTCGTGCCGGTAGCAAGGTCGGTGCAGAAATCGCCCGGTCCTTCGAACTCGATGCAGATCGCGCCGAAATCGCCTTCGGTCCCTTCGAGCGCAAGCTCCGGCGTCGAAGGCAGGCCGTTCACGACAGCGCCGCTTTCGTCGATGATGCGGTAGGCCGGATCAAGCAGGGTGACCCAGTGATCGGGATCCTCCCAAGCCCCGTCGCCGCCATTCGTCCCGACATAGCGATAGGGATTGTTGGCCGCGATATACTGCCAGTAGAGGAAGAGCGGCTGATAGAAGCTCTGCGTGCCGATCGAGCTGAACGGTACGCCGAACACCCGTGATCCGCCCGAGAGAACACCGATGACGAGATCCTCGTCGGTCAGCGTGTTGTTTTCAGCATCGAGGATCAGCGGACCTCCGGAGTCGCCGCCTGCCGTCGTCCCTTCATTCGGTCGCGCATCGTCGCGCGTGATGTTGATGTCTACGAACGGGCTGCGATCCTGCGAATCGAAATCCGTGAAATAGAGGTTTTGCGAAAGGCTTTCCGGCCCCGGACCGAACAGGATCGCGTTGCGATCGTCGAGCGAGAAGAACCCGCCGAGAATGTTCTCCGCCGCGCGGCGACGGAAATCGATCCCGAGGCTGGCCCCCGTGGCCGCCGTGCCGGTCCCGCCATACCCGACGATATCGACGAAATAGCCCGTCCCGGTGACCGGATCGATCTCGCCCGGATCGGGCAGGGGGGAGAACAGCACGGCCCACGTCGGGATATTGGCGGCCGGCGTGTCGAGCGTGGCAAGGGCGATATCCGCCTCGATGAAGCCGCCTGCCGCCGGATTTTCCAACGAGCGGGGATCGTACTGAATCTGCGAGACGTTGAAGACGGCGAGGTCGGGATTGCTGGCGAAGGCATTGCTGAACCAGTCCTGGAAGCCGGGCAGGGCATCCACATTGAACGACCAGGCCGCCGGGACTCCGTTCGGGCCGTAATCGGAAGCGGCCCGATTGTTTACGCAGTGCGCTGCGAAAAGGACGGTGCGCGGATTGATCAGCGAACCCGTGCAGACCGAACCGTCCGCCCTGAAGAGCATACCCACACCGTCGAATTCACCTTCATTGTCGACGATCTGTTCGGAATCGGTCGTCTCGTTCGGGACCACCATCACGTCCGGCGCGGTCGGCGCGTTCTGCGCCTGAGCGGGAGCGGCGATGCCGGCCGCAGCGAGGGCAAGTGTTGCTGAGCCGGCGAGAAGGCCGGGGAGGCGGAAATCGGATTTCATGGCTAGACCCTGTTGCTGTTCAATGGACACTCGCAAGGATTCCTAATGGAATGATCTCGCGAGTAAATTGCTATCCAACCCCGAAATGGAGTTCCGCAGTCATGTTGCAGATGTGTCACACTCCATAACTGATGTTGCGGATCGGATGGGCCCGCACTTCGCATCAAGCCCTTGGTACGAATTCGGCCAATGCGTCGATCTCCTGCCGCAGGCCGATCACTTTATCGCCCTGCCTGGACGCGCGTCGGGGCGCACCGACCGCCGGGTTACTGATACCCTGGAGACAAAAAGCCGCCCGGATCGGCTCCGGGCGGCTTCGTCTTGTCCTTGCGGCCTTCCATGACCGCTTCGGGTCGGATCAGGCGCTGTAATACATATCGTATTCGACCGGGCTCGGGGTGGTTTCCAGCCGCAGCTGCTCTTCCCACTTGAGCTCGGCATAGGCTTCGATCTGGTCGGTCGAGAACACGCCGCCCTTCAGCAGGAATTCGTGGTCCGCCTCGAGCGCCTCGAGCGCCTCTCGTAGAGAACCGCACACGGTCGGCACTTCGGCCAGTTCGGCGGGCGGCAGGTCGTAGAGGTTCTTGTCCATCGCCTCGCCCGGGTGGATCTTGTTCTCGATCCCGTCGAGCCCCGCCATCAGCAGCGCCGAGAAGGCGAGATAGGGATTGGCGAGCGCATCGGGGAAGCGGAATTCAACCCGCTTGGCCTTCTCGCCCGCGCCATAGGGAATGCGGCAGGAGGCCGAGCGGTTGCGCGCCGAATAGGCGAGCAGGACCGGCGCTTCGAAGCCGGGGACGAGCCGCTTGTAGCTGTTCGTCGTCGCGTTGGTGAAAGCATTCACCGCCTTGGCGTGCTTGATCACCCCGCCGATGAAGTGGAGGCAGGTTTCCGAAAGGCCCGCGTACTCGTTGCCGGCGAAGGTCGGCGCGCCGTCCTTCCAGATCGACATATGGGTGTGCATTCCCGATCCGTTGTCGTCCTTGATCGGCTTGGGCATGAAGGTCGCGGTCTTGCCGTAGGCATGGGCGACCTGCTGCACGACATATTTGTAGATCTGCACCTGGTCGGCGGTCTTGGTGAGCGTCGAGAAGGTGATGCCCAGTTCGTGCTGGGCGGCGGCGACCTCGTGATGGTGCTTGTCCATGTTGAGGCCCATTTCCATCATGGTCGAGACCATCTCGCCGCGGATGTCGACTGCGCTGTCAACGGGCGCGACCGGGAAATAGCCGCCCTTGGCGCGCGGGCGGTGGCCCATGTTGCCGGCTTCGTATTCCTTGCCCGTGTTGCCGGGCAGTTCGATGTCGTCGATCGCGAAGCCCGAGCCGGCATAGCCGTCCTCGAAGCGCACGTCGTCGAACATGAAGAATTCCGGCTCCGGCCCGACGAACACCGTGTCGCCGATGCCGGAGGACTTGAGGTAGGCTTCGGCGCGCTTGGCGGTCGAGCGCGGGTCGCGTTCGTAGAGCTGGCCGTCGGAGGGCTCCACGATGTCGCAGAACACCGCAAGCATCGGGGTCGCCGAGAAGGGATCGGTGTAGACCGCCTCCATATCGGGCTTGAGGATCATGTCGCTTTCATTGATGACCTTCCAACCCTCGATCGAGGAGCCGTCGAACATCAGCCCGTCCTCCAGCGCGTCCTCGTCCATTGCGCTCGCCGCCATGGTGAGGTGCTGCCACTTGCCCTTGGGATCGGTGAAGCGCAGGTCGACCCACTCGATTTCCTCGTCCTTGATCTGCTTGAGGACGTCATTCACGCTTGCCATTGTGTCACTGCCTCCACTTGATTTCGATGGTGGTTGGAGAGGAGCCCGCCGCAAGCGGCGGGCGAGGAAATCAGGAATGCCTAGATCGCATCGTCATCGGTCTCCCCGGTGCGGATGCGCAGGGCGGAATCGATCGTGCTGACGAAAATCTTGCCGTCGCCGATGCGCCCCGTTTTTGCCGCTGCCGCGATCGCTTCGACCACGCGCGCGGCCTGGTCGTCGGGGACGACGACTTCGAGTTTTTTCTTGGGCAGGAAATCGACGACGTATTCGGCGCCGCGATAGAGTTCGGTGTGGCCCTTCTGCCGGCCGAAGCCCTGGACTTCGGTGACGGTGATGCCGGATACGCCGATTTCGTGCAGCGCCTCCTTCACCTCGTCGAGCTTGAAGGGCTTTATGATCGCCTCGATCTTTTTCACGTCGTCCCCTGTCGCTCGCGGCCCGTTTTTCGACCCAAGCTGTAGCGCAAGGAATCGGAAGGTGTGCCTATGGAATTAGCAAGATTGTGACGCGCGGCGCAACAGGACTCGTGAACGTGCCGCAATCTGCCCGAAATTTGGGCAGAAGGCCCGCTCACAGGCGCAATCCCGCGGTTTCGGGAAGGCCGCACATGATGTTGAGGTTCTGGATCGCCGCGCCGGAAGCGCCCTTACCAAGATTGTCGAGCCGGGCGACAAGACGGGCCTGCCCGCTCTCGGGGCCGCCATCGAACACGGCCAGTTCCATCCCGTCCCAGGGCTCGGCATCGCGGCTCAGCAGGATCTCGTTCGGCTGGTCGGGGTATTGAAGCACGGTGACAATGGCGCTGTCCGCATAGACGCTCGCCAATTCGCTCTCGAGCATAGGCGCCGAATTTCGGTCATTCAGCAGTGGGGCCGGGATCGGCACGTCGACCACCATGCCCCGGTGCGCCGGGATGACGCTGGGCGAGAATACGGGTTCGAATGAAAGACTGGCAAAGGCCCGCATTTCCGCGAGGTGTTTGTGCCCCAGCTGAAGCCCGTAGGCGCGAAAGGCGATGTCGGGCTGGGCTTCGAACCGCGCGATAAGCGCATTGCCTCCGCCCGAGTACCCGCTCACCGCATTGACCGTGTAAGGCCAGTCGCTCGGCAGCAGCCCCGCCTTCGCAAGCGGCGCGACGAGCGCGAGGAAGCCGGTGGGGTAGCACCCCGGATTGCTGACCAGACGCGCCTTGGCGATCTTCTCGTGCCCGATGATTTCCGGGAACCCATAAGTCCACCCCTCCGCCACGCGGTGCGCGCTGGAGGCGTCGATGATCCGGGTGTCGGAGCCCTCGGCCAGCTTCACCGCCTCGCGCGCGGCCTCGTCGGGCAGGCACAGGATCGCGATGTCGGCTTCGTGCAACGCCTCGCGCCGCGCGGCCTCGTCCTTGCGCTGCGCGTCATCGAGCACGATCAGGTCGAATTCCTCGCGGCCCGCGAGCCGCTCGCGGATTTCGAGGCCAGTCGTGCCTGCCGCCCCGTCGATGAAGACCTGGTGGGTCAAGAGCCGTGTTCCAGCGTCGTGAGGTCGCCGATCCGGCAATAGCCGCTCGGCCCCTCCGGCCCGAGACAGCCCCAGACCCAGTCGCCCGCGATATCGAGCACTTCGAATGGAGTGCCCGGATCGAGCCGGTGCAGCACCTCGCTGTCCTCGCGCGGGAGGAGGCGCAGTTCGGCCCCGTCCGGGCCGAGCGTGCGGGCCTCGGGGATCACGTAATGCGCCGCAAGATGCTGTCCGGCGAGCGCGATATGGGCAAGGTCGCCGCGCAGCGGGAGCGTGCCCGGCGCGGGGCGCTCGACCGGGCCGGTCAGGCCCAGCACGCCGCCCGGCACGGCGTAGCCCGCCTTGCCCTCAACGCTGTCGCCTCGCGCGCCGTTCATGTCTCGTGTCGCAATCCTGTGTCGGGAACCGGTGAAACCGCGCGCTTAGCTGCAAGCCTGCGTGCGGGCAAGCGAGGCGGGCGGCCTCACCCGCCGTAGCGCTGTTTGAGCGCGTGCCAGCTCGCGCGCAGGCCGTAGGCGCCGCCGCCCTTGGGCCGTCCGGGCTTGGCCGAGGGGCGCCAGGCGAAGGTGTCGAAATGGACCCAGTCGATCCCTTCGCCCACGAAGCGGTCGAGGAACAGGCCCGCGACGCTCGCTCCGGCAAAGGCGTTCTGGTGGGCGTTGGCAAGGTCGGCAATGTCGCTCGAGAGCCATTCGCGGTAGGAATCGGGCAGGGGCAGGCGCCAGGGCGCGTCGTCATTGGCCTTGCCCGCTTCTAGGAAAGCCTCGGCGGTTTCGTCGCGCCGCGACATCATCGCGGCGAAATCGGGGCCGAGCGCGACCCGCGCCGCGCCTGTGAGCGTGGCGAAATCGACGATCAGGTCGGGCTCCTCCTCGCTCGCACGGGTCAGCGCATCGCCGAGGATCAGTCTCCCTTCGGCGTCGGTGTTGTGGATCTCCACCGTCAGCCCCTTGCGGCTTTTCAGCACGTCGCCCGGGCGGAAGGCGGAGCCCGCAATCGCATTCTCGACCGCCGGGACCAGTAGGTGCAACCGCACTTTGAGCCCCGCTGCCATGACGAGACCGGCGAGCGCGATCGCGTGCGCCGCGCCGCCCATGTCCTTCTTCATCAGCCGCATTCCGCTGGCAGGCTTGATGTCGAGCCCGCCCGAGTCGAAGCACACGCCCTTGCCGACGATCGCGAGGACCGGGTCGCCCTCTTTGCCCCACATCAGGTGCATGATGCGCGGTGCATGGTGGCGCGCGGCGGCGCGGCCGACCGCGTGGACCATGGGATATTCCTGTTCGAGCGCATCGCCGCGCGTCACCTTGAGCTCGGCCCCGTGCGCCTTCGCCAGCGCCTCGCATTCGGCTTCGAGCGCGGCGGGGCCCATGTCCTCGGCCGGCGTATTGACGAGGTCGCGGACCTTCATCTCGGCTGCGGCCTCTGCGGCGAGCGCCTCCATCCGGGCGATCTCGGTGGTGAGCAGGACGCGCGCGCCTACCGGCTTGTCCTCCGCGCGGTAGCGGGTGAAGCGGTATTGCCCGGTCATCCAGCCGAACATGGCGACCCCCGGCTGGCGCTCGCCCGCAAGGCGATAGGTCCCCTCTGGCAGCGCCTCGGCGAGGGCTGCCATGCACCAGCTCGACAGGCTGTCGGGATTCGCGACCCCGCCGACCGCGAAGAAGCCATCGCCATCGGGCACGATCCCGACCTGATAGCCGCTCCCGTCGAATTTCTGCGCGGCGAGGCTCGCCCGCTGGCCGGCGGAGAGGGTCTTGGCGAAGTCCTCGAAGCCGTCCTTGTTGACGAGGTGGATCGGGGTCGCGTCCTGGCCGCGATCGGGCTGGATCAGGTCTCTGGCATCGGTCATAGAGGGCTACTTAATCGCGCGTTGGCGCTTGTCACGTTTCAATTCTCACAGGCGGAGCCGCAAGGGGAGGGAAGGATGCGTTTGGGTCCGGTGATGGGGGCGTGGCTTGCGATCGCCGCCTGTTCCTCGCCCGAGGAGATGGGCGAAGCGATCGCGGGCGAACGGGGCGTCGAACTTGCCGTCTCTCCGACCGATGACCCGCGTCCCGTCGATTTCGAGGACAATGACGAAAGGGACGGCGGCACGCGCGACTTCGCTTTTTCCTGGCCCGCCGCCGCCTCTGCCATTCCCGAGCTCGCCGCCATTCTCGCCGAACGGCGCGATTCCGCCCTTGCCGAGCAGAAGGACGACTGGGAGCAGGCGCTCGTCGATTTCGCGGGCGAGGATTGCGTCGGCTGCAAGGCGCGCAGCCATACGACGTCGTGGAATGTCGCCGCCGACACGGCGCGTTTCCTCTCGCTCGAAGGCGAGACGAGCATCTATTCGGGCGGCGCGCATCCCAATTCTTTCTTCGACGCGGCTGTGTGGGACCGCGAACGGGGACAGGCGCTCGAGCCGATGGACCTGTTCACCTCGCCCGCGGCGCTCTCCGATGCGCTGCGTGAGCCCTATTGCGAAGCGCTTGTCGATGCCCAGGCCGAGCGGCGCGGGGAGGTCTATCCCTCGCGCGCGGAGATGATCGAGCGGTGCCCCGGTTTCGACCAGCTCGTGATCGTCCCGGTTTCAAGCGGCGGCGAGGCGATCGATGCGATCCGCGTGTTGGCAGCGCCCTATGTCGCAGGGGCCTATGCCGAGGGGCCCTATGTCGTCACCGTCCCGGTGACGCGCGCATTGGTCGATGCGGTGAAGGAGGATTACCGCTCAGCTTTCGCTGCGCCCTGACTTCACCCGCGAGGGACTCGCAAGACCGCCTTTCGCTCGCTATGTAGCCGAAATGACCGAATACCAGCCCGTCGACAGCAAGGACACCGTCTACCGCGACGGCACGATCAAGCTTCACACCGAGGAAGGCTTCGAGGGGATGCGCAAGGCCGGACGGCTGGCCGCGACCATCCTCGACGAATGCGCCGAGTGGGTGCAGCCGGGCGTGACGACCGAGAGCATCGACACCAAGATCCGCGAGATGATGCTCGATGCGGGCGCGGTTCCCGCGACGCTCGGCTATCGCGGCTACACGCATTCCTCGTGCATCTCGATCAACCACGTGATCTGCCACGGCATCCCGTCTGAGAAGGTGCTCAAGGAAGGCGACATCCTCAACATCGACGTGACGCCGCTCCTGGACGGCTGGCACGGCGACACCAGCCGGATGTTCTACGCGGGCGAGCCGTCGATCAAGGCGAAGCGGCTGGTCGATGTCACCTATGAATGCCTCATGCTGGGGATCGAGGCGGCGTCGAAGCCCGGCGCACGGCTCGGCGACATCGGCGCCGCGATCGAGGCCCATGCGAGGCAGTTCCGCTACGGCGTGGTGCGCGAGTTCTGCGGGCACGGCCTCGGCCGCCTGTTCCACGACGCGCCCGAAGTCGTCCACGCTGCGAAGGCGGGGACGGGGCCGGAACTCAAGCCCGGAATGTTCTTCACGATCGAGCCGATGATCAACCTCGGCAAGCCCTGGGCGAAGGTGCTGGGCGACGGCTGGACCGCGGTGACGCGCGACAAGTCGCTTTCCGCGCAGTTCGAGCATTCCCTCGCGATCACCGAGGACGGGGTGGAGATCTTCACCAAGAGCCCTACGGGAAGAGACAAGCCGCCTTATTGATTGGCTTTATTGGAGGATCGCCTAATGTCGAAGTTTTCTGACAAGATTAACGCGATAGAAGTCGATCCGGAAATCCTCGAAGAAGTTTTGGGCCGGATAAGCGAGTTAGCGCCTGAAGATCGGGGGTTTGTTGGTTCGTCGATCACGGCAGTCCATGTAGTTAACGACTTAGGCTTACCCGATGGTGAGCGACAGGACATGTGCCTAGCGCTTAATTTTCGGTTGAGGGCTTTGGCAAAATTGATCAGTGAGAATGGGGCGGCAGGGTGGACAATGCCGGGCGCAGACGGTGCCACGTTCATTCACCAAGAGGTAATTGAACGCGCTGCCTCCCAACCGTTGTGTGAGGAAGGTGAGGATCTGTTTTTTGATCCCGAAGAGTTCTCTGCCGGATTGCTGTTAAATACGGAGATCGGTGGATCAGCTTAAAACAGCAATGCAATCAGATCAAAGGAACCACACCACCAGCACGCCCACCATCGCCGCAATCACGCCGAGCGAGAAGCCGAGCATCCACGCAATCTGCTTCGACACCCGCCCCAGCACTTTCCATTCGTACCCCAGCGCAATCGCCAGCGTAATCGGCACCTGCGCCGCGATCGCGACGGGATCGGGCAGGCCCGCCACCTGCACCACGCGCGCATAGGCGGGGGTCATCAGCGCCAGCGTCCCGATCAGCATCGCCTGCCGGTGCGCGTGCATATCGCGCCGACGCGCGAAATGGAGCGCGGCGAAATAGAGCGGGAGGAAGGTCACGAAGGCGGCAAGGTTCACCACCGTCACCTCCGGGCGGCCCAGCTCCCGCCCGATATTGACCGAGATGATCGCGCCCGAAACCGCCATCGCTCCGACCAGCGCCATCGAGGCCCGCCCGAACGCCTTGTGCAAATCGAGCCGATGCTCCGCCGCGAGCCACGCTTGGCTGGCGAGGAGACCGAGCCACGCGACCATGCTCGTGGCGTGTAGCACAACGATCGGCGTGTAGCGCGCCTGCACCGCCGGGTCGGCAATCGCCTTGGCCGCGAAGGCGAGGAGGGTGAAGCCGAGCAGCGCCTGCGCGATGCGGCTCAGGAGCAGGTTAGATTGGCGATGGCTTTCGGGGGCGCGCATCAGTTCTCCCTCGCGGCGCGAATGGCGGCTCCGGCCGCGAAGGGGGCGATGGCGACCAGCAGCAGGCTTGCCGCACCAACGAAGCCGAGGCTCGCCGGGTCCTGACGCGCCAGTGCGCCCGCTCCGAAAATGAGGATGGGCAGGGCCAGCGGGACCAGCAGCAGCCCCGACAGCGCGGCTCCGCTGCGCAGCGAAGCGGTCAGCGCGGCGATGATGAGGCCGATTGCCGCCAACCCCGGCGTTCCCGCGAGCAGGCCGAGCAGCAGCAGGTGCAGCGCCGGCCCTTCGAGCGCCAGAAGCGCGGCGGCGGGGAAGGTCGCCAGCACCAACGGCGGACCGAAACTGAGCCAGTGGGCGAGCAGGCGCACCGCCATGATGACCTCCTCCGACACGCCCCGCAGGCGCAACTGGTCGAACACGCCAAGCTCGATGTCCTCCGCCACCAGCCGGTCCAATGGCAGGATCGCGGCGAGCAGGGCGGCGATCCACACCACGCCCCCGCCGGTCCGCGCGAGCAGGGTCGCATCCGGCCCCACGGCGAAGGGATAGAGCATGGCGACCGCGACGAAGAAGACGAGCGGCAGCGCCGCCCCGCTCCCCGTGAAAGGCAGGAACTTCGCAAGGTCGCGGCGGAGCAGCGCGCCGATCACGCGGGCTCCTCCCGCGGGGCGAAATCCTCGAGCGCGAGGCTTTGGAGGCCCGGCACCGCGAGCGGCTGGTGCGATGCGACGAGCGCGATGCCGCCGCCCGCGACGTGCTCGGCGATCAGGCCGGTGACGTTCGCGATAGCCCCCGCATCCAGCCCCGAAAGCGGCTCGTCGAGCAGCCACAAAGGCACGCCCCGTCCCATCAGCACGGCGAGCGCGGCGCGCTTCCTCTGCCCGGTCGAAAGATAGCGCACCGGCACTTCGTGCAGCCGGTCGAGACCCAGCCGCGCATGGATCGCCTCCCGCTCCGCGCCGCCGTCGACCCGCTCCCAGAAACGAAGCGCGCGGCCAAGCGGCAGGTCCGGATCGAGCGCGGGGCGTTCATCCAGCAGGCCGAGCGCGCCGACCGCCCCGACCTCGCCCGCATAAGGCCGCGCGAGCCCCGCGAGCGTCCTAATCAGCGTCGTCTTGCCGGTCCCGTTCGCGCCCGTGAGGTGCAGCGCCTCGCCCGCGCGAAGTTCGAAGGACAGTCCCTTGAACAGCAGCCGCTCGCCCCGGCGGCAGGCAAGGCCCTGCGCTGTGAGGCGAATATCGGGAGCGAAGCGGACAGAACCTTCCATTGCGCTCGTGCGTTAGGCAAAAGAACCCCACCTCACAAGCAGCGAACCAGCCAACAGGGAGCCCCGATATGGCCGTATCCGAACTCGACGAGAACGACCGCAAGGCGCTTTTGAAGGACCATCCCGAATGGGAGCTCATCAACGACGGCAAGGCGATCCGGCGCACTTTCCAGTTCGCCGACTTTTCGGAAGCCTGGGGCTTCATGAGCCGGGTCGCGCTGATCGCCGAGGCGCAGGACCACCATCCCGAATGGTTCAACGTCTACGCCAAGGTCGAGATCACGCTGACCACCCACGATGCCGACGGCCTGTCGGTGCGCGATGCGACGATGGCCCGCGCGATCGATCGGTTGGTCTAGCCTCCGGCGATCACTTGCCGAGCAGCGCCGCGCCCGCGCGGTTCTGCTTGCGGACCTTGTTCGGGAACCAGCGTTTGGCGAAATTCAATCGGCGCGCGGTCTTGCCGACGAGGTAGTGCAGGTCTTCGCCGTGGACCGCGTTCCAGACCGCCTCGGCGACTTCCTCGACCGGCGTGATCTCGAGCCCGGCGGCCCTGACCCGGTCGCGCACCATTTCGTTCGAGCGGCGGTTGCCCGTCCCGTCGAGCAGCGGCGTCTCGATGAAGCTCGGGCAGATCGAGGCGACCTTGATTCCCTCCGGCGCCCATTCGGCATCGAGGCTTTCGGTGATCCCGCGCACGGCGAACTTGGTCGCCGAATAGACGCTCATCCCCGTGCCGCCAGATATGCCCGCTGCGCTCGCGATGTTGACGAGAATCGATCCGGGCGCGGTGTCGAGAAGGTGCGGATAGGCCGCCTGCGAGCCGAAGAGCACGCCCTTGAGGTTGATGTCGAGGCAGCGCTCGATTTCGTCGGTCTCGAGCTCGGCGAGCGGGCCGCCCGTGCCGATCCCCGCATTGTTCACGACCACGTCGATCCGCCCCCCGGCGGCGGTGCGGAAGGCGTTCAGCGCCTCGTCCCACGCCGCGCGGTCGCGCACGTCGAGCTTGTGGGCATACTTGAAGCCGCCGGGGATGAGGCCGAGCGTGTCCTCCATCCCGGCCATGTTGATGTCGCCGATCCCGACGAACCAGCCGCGCTCGCCGAAATGGCGCGCGATCGCGCGGCCGATGCCCGATGCCCCGCCGCTGATGAAGATGCTGCGCCGCTCGTCCGCCATGAGTGTCCCTCTCCCATTGATTGCGTTTTGCAACCGTTAGAGCGGGCGGCGCAGTTTGTCAGCAGACTTCAACCGGGCGTTGCGGCAAGTCCTTTCACATATTCCTCGCCCTCGACGATCTCGGCAGTGGAGGGGGCGAGGACGTCGCCCAGCGGCTCCGCGCGCCCGCCGAGACATTCGGCGAGGAAGTTCTCTGCGATGGCGAAGAAGGCGATCGAATTCTCCGGCCGGGCGAAGCCGTGGCCCTCGTCCGGGTAGAGGACATAGGTGACGGGGATTCCGGCCTCCTTCATCGCGCCGACGATCTGGTCGCTTTCGGCCTGCTTCACGCGCGGATCGTTCGCCCCTTGCGCGATCAGCAGCGGTTTCGTGATCTTCTCGGCCTTGTGCAGCGGGCTCGCCGCGCGCAGCAGGGCGAGGCCTTCCTCGGTGTCGGGATTGCCCATGCGTTCGTGGAAGATCTTCACCATCGGCGCCCAGTAGGGCGGGATGGTCGAGAGCAGCGTCTCGAGGTTCGAGGGACCGACGATATCGACCCCGCAGGCGAAGACCTCGGGCGTAAAGGCGAGCCCGGCGAGCGTCGCATAGCCGCCATAAGAGCCCCCCATGATCGCGACCTTGTTCTCCTCGGCGATCCCCTCACCGACGGCCCAGCGGACCGCATCGATGAGGTCGTCGTGCATGGCAAGGCCCCACTGCTTGTTCGCCGCGTTGAGGAAATCCTTGCCGAAGCCGGTCGAGCCGCGGAAGTTGACCGACAGGACGGCATAACCGCGATTGGCGAGCATCTGGTGGATCGCATCGAAGCCATAGCCGTCGCGCGCCCACGGCCCGCCATGGACCAGCAGCACCATCGGCAGCGCGCTGCCCGGGCGACCCGTGCCCTCCGGATCGCTGCCCGGCGGCAGGGTAAGATAGGACACGAGCGTCAGGCCGTCGCGGCTCTCGATTTCGAGCGGGTGCATCGGCTGGAGCGGCGCGCCTTCGAGTTCGGGGCGCGATACGAAGAACGGCTCCAGCGTTTCGGCATCGCGGTCGAAGATGAAGGTCCGCATCGGCGCGGTGACGGGATCGTTCCAGACGATCCAGGTGCGGTCGTCGTCGGTGCGGCTGGCAATGCCGAATTCGCCCTCGAGCCGCTCGCCGAGCCAGTCGAGCGCCGCCCCGATCCCGGCGTCGATCGCGGTCCATTCGGTCTTGAGGTAATCGACCGAATAGCCCTGAACCTCGCCGGTATCCTGGTTCCGGATCGTCCCGCCGATATCGGCCTTGTCGTCCTCGGCGATCAGCGTGCGCTCGCCCGTCGCGGTGTCCTGCGCATAGAGCGCGGCTGTGTTCCGACCCCGGCTGTCGATCCAGTAAAGCACCGACCCGTCGGCGGTATAGCCTGCTGGCGAGGTGGTGAGCGAATCCTCCATCGCCGTGCTTTCGAACGGCTCGTCCTCGACCTCGCCGCCGGTCACCCGGAAATAGTCGGTCCCGCCCGCCTCGTTCTGGCGCATCGCCATGCGCAGGGTGAGCGTGTCGTCGGCCATGAACCCGGCATAGGAATTGTTTTCGTAGACCAGTTCCATCTCGCCCGTGTTGAGGTCGAGCCGGTATACGTCGTGGAATTGCGGGTCGCGGTTGTTGAGCCCGACCAGCACTTTGTCCTTGATCGTGTGCGAGGCTCCGACGATCTGCACGCGCGTGTTCTCGAACGGGGTCATCGCCCGCTCCTCGCCGGTTTCGACGTCGATGCGGTAGAGCAGAAAGTTCTCGTCCCCGTCCTTGTCCTGGATATAGCCGATGCTCTTCGCATCCGGCGCCCAGAAATGCTCGCGGATCGGGCGCGCCGTCGCCTTGGTCATCACCTTCGCCGCATCCGGATCGTCGGCGGGGGCGAGCCAGATGTTGAGCACGCCTTCGTGCGGGGCGAGCCAGGAAAGCCACTTGCCGTCCGGGCTTATCCTCCCTTGCGCGCGGGTCGGGTTGCCGAAGAGGTGGTCGCGCGGGATGATCGGAAAAGTCTCGGCGGGGGGCATGGTCTCTCCTCTTCTCGGTGGGCTGCGGGGCCATGTATGCCCCATGGCGGCGAATGCCAGAGGCGCTTTCCACGCCAAAGTTGTGTTCGGCGCCAACTTGATTTCGACGGGCGTGCTAAAGCGCCGGATTGGCGTAGAAGTGCCAGGTGAAGATCGCCATCGCCCCGCGATGCGGCGCCCAGCCTTCGGCGAGCGCGCGGGTCTCCTTTTCCTTCGGCCGTTCCTCCATGCCGGCGAGCCGCCTCACGCCTTCCTGCACGGCGAGGTCGCCGGCGGGCCAGATGTCGGGGCGGCCCTCGGCGAATAGCAGGTAGATCTCCGCCGACCAGCGCCCGATGCCCTTGACCTGCGTGAGCAGCGCGATCGCCTCCTCGTCGCCTTCGGGCAGGGCGTGGAGATCGACCTCGCCCGCCGCCACCAGTTCGCACAGCGAGCGGGCATAGCCCTGTTTCTGCCGCGAAAGCCCGCACGCGCGAAGGCTATCGAAATCGCGCGCGAGCAGGTCGCCGGGGGCGAAATCCTCGCCCAGTTCGGCTTCGAGCTTCGCCCACATCGAAGCCGCCGCCGCGACCGAGACCTGCTGGCCGACGATGGTGCGCAGCAGGGTGCGAAAGCCGCGCTCGCGGATGCGCGGGGCGGGATAGCCGACCCGCTCCAGTTCGCGCGCGACCCGTTCGTCGCGCGCCGCGACCTCGTCCAGCGCGCCGCGCAACTGCCCTTCGCTCAATCCCATGTGCCAGCGCCCACTCTCAAATCCCCTAACTTGCCTCACGCTTTAAACTCGCCTAGCAGCCCGCAGGTTTCATCGATAGCGCAGGCCGCCTGCGCGCAACCCATCGGCAGGAGAACGAAAGCCCATGCCCAAGCTGGTCGTCACCAATCGCGAAGGCGAAACGAGCGAGATCGAGGTCGAGGACGGCCTGACGGTGATGGAAGCCATCCGCGACAACGGCTTCGACGAATTGCTCGCGCTGTGCGGCGGGTGCTGCTCGTGCGCGACCTGCCATGTTCATGTCGACGCGGGCTTCACCGACAAGCTCCCCGAGATGAGCGAGGACGAGGACGACCTGCTCGAAAGCTCCGACCACCGCACTGAAACCTCGCGCCTGTCGTGCCAGATCCCCTTCACCGCCGAACTCGACGGGCTGAAGGTGACGATCGCGCCCGAGGACTGATCCCGGAGCGGGATTCACCGTTGCGGGCGGGCCGATCCGGCCCTAGTTCGGTTCCATGAATATCACCGCGCCCATCGGCGACACGCTTTCGCTTATCGGCAACACTCCGCTTGTCCGGCTCGCCGGGCCGAGCGAGGCGGCGGGCTGCACCATCTGGGGCAAGTGCGAATTCGCCAATCCCGGCTCGTCCGTGAAGGACCGCGCGGCGCTCTACATGATCCGCGATGCCGAGGCGCGCGGCGAACTTGCGCCGGGCGGCACGGTGATCGAGGGCACAGCGGGCAATACCGGGATCGGCATCGCGCTGGTGGCCAACGCGCTCGGCTACAAGACCGTGATCGTCATGCCCGACAACCAGTCGAAGGAGAAGATGGACACGCTGCGCGCGCTGGGCGCCCAGCTCGTCCTCGTCCCGCCGACGAAATATGCCGACCCCAACCATTTCCAGCACGTCTCGCGCCGCATGGCGGAGGAGACCGAAGGTGCGGTCTGGGCGGGGCAGTTCGACAACATCGCCAACCGCAAGGCCCATATCGAAGGCACGGCGCGCGAGCTGTGGCACCAGACCGAAGGCCGGATCGACGGCTTCACCTGCGCCGCGGGCACGGGCGGCACGATCGCGGGCGTGGGCATGGGGCTGAAAGAGAAGAACCCCGACATCCGCATCGCGCTGACCGATCCGCACGGCGCTGCGCTTTACAACTACTTCGCCCATGGCGAGCTGAAGGCCGAGGGCTCCTCGGTCGCCGAAGGGATCGGGCAGGGCCGCATCACCGCCAATCTCGAAGGCGCGCCGATCGATACCCAGTTCCGCATCTCCGACGAGGAAGGGCTCGTCTGGGTCGAACGCCTGCTGCGCGAGGAGGGACTGTGCCTCGGCCTGTCGTCGGGCATCAATGTCGCGGGTGCGGTCGAACTGGGGCGGCAGCTCGTCGCGGAGGGACGCGAGGACCCGCAGGTCGCGACGATCCTGTGCGACACCGGCTTTCGCTACCTCTCGACGCTCTACAACGCCGAATGGTTGCGTTCGAAGGGCCTGCCGGTGTTCGACTGGCTGGAAAGCGGCGATGCGGCGCGCTAGGCTTGCGCGATGAAGGCACGCAGGCTCTTCGCGATGGAACCCGCCGGGACGGATGAAAATCCGCCCGAGGGCGCACCGCTCGGCGGGACGCGCTCCGAGGCGATGCAGCGGCTGCAGGTCGGGCTGTTCGGCATCTGCGCGATGGTCCTGCTGGTCGGGCTCGCCAGCATCATCGGCAGCCAGGCCGACCTCGTCGAAGAGGCCGCCGTGCCCGACGCCGCGCCCACCACCGAGCCGAGCCCGGCCCCGGCGCAGCGCGACCCGCTCGCCGATGCGGGCGTGGTCCCGCCGAGCGAGCCCGAGCCCGCGCCCGATCCGCATTCGCGCCCCGGTCCCGCGCCGACCAACGGCCCGCCGGGGACGCGGCCGGTCACTTCGACGCAGGCGGGCGCCGGGGCCGAGCAGCAGGACTCCGACGCAGGCGCAAGGTGAGGCAGGGCGCGGCCCGCGCAGCTTTCGTGGGCAGCCTCGTCACGGCTCTCGCGGTCGGCTTCGGCGCACTCCTGCCGCGCCTGCTTCTGCCCGGCGATCCGCCTGTCGCCGCCGCCCCTTCCGCCGCGCCATCCGCAACCCGGGCCGAGCGCCCGGAGGTGGGCCTCCACACCGGCCTCCCGCTCTATCGCCCGCTCGGCATCGGGATTGCCGAGATGGCGCGGGGCGAGGGCGAGCCGCCGTGGCAGCGCCGCGCGATGGAGCGCGCGGCGCGGCTGGTCCCGCTCGACACGCTCGCCCCGACACCGGGTCTGACACCCGAGGATCCACAGATCGACCCGCTCGAAGGGCTGGGCCGGCTCGCGGTGATCCAGCCGCGCGGGCTTTCGCCGGCGGACAATGTCGCGCTCGATGGCTGGGTGCGCGGCGGCGGGCGGCTGCTGCTGGTGCTCGACCCGATGCTGACCGGCGAATACGACCTGCCGCTGGGCGATCCGCGCCGTCCCAACGCGGTTGCGCTTATCCCGCCGGTGGTGGCGCGCTGGGGGCTCGCGGTCGCCTATGACGAGACGCAGGATGCTGCTCCGCGCTTCGCCGCTTTTCCCGCAGGCACGCTGCCGCTGGCGCTCGCCGGAGAGGTGCGCGCGGAAGGCGAGCGGGGCGCGGCCTGCACCTTCGCCGCCGAGCGCGCGCTCGCCCGGTGCCGGGTGGGCGAAGGCAGCGTCACCCTGCTCGCCGACGCCGCCCTGTTCGAGCACGAGGGCCTCGCCGCAGAGGCCGGGCAGGGGGCTTCGGCCATCGCCGCTCTCTTCGATTTCGCCTTCGCCTGCGCGCCTTCCGGGGATCTCGCGGGAAAGCCTGCGCGCTGCGGCGGGATGAGTGGGGATCGAGCGGGAATCGGGCGGGATTTCGGGGCGAAACGGGGGCTTAGTTCGCGCAATTCATACGGGGGGAGCTCCGTGCGAAACCGGAGTGTAGGATAGAATATCTATATAAAACAGATATTTACCAATTAATCCCGCGAAATCCCGCGAAATCCCCTTTTCACCCGCATCCTTCCCGGATATTACCGGGCTCCATCAAATATGCCGATCCGTCCCGCGTCGCCGCACCTCGCGCGGCGCGCCGCCTGAATTCGCGCTCGGGCGGCGACGGGGGAGGCGTGTCCGGGGACGGTGCATTCGAGAGGGGATTACGGGCCACGTGGCGGGATTTGCGGGATATAACGGACAGGCCTTCTCGCCCGCCGGCGACAAGGGCCGCTTCGTCCTGCCCCCGACCTTCCGCAAGGCGGTGAAGGAAAGCTCAGGGGGAGCGAAGACGCTCTGCCTGATGGTCCACGACAAGTACGACTGCCTCGTCGGCTTCGGCCTGTCGCGCATCGACGAACTCCATGCGCAGCTCGAAAAGGAAGAAGAGCGCGCGATCCGGCTCGGCCAGAGCGATTTCGACCCCGACGTGCGCGCGCAGCAATTGTTCGGTTTCGAGCAGATCCCGTTCGACGATTCGGGCCGCTTCGTCATGCCCGAACACCTGAAAGACCTCGGCCATGTCGGCGACGGGCTTTATTTCCACGGCGCGGGCAAGTTCTTCTTCGTCTGGAACCCGGAAGAACTCGAGCGGATGGATGCAAGCTTCAAGGGCGCGCAGGCGACCTGCCGCGCGCTGATGGCGAAGGCGAAAGGGGGCGGCAAGTGAACGCGTCACCAGCCTCTGGCCACATCCCCGTCCTGCTCGATGAAGTCGTCGCCGCCGTCGCCCCCGCACCCGGCATGAGCATCGTCGATGCGACTTTCGGCGCGGGCGGATACTCTCGCGCGCTGCTCGATGCGGGCGCGCGCGTCTTCGCCTTCGACCGCGACCCGCACGCGATCGCCGAAGGCGAGGCGCTGGTCGCGCGCTACGAGGGCCGCCTCTCGCTCCACGCGCGGCGCTTTTCGCAAATGGCCGACGAGCTTCGCGGCCTCGGCGTCGACAAGGTCGATGCCGTGGTGATGGACATCGGCGTGTCCTCGATGCAGCTCGACCGGGCGGAGCGCGGCTTCGCCTTTTCCGCCGACGGGCCGCTCGACATGAGGATGGCAGGCGAGGGGGAAAGCGCCGCCGATTTCCTCAACACCGCCGATGAGGCCGCGATTGCCGACGTGCTCTATCACTACGGCGAGGAACGCCAGTCGCGCCGGGTCGCGCGCGCCATCGTCGCCGCGCGCCCGCTGGAGACCACCGGCGACCTCGCCCGCGTGGTGAGAAAGGCGCTGGGCCACAAGCCGCATGAAAAGAAAGACCCCGCGACCCGCACCTTTCAGGCGGTGCGCATCCACGTGAACGACGAGCTGGGCGAGCTGCGCGCCGGGCTCGCCGCGGCCGAAGTGCTGCTGCGCGAGGGCGGGGTGCTCGCCGTGGTCAGCTTCCACAGCCTCGAGGATCGCATCGTCAAGCGGTTCCTCAAAGCGGCATCCGGCGCGGGCCGCGCGGTCTCGCGCCACCTTCCGGGCGAAGTTCCCGGTCCCGCGCCGACCTTCGCCCGCGTCTCGAAGGCGATCCGTGCCAGCGAAGCCGAAATCGCCCGCAACCCGCGCGCGCGCTCCTCGGTCCTGCGCCATGCCGTGCGGACCGCCGCTGCGCCGCGCCCCCACGCAGGAGAGGCATCATGAACGTCACGCACGCCCGGATGCGTTCGCTCGGCTGGGCCGCGGTGCTGGCGCTGTGCGTCGGCCTGTTCGTCCTGCTCAGCCTCAAGGTCCACGCGGTGAAGAGCGAAGTCCTGCTCGCCGAGCGCGAGATCATCCGGCTCGAACGCGCGACGCGTCGGCTGGAAACCGAATTCCAGGCCCGCGCCAACCAGCGCCAGCTGGCCGAATGGAACCGGGTCGAATTCGGCTACGAGGCCCCGCGCGCGGACCAGTATATCGAAGGCGAGCGGCAGCTCGCCAGCCTCGGCCAGCCGCGCGGCCCCGATGCGCCCGCGCCGATCCGCGTCGCCCGTGCCGACCTGCCCGAGGCATCCGTGCCCGGCGGGGGCGGCGCGCCGGACGAGAATGGGCGCGCGATGGTCTCGCCCGTTACCGGCAAGCCGGTCACCTTCGCCTCCGCCGGAGCCGCCGCGAGCGAGGACGCGGCCGCGCGCTTCGCCGATGCCTTCGGAGACTTCCTGATCGATGCTTCGCCCATCCGCCCTGCCCGCGCGCAGGTGCAGGCCGCGGGCGAGGCACAGGGCGCCGCCCGATGAATGCCCAGGCTCCCGGTTTCGGGCGTCTTGCGTCCGGAATCGGAGAGGGGGCGGCGCAGCGCCAGCTCCCGCTCGGCTTCGACCTGCCGTCCTCGCGCGGGCGTCCCGCCGCCGATCCGCCCGTATCGCCCGCTCCCGCGCCGCGCCCGGCGCTGCCGACGGGGCGGGTCCAGCTTGTCAGCCTGAGGCAGGAACTGCTGCTCACCGCGCGCGCGCGCCTGCTGGTGATCGCGCTGCTTTTCGTGCTGCTCGCGGGGGCGGCGCTGCTGCGGCTCGGCTGGCTCGGCCTTGCCGGCGAGGGACCGGCGCGCACCAGTCTCGAAGCCGCGCTGCTGCCCGAACGCGGCGAGATTACCGACCGCAACGGCGTGCCGCTGGCGCGGGCCTTCGATGCCTATGCGCTGTGGTTCAACCCGCGCGCGATGGATGACGGCGGCAGTCCGCTGGTGCGCTCTCCGCAGGAAGTCGCCGCCCGGCTCGCCGCGATCTTTCCGGACATGGACGAAAGCCGCACCGCGCGCCTGCTCGCCAGCGGCCGCCCGTCCTACCTGCGCCGCCGCATCCTGCCCGAAGAGGCCAACGCCGTCTTCGACCTTGGCGAAGTCGCGCTCGAAACGCCGCGCGAACAGGACCGGCATTATCCGCAGGGCAAGCTCGCCGCGCACGTGCTCGGCTACGTGGTCGAGGAGGAGGACGGCACGCTCGGCGGGCGGGTGGGCATGGAGCAGGTGCTCGATGAACGCCTGTCCGATCCCGAACTGCGCAGCCGGCCCGCCGCGCTGTCGATCGACCTGCGCGTGCAGGGCGCGCTCGAGGACGAGATGCGGTCCGGGATGCTCGCGACCGATGCGATCGGGGCGGCGGGCGTGGTGCTCGACGTCGATACGGGCGAAGTGCTGGCGCTCGCCTCGCTGCCCGATTTCGATCCTAACCGGATCGCCGAGGAAGACGTGCCCAACATGGTCAACCGGGTGACCAACCAGGTTTCCGAACTGGGCTCGACCTTCAAGCCGCTGACCGTCGCCGCGGCGATCGATGCGGGCGTCATACGCGACCTGTCGCGCGACTGGGATGCAAGTCCCGTCGAGATCGGCCGCCGCCGCCTCGCCGACCACGGCGACAAGGGCGATGCGCTCAACATCCCCGAAGCACTCGCCTATTCGTCGAACACGGTGACGATGCGGGTCGCCGACCAGCTCGGCGCGGAGCGGATGAAGCGGGTGCTGATGGACCTGCATATGCACGAACGGCCCAAGATCGAGCTGCCCGCGCGCGCGCTGCCGTTCTGGCCGAAGGACGACTGGAGCCGGATCCGCACGATGACGGTCGGCTATGGCCACGGAATCGCGGTAACGCCGCTGCATCTTGCGAGCGCCTATGCCGCGATGGTCAATGGCGGGCTGTGGCGCCCGGCGACGCTGAGGAAGCTCGATGCGGGCGAGGTTCCGCGCGGAAAGCGGGTGTTCAAGGCCTCGACCTCGGCCAGGATGCGCCAGCTATTGCGCATGATCGCGCTCTACGGCACGGGCCGCAGCGCCGATGCCAAGGGCTACCGCGTCGGCGGCAAGACCGGCTCGGCGGAGAAGAATTTCGGCGGGCGCTACGTCAAGAACAAGCTGATTTCCACCTTCGCCGCCGCCTTTCCGATGGACCGCCCGCGCTATGTCGTGGTGGTGACGCTGGACGAGCCGCGCGGGACCATCGCAAGCTCCTACCAGCGCACCGCGGCGTGGAACGCGGCGCCGATCGTGGGCAGGCTCGTGCCGCGGATCGGCCCGATGCTGGGCGTGCGCCCGGACGACAACCGCGACGTCGACATCTCGGACCTGCGCTACCTCATGGAGAAGCGCGGCAAGGACGGCGAGACGTGAGGCTGTCGGCGCTCCTTGCGGCGGCGGGGCTCGGGGCTGCGGGCGACTGGCAGGACGCGAGCGTGAGCGGCTTCGCCATCGACCACCGCAAGGTCGCGCCCGGCACGGTGTTCGGCGCGTTCCGGGGTGAACGGTTCAACGCCGAGGATTTCATCGGCGAAGCGGTCGCGGCAGGCGCGGTCGCGGTCGTCGCCTCTCCGCAGGCGCGCGTCGAGGGCGCGGCGCATATCGCGAGCGAGGAGCCGCGCCGGACCTTCGCGCAGCTTGCCGCGCGCTTCTTCGCGCCCTTTCCCGAAACGCTCGTCGCGGTGACGGGGACCAACGGCAAGACCTCGAGTGTCGAGATGACCCGCCAGGTCTGGCGGATGTGCGGCCTCAGCGCGGCGAGCATCGGGACGCTGGGCGTGACGACGCCCGACGGAAGCGTTGCGACCGGGCTGACCACGCCCGACATCGTCACTTTCCTGTCGAACATGGCGGGGCTGTCGCGCGAGGGCGTCACCCACGTCGCCTACGAAGCATCGAGCCATGGCCTGTCGCAATACCGCAGCGAGGGGCCCGTGCTGGCGGCGGCGGGCTTCACCAATTTCAGCCGCGACCATCTCGACTACCACGGCACGATGGAAGCCTATTTCGAGGCCAAGATGCGCCTGTTCGACGAAGTCCTGCCGCCCGGCAGCCCGGCGGTGATCCATGACGGCGGGCGCGACGACACGTGGACCCCGCAAGTCATCGAACGGGCGACAGCGCGCGGGCTCGACGTGCGCACGGTCGGCGCGAAAGGGGATTTTCTAAGGCTCGCCGCACGCGAAGCGACCCAGCTCGGCCAGGTGTTGACCATCGAGCATGAGGGCGACGCTCGGCAAGTGAAACTCCCGCTGATCGGCGAATACCAGGCGGCGAACGCGCTCGTCGCGGCGGGGCTGGCGCTCTCGACCGGCTGCGAGGCGGGGCAGGTCTTCGACGCGCTCTCCCGGCTCCAGCCGGTGCGCGGGCGGCTCGAACGTGCGGCCATCGCGCCGGTCGGCGCGCCGATCTATGTCGATTACGCCCACACCCCCGACGCGCTCGAAGCCGCCATCGCGGCCCTGCGCGACCATGTCGATGCGGGCCGGGGAGGCAGGCTCATCGTCGTCTTCGGCGCGGGCGGGGACCGCGATCCGGGCAAGCGCGCGCCCATGGGTGAAGTCGCCGCGAGCGGCGCCGAGCGCGTCATCGTCACCGACGACAACCCGCGCGGCGAGGATCCGGGCGCGATCCGCGCGGGCGTCCTCGACGGCGCCCGGGCCGCAGGCGGCGCGGCGGAAATCCTCGAAGTCGCAGGCCGCCGCGAGGCCATCGCCGAGGCGGTCAGGGGCGCGGGCGAACACGACATCCTACTCGTGGCGGGGAAAGGTCACGAGCAGGGGCAGATTATCGGGGCGGGAGCGGATATGCGGGTCCTGCCGTTCGACGACGTGGAAGTGGCGCGCGAATGCGCCGCCGGGGCGAACGAGGAAAAGGGTCGATGACGCGACACACATCAGCGCTGCTCAAGAGCTGGCCGCGAGACAGGCGCGACGCGCTGCCGCTCGCCCTGTGGGACGCCGCCGGCATCGCCGCGGCGACCGGTGGCACGGCGAGCCACGATTTCCAGGCATCCGGCGTCGAAATGGATTCGCGCGACGTGCGGCCGGGCGATGTCTTCGTCGCGCTGAAGGGCGAGGCGATGGACGGCCACCGTTTCGTCGAAGCCGCTTTCGCGCGTGGCGCCGTCGCCGCGATCGTCGATCGCCCGGTCGATTTCCCCCACGTCCTCGTCGAGGACACCACACGCGCGCTGCATGACCTCGCCCATGCCGCGCGCGAGCGCAGCGAGGCGGTGCGCATCGGCATCACCGGATCGGTCGGCAAGACGGGGATGAAGGAGGCGATCTTCGCCTGCCTCGACCGCGCGAGCCGGGGCGCGGCGCATCGCAGCGTGAGGAGCTACAACAACCACGTCGGCGTGCCCCTCTCGCTTGCCCGGATGCCCGCCCGCGCGCGCTTCGGCGTGTTCGAGATGGGGATGAACCACGCCGGCGAGATCGCGCCGCTGTCGGCCCATGTCCGCCCGCACGTCGCGCTGATCACCACCATCGCGCCCGCCCATATCGAGAACCTCGGCAGCCTCGAGGCGATCGCGGATGAAAAGGCGCAGATCTTCACCGGGCTGCTGCCGGGCGGGACCGCGATCATCCCCGCCGACAGCGAATGGGCGCCGCGCCTCATCGGCCACGCGAAGGCGCTGGGGCACAAGGTCGTCACCTTCGGGCGCAGCGCCGAAGCCGACGTGCGCCTGCTCGATGCGATCCCGAGTGCCAATGGCGGCTCGCTCGTCACCGCCGATATGGGCGGAGCGGGGCGGCTGTGCTTCTCGGTCGCGGAGCCCGGCGAGCACTGGATCGCCAATGCGCTCGGCGTCATGGCGGCGGTGCGCGCCGCCGGAGGCGACCTTGGCGCTGCGGGCCTTGCGCTTGCCGAGATGGGCGGGCTGAAAGGCCGCGGGGCGCGCTTCCAGGTCGAGGTGCCGGGCGGCAAGGCGCTGCTGATCGATGAAAGCTACAACGCCAACCCCGCCTCGATGCGCGCCACGCTGCGCGCGCTTGGCCAGACCCCCGCCCACCGGCGCATCGCCGTGCTCGGCAGCATGAAGGAACTGGGCGACTTCGCCCCCTCCTTCCACGCCCAGCTTGCCGAGCCGCTTGCCGAAGCGAAAATCGACCACGCGATCCTCGTGGGCGACGAGATGGGCTTCCTCGCCGCCGAACTGCGCAAAACGCCCGCCAATCCGCTTGGATTTGCCGTCGGTTTCGACCATTGCGACACGCCTGCCGAAGCGATCGCGGCGCTCGAGCAATATGGTCTCACCCATGGCGATGCCGTCCTCGTCAAGGGCTCCAATTCGGTCGGGCTCGGCAGGCTTGTGTCACATTTCACGCAAAGGCCGGCCTCATAGGCGGGCCGGGAACACGCCATGCTCTATCTTCTCGCGGAATGGCTGGGGTTCGAAGGCGCGCTCAACCTCGTGCGCTACCAGACCTTCCGCTTCGGCGCGACGCTGATGACCGCGCTCGTCATCGGGCTCATCATCGGGCCGCGCTTCATCAACATCCTGCGCGTGCGGCAGGGCAAGGGCCAGCCGATCCGCGAGGACGGGCCGCAAAGCCACCTCGCCAAGCGCGGCACGCCGACGATGGGCGGGCTGATGATCCTCGTCGCGCTCACGCTTTCGCTGGTGATGTGGATGGACTTGTCGAGCCCCTTTGTGTGGGCCTGCCTCGCGGTGACGATCGGTTTCGGAATCATCGGTTTCCTCGACGATTATGCCAAGGTGTCCAAGGCGAGCACCGGAGGGCTTTCCGGGCGGGTGCGGCTGCTGCTCGAATTCGTGGTCGCCGGCATCGCCAGCTACATCATCGTCAGCCAGATCAGCACCAATCTCTACCTGCCCTTCTTCTCCGATGTCGAGATCCCGCTGGGCCCGGCCTATTATGTCTTCGCCGCCTTCGTCATGGTCGGCGCGGGCAATGCGGTGAACCTGACTGACGGGCTCGACGGGCTCGCGATCATGCCGGTGATCATCGCGGCGGGGACGTTTGCGATCATCGCCTATCTCGTGGGCCGGGTCGATTTCTCGGGCTATCTCGGCATTCCGCACGTGCCGGGCGCGGGCGAGCTTGCGGTGTTCTGCGCCGCGATCATGGGGGCGGGGCTCGCCTTCCTGTGGTTCAACGCGCCGCCGGCAGCGGTCTTCATGGGCGACACCGGGAGCCTTGCCCTGGGCGGTGCGCTCGGCGCGATCGCGGTTGCGGCGCATCACGAGGTCGTGCTCGCCATCGTCGGCGGGCTGTTCGTGCTCGAGGCCGTGTCGGTCATCATCCAGGTTTTCTGGTTCAAGCGCACGGGGCGGCGGGTCTTCCGCATGGCGCCGATCCACCACCATTTCGAGCAATTGGGCTGGAGCGAGAGCAAGGTCGTGATCCGGTTCTGGATCATCGCCATCGTGCTTGCGCTTGCGGGCCTTGCGACCTTGAAGCTGAGGTAGGGGCGCGGGCGTGATCACTTCCCCCGCCTTCGCCGGGAAACGCTACGCGGTGCTGGGCCTCGCGCGGTCGGGCGCGGCGAGCGTCGAGGCGCTGCTGGCGAGCGGGGCGGCGGTGACGGCGTGGGACCGCGACGAGGGGCGGCGCGCGGCGTTCGAGGGGCGCTGCGACCTCGCCGATCCGCTGGGGCTGGACCTGACGGGCTTCGAGGGCGTGGTGGTGTCGCCCGGCGTGCCGCTCAACACGCACCCCATCGCCTCGCACGCGGCGAAATACGCCGTGCCCGTGATCGGCGACATCGAGCTGTTCGCGATCGCCCGCCGCGACATGGTGGAGCACCGCGTGGTCGGCATCACCGGGACCAACGGCAAGTCGACTGCCACCGCGCTCACCCACCACATCCTCGCCATGGCCGGGATCCCGGCGGTGATGGGCGGCAATATCGGCGAGCCGGTGCTTGCGCGCGAGCCGCTCGGCCCCAACGAGAACGGGGTGGGCGTCTACGTGCTCGAATTGTCGAGCTTCCAGATCGACCTTACTTTCAGCCTCGATGTCGAAGCCGCCGCGCTGACCAACATCACGCCCGACCATCTCGACCGCTATGCCGATTATGCCGCCTATGCCGCTGCGAAGGAGCGCCTGTTCGCCATGCAATCTGCGCGCGGATTCGCCGTGTTCGGGACGGACGAGGGGCCTACGGCCGCGATCCGGGCAAGGCAGGTGGAGCGGCGGGGAGAGGGGCGCGCGGTGCTGGCCGAGCTCACCCGGTTCGAGGCGCTCCAGCACGAATGGCCCGCGCTGCAGGGACCGCACAATCTCCAGAACGTCGCCGTCGCGGTCGCGCTTGCCGAGGAGCTGGGCGTGAGCGAGGCCCAGTGGCGCCACGCCCTGCCGCGCTTTCGCGGCCTGCCGCACCGGATGGAGCGGGTCTGCGAGACGGGCGGCGTGCTCTACGTCAACGATTCCAAGGCGACCAACCCGGCCTCCGCCGCGCCCGCGCTTGCCGCCTTCCCGCGCGAGTCAGGCATCAACGGCGGCGCCCCGCGTATCCACTGGATCCTCGGCGGGCTCGCCAAGGAAGAAACGCTCGCCGAATGCGAGGCGCATCTGGGCGAGATCGCGGCGGCCTACACCGTGGGCGAGGCGGGGCCGATGTTCGCCGGGCTGCTCGAAGGCCGCGTCCCGCGCGTCGAACGCTGCGAGCTGATCGCCGAGGCGGTGCGCCGCGCGGGCGAGGCGGCGCGGCCGGGCGAGGTCGTCCTGCTCTCCCCCGCCTGCGCCAGCTACGACCAGTTCCGCGATTATGAAAAGCGCGGGGAGCATTTCCGCAATCTCGTCGGCGTGATCGCCGGCTGCGAAACCTGCGCGCCCGGCGACTTCGCCGGGGAGGAAGCCTGATGGCCGGGGCGAGCGCCTTTCCCCCCTCGCGCCGGGGCGCCGCGCTCCCGCCCGCGCTGGTGCGGCGCGGCTGGCGCGAAGAGCTGCGCATCTGGTGGCGCGAGGTCGACAAGTGGCTGCTCGGCCTGATCGTGCTTCTGATGGGCTTCGGCACGCTTGCCGTCGCCGCCGCCTCGCCCGCGAGCGCCGACCAGCTTTCGACCGCTGAGGTCACGCTCGATCCGTTCCTGTTTTTGAAGCGCCACCTCGTCTTCCAGCTGCTCGGCCTCGCGCTCATGGTCGGCCTGTCCTTCATGAGCCGCGACGACGCGCGCCGCGTCGGCATCCTCGCCTTCGCCTTCATGCTGTTCCTGCTGTTCCTCGTGCCTTTCATCGGGGTCGAGAAGAACGGCTCGCGCCGCTGGCTGGAAGTGGGCATGAGCCTGCAGCCGAGCGAATTCCTCAAGCCCGGTTTCGCCATCGTGCTGGCGTGGATCCTGTCGTGGCGACTGCGCGACCCGCAGCTTCCCGTGCTCGCCTTCGCCAGCGCGCTGATGGCTCTGATCGCGGGGCTGTTGATGATGCAGCCCAACCTCGGCGAGACGATCCTGTTCGGCGGGATCTGGTTCGTCATGGTGATGCTCGCGGGCGTATCGCTGTCCCGCATCGCGGCGGTCGCGGGGGCGGGCGTCGCGCTGCTGACCGCGGCCTATTTCCTCTACGACAATGCGAGGAACCGGATCGACGCCTTCATCGGCGGGGGGACCGCCTTCGACCAGGTCGACCTTGCCTATCGCACGCTCACCAATGGCGGCTGGACCGGGACCGGGCTGTGGCTCGGCACGCGCAAGATGAACCTGCCCGAAGCGCACACCGACTACATCTTCTCGGTCATGGGCGAGGAATTCGGCCTTGCCCTGTGCGCGCTGGTGGTGGCGCTCTATTGCGCCGCCGTGCTAAAGGCGCTGATGCGGCTGGTGAACGAGGACGACCTGTTCGCCCTGCTCGCCGGGACCGGGCTGGTCGCGCAGTTCGGCGGGCAGGCTTTCATGAACGTGCTCGTCAATCTCCAGCTGTTCCCGTCCAAGGGCGCGACCTTGCCGCTCATCAGCTATGGCGGGTCTTCGATGCTGGCGGTGTGCTTCGCGCTCGGGCTATTGCTGGCGATCACCCGGCGCAATCCCTACCTCAAGCGCGAGGGCGGGGGATTGCGCGACCTGATCGAGCGCAAGGAGGAGCGCGCATGACCACTCAAACGCGCCAGACGCCCCGCACGGGCGCGAGCCGCCATTTCGTCCTCGCCGCAGGGGGCACGGGCGGGCATCTGATCCCGGCCTTTGCGCTGGCGGTCGAACTCGAAGCGCGCGGCCACCACGTCGCGCTCATCACCGACGAGCGCGGCGCGAACATTCCCGGCAAGCCCGAGGGGCTGACCGCGCACGTCCTTCCCGCCGGGCGCTTCGGAAAGAACCCGCTCAAGTGGATCGGGGGCATCCGCGCCGTGCTCGAAGGGCGCAGCATGGCGCTGCGCCTGTTCGACGCCTTCGAGCCTTCCGCCGTCATCGGCTTCGGCGGCTATCCCGCGCTTCCCGCCCTGCTCGCCGCGACGAGCGCGCAGGTGCCGAGCGTCATCCACGAACAGAACGCGGTGCTGGGCCGGGTCAACCGGCTGCTGGCAGGCCGGGTCGATGCGATCGCCACGTCTTACGAAAAGGTCGACCGGCTGAAGGCCAAGCACGCGCCCAAGGTCCACCTCACCGGCAACCCGGTGCGCGAGGAGGTGCTGGCGCTGCGCGACATCGATTTCCCCGCGCTGACCGAAGAGGGGCTGCTGCGCGTCCTCGTCACCGGCGGCAGCCAGGGCGCGCGGGTGCTGTCGCAGATCGTGCCCGACGGGCTCGCCATGCTTCCCCCGGCGCTGCGCTCGCGCCTGCAGGTTACCCAGCAATGCCGCCCGGAGGACCTCGATGCGGTCCGCACCCGCTATGCCGAGCACGATATCCCCGCCGAACTCGGGACCTATTTCGAGGATATGCACGAACGTCTCGCCGACACGCACCTGTTCATCGGGCGCGCGGGCGCTTCGACCATTGCCGAGCTGACCGGCGTTGGCCGCCCTGCGATCCTCGTGCCGCTGCCGATTGCGACCGACGACCACCAGGCGGCGAACACGCGCGAGATCGTCAAGGCGGGCGGCGCGCGGATGATCCGGCAGGAGAAATTCACGCCCAAGGAACTCGCCAAGCAGATCCAGGCGCTCGCCCAGAACCCGGCGAGCCTCGGCAACGCCGCGCACGCCGCGTTCAATTGCGGAAGGCCCGATGCGACGAAGGATTTGGCGGACCTCGTCGAGAGCCTCGGCGGGATCGACCTCATGGACGTGATCCGCGTCGGCGAGACGGCGCCGCGCGGCGCGGCGGCGGCGGTGCGCGCGCAGCCTTCGACGCGCGACGAGGATATGGCTGCGTGAGAGGCGTTCCGACCGACATCGGCACGATCCACTTCGTCGGCATTGGCGGGATCGGAATGTCCGGCATCGCCGAGGTGATGCACAATCTGGGCTATGCCGTGCAGGGCTCCGACATCGCGGAAGGCGCGAGCGTCGAGCGGCTGCGCGCGCGCGGCATCGCGGTCCATATCGGCCACGCGAAAGGCAATGTCGAAGGCGCGGCGGTGGTCGTCACTTCCACCGCCGTCAAGCGCGACAATCCCGAAGTCGTCGCCGCGTTGGAAGCGCGCATCCCCGTGGTGCGCCGGGCGGAAATGCTGGCCGAGCTGATGCGGCTGAAATCCACCGTCGCGGTCGCGGGGACGCACGGCAAGACCACCACGACGAGCATGATCGCAAGCCTGCTCGATAGGGGCGGGATCGACCCCACGGTGATAAACGGCGGGATCATCGAGCAATACGGCTCGAACGCGCGGCTGGGCGATTCGGACTGGATGGTGGTCGAAGCGGACGAGAGCGACGGCAGCTTCCTGCGCCTCGACGGGACCATCGCCGTGGTGACGAACATCGACCCCGAACATCTCGACCACTACGGCGACTTCGACGGGGTGAAGCGCGCCTTCCTCGAATTCATCCAGAACGTGCCCTTCTACGGCGCGGCGATTTTGTGCGTCGACCACCCCGAGGTGCAGGCCGTCATCGGCCAGGTGCGCGACCGCAAGGTGGTGACCTACGGCTTCTCGCTTCAGGCGGACATCTGTGGGGTCAACATTCGCGCGGAGAAGGGCGGCAACAGCTTCGACGTGATCGTGCGCCAGAGGGGTGAACACGACCGCCGGATCGAGGGCGTCCACCTGCCCATGCCGGGGCGGCACAATGTCCAGAACGCGCTCGCCGCGATCGCGGTGGCGATCGAGATGGGGTGCAGCGACGAGGTGATCCGCGAAGGCTTCGGCGCATTCGGCGGTGTGCGGCGGCGCTTTACCCGCGTCGGCGAGATCGCGCTGCCCGGCGGGTCGGCTCAGGTCATCGACGACTATGCCCACCACCCGGTCGAGATCCGCGCCGTGCTCGCCGCCGCGCGCGAGGCGGTCGCCCCCGATGGCAGCACCGGCAGCCCGGCGAACGGAGAGGGCGCGCGGGTGATCGCGGTCGCCCAGCCGCACCGCTACACCCGCCTCCACGACCTGATGGACGGCTTCCAGTCGTGCTTCAACGATGCCGACATGGTGCTTGTCACGCCGGTCTACGAAGCGGGCGAGAGCCCGATCGAAGGCGTCAGCAGCGAAGCGCTCGTCTCGGGCCTGAAATCGCGCGGCCATCGCAGCGCCGCCACGGTCGAAAGCCACGCGCAGCTAGCCGAAACGCTCGCCGCGACGCTTCGCCCCGGCGACATGGTGGTCTGTCTCGGCGCGGGGGATATCACCCGCTGGGCGGCTACCCTTGCAGGCGCGGTCCAAGCACACGTGAGGGCATGACGGAACACATGGTCCAGCCCGGCGACACCTGGAAATACGACGACGGACGCGCCCCGACCTGCGCGGTCGAGGGCGCGGTGGCGGCGCCCGTGCCGCTGGAAGGCATCCGGGGCGAGCTCACCTGCAAGGCGCCGCTCGCCAAGCTCGTCTGGTTCAAGAGCGGGGGGCAGGCCGACTGGCTGTTCGAGCCGGCCGACCTTGCCGACCTGCGCCTGTTCATCGAACGGCTGGGCGGGCAGCTTCCCGTCATGGCGCTGGGGCTGGGGTCGAACCTCATCATCCGCGACGGCGGCGTTCCGGGCATCGTCGTTCGGCTGGGCAAGCCTTTCATGACCGCCGATGCGGGCGAGGATTCGACGCTCACCTGCGGCGCGGGCGCGCCGGGCGTGCTGGTCGCCTCGACCGCGCGCGATGCGGGCATTGCGGGCCTCGAATTCCTGCGCGGGATACCCGGCACGGTGGGCGGCTTCGTGCGGATGAACGGCGGGGCCTACGGCAGCGAGGTCGCCGACGTGCTGGTCGACTGCGAGGTGATCCTGCCGGGCGGCCAGATGGTGACGCTGTCCGCGAGCGACCTCGGTTACACCTATCGCCACAGCGAGCTTCCCGACGGGGCGATCGTCGTCTCCGCCCGGTTCAAGGGGCGGCCCGGCGACCCCGAGGAAATCGGCGCGGAGATGGACCGCATCGCCGAGGCGCGCGAGAACTCGCAGCCGATCCGCACCAAGACCGGCGGTTCGACCTTCAAGAACCCGCAAGGGGCCAAGGCGTGGGAACTGGTCGATGCGGCGGGATGTCGCGGCATGACGCTGGGCGGGGCGCAGGTGAGCGAGAAGCACACCAATTTCCTCATTAACACCGGCAACGCCACCAGCGCCGATATCGAAGGGCTGGGCGAACTCGTGCGCGAGAAGGTCTACAAGAATTCGGGCGTGATGCTCGACTGGGAAATCCAGCGGGTGGGGCGGCCGTGAGCGACAGCCAACTCCACGTCGCGGTCCTGATGGGCGGCTGGGCGAACGAGCGCGAAGTGTCGCTGATGTCCGGCCGCGGTGTCGCCGAGGCGCTGCGCGCGAAGGGCTACCGCGTCACCGAAATCGACATGGGCCGCGACGTCGCCGCACGGCTCGCCGAGGCCGCGCCCGATGTCGTCTTCAACGCGCTCCACGGCGTGCCGGGCGAGGACGGGAGCGTGCAGGGGATGCTCGACCTCATGGGCCTCGCCTACACCCATTCGGGGCTCGCCACCTCGGTCATCGCGATCGACAAGCAGCTCACCAAGCAGGCGCTCGTCCCGCAAGGCATCCCGATGCCCGGCGGGCGGATCGTCGCTAGCGAGGAACTGTTCGAGCGCGACCCCCTGCCGCGCCCCTATGTCCTGAAGCCCGTCAACGAAGGCTCCTCGGTCGGAGTCGCGATCGTCACCGACGACAGCGAATGCGGCAATCCCATCGTGCGCGAGGCACCGGGGCCGTGGCGGGAATTCGCCGAGCTCCTCGCCGAACCCTTCATCAAGGGGCGCGAGCTCACCACCGCCGTGATCGACGGGGCGGACGGCCCGCGCGCGCTGGGCGTCACCGAACTCGTCATCGCCGAAGGCTTCTACGATTACGAGCACAAGTACACCGAAGGCCGCACCGAGCACGTCTGCCCCGCGCGGATCCCGCCCGAAATCGCCGCCTTGTGCGAGCAATATGCGCTGAAGGCGCACAAGGTGCTCGGCTGCCACGGCACCAGCCGGACCGATTTCCGCTGGGACGACGAGCTGGGCGAAGAGGGCCTGTTCGTGCTCGAAACCAACACCCAGCCCGGCATGACTCCCTTAAGCCTCGTTCCCGAACAGGCGAGCCACGCGGGGATCGACTATGCCGATCTCGTCGACCTGCTGGTGAAGGAGGCGCTGCGGGTCCACGCTTCCAAGGAGAAGGCGAATGGCTAACCGGATCAGGCGTTCGGACGGCAGGGGCGTGCGGCGCGCGGCGAAATCGCAGAGCCGCGCCGCGGGCGCGCGCCGGGCCAAGGCGAAGACCAGCGGCGTGCTCGACAGGGCGATGGGCCTGCTGCCCTTCACCGAAGAGCAATGGACCCGCATCTGGCTCTCGGTCATCATCGGTGCAGGCGTAGCGCTCGGCTTCGTCATCGCCAATTTCGCGGGGCTCCCCGCGCTCGCCGAAGCCGAAGTCGCGCGCATGGCATCGGGCGCGGGCTTCGAGGTGCGCCGCGTGCGCGTCACCGGCACGAACCGCATGGACGAGCGCGAAGTCTATGCCCGAGCGCTCGCACAGCGCGACCGCGCCATGCCCGAAGTCGATGTCGAGGCGCTGCGCGCCGAATTGCTCGACCTTCCCTGGGTCGCGGATGCGCGGGTGTCGAAACAGCTCCCCGAAACGCTCGCCATCGATATCGTCGAGCGCGAACCCCATGCCGTGCTGGTCAAGCCCGACCGGCTGGTGCTGGTCGACATCACCGGCCACGAACTCTCCATCGTCGCGCCCGAGGATGCCGCCGACCGGCTTCGTATCTCCGGCCCCGGCGCGGGCCGGCAGGTGGCCGCGCTCGACCGCCTGCTCGCCGCCGCGCCTGCGCTCGCGCCCAAGGTCGAGGCGGCCGAATGGGTCGGCAACCGGCGCTGGAACGTGACTTTCGAAAGCGGCCAGGTGCTCGCCCTTCCCGAAGGCGAGAACGAGGCGGCGAGCGCGCTCGTCAAATTCGCCCGGATGGACGGGCAGAACCGGCTCATCGGCGGCAAGGTCGCAAGCTTCGACATGAGGAACCCGCCGCGCGTCTATATGCGCGTGCCCGGCCGCGGCGAGCGCGTGCTGGCGGACGCCTCGGACACGTCGAGCGGTGAGGGAGGCCAATAGTGGCGAAGTCTTCGGCAGGCGGCGCGCGCGGCGCCGGCAGGGGACCGCGCATCACCCGCACGATCGGCGCGGTCAATGTCGGCTCGTTCCGCATTTCCGCTATGATCATGGGCGAGGCCGACAATGGCGACCTCGTCCTGCTGGGGTCGGGCCACCGCGCCAGCAAGGGCGTGAAGAAGGGCTATGTCGTCGACATGGACGCCGCGAGCTTCGCCATCCGCGACGCGGTCGAGCGGGCCGAGAAGAGCGCCGGTGCAAGCGTCAACGGCGTGTGGATCGCCTGCGCCGGGGCGGGGCTGAAAAGCGACGTGAAAAGCGTCGAGACCGAGATCGGCGGGCGGCGGATCGAGGAGGAGGATGTGGAACACCTCCTCTACCTTGCGCGCGGGGCGATCCAGCCCGACGGGCGCACCGTGCTCCACGCCCAGCCGGCGCATTACACGCTCGACGGGGCGCACGGCGTCGCCAATCCGCGCGGGCTTCATGCCGAAAGGCTCGGCGTCGACATCCACGTGATGCTCGCCGACGGCGCGCCGGTGAAGAACCTCATGGAAGCGGTCCAGAACGCGCATCTCGATGTCGAGGGCGTGGTCGCCGCCCCGCTCGCGGCGGGCTATGCCTGCCTTTCGGAGGAAGAGCGCGAACTCGGCGTCGCGCTGGTCGAGATCGGGGCGGACGTCACCAATGTCTCGGTCTTCGCCGGCGGGATGCTGCTCGGCCTTGCGGCGCTGCCGATGGGCTCGGGCGACATCACCGATGCGGTGGCGAGCGCTTTCGGCATCCGCCGTTCGGAAGCCGAACGGCTGAAATGCGTGTCGGGTTCGGCGATCGCGTCGCCGAGCGACCACCGCGAGATGATCGCGCTGACCGGGCCGGACGGGATGGACGGCTCCGCCACGGTCGCGCGCGGGGCCGACGACCGCGGGCGGATCGCGCGCGCAGAGCTCGTCTCGGTCATCACCCAGCATCTCGCCCGGCTCACGACCGAAATCGGCAAGGCGTTGAAATCCATGGGCTTCAGCGGTATGCGCGCGGGGCAGGTCGTGCTCACCGGCGGGGGCGCGGAACTCGCCGGGCTCGCCGAATTCGCGCAAGGCGCGCTCGGGATGCCTGTGCGGATCGGCCGCCCGCCCGCTTTCGAGGGCCTGCCCGAAGCGCACGCCAAGCCGGGGTTTGCGACGCTGGCTGGTCTGTGCCTCTATGCCGCGGACGATCCGGTGGACATCCGCGCGCTGGGCGACCGTTTTGCCCGCACGCGGGTGGCGGGTGCGCCGGGCGGGACTTTCGCCGTCACCCGGCTGCTGCGCGCGCTGAAGGAGTATTTCTGACCGCGCGCGCGTCTCCCGCGAACCTGTCGCGCGCGGCGCGGATGTGGCATGGTTTCGGGCGCGCACCGGGGCAAAAGCATAAGGGCCGCTGTGGATAAGGGTTAAGACGGTATAAACCGCAAGCCACGATTGTGTCAGAGAATCGCAAAAAGCCCGGAATTCCGTGAAAAGCGGGACGGCGGCCGGAGGAAGAACGGATGAGCATCAATATTGGACCCGCCGCGGCAGAGGAACTCGCGCCCCGCATCACCGTGATCGGGGTCGGCGGCGCCGGCGGCAACGCGATCGCCAACATGATCGCGGCCGAGATCGAAGGCGTCGATTTCATCGTCGCAAACACCGACGCGCAGTCGCTCAGCAGCTCCCCTGCGGAAAAGCGCATCCAGCTCGGCCCGGACATCACCGGCGGGCTCGGCGCGGGCGCCCGGCCCGAAGTCGGCAAGGCCGCAGCGGAGGAAACCGTCGCCGAGATCGAGGAGGCGCTCGACGGCGTCAATATGTGCTTTATCGCCGCCGGCATGGGCGGCGGGACCGGGACGGGCGCAGCGCCCGTCATCGCCGAAGCCGCGCGGCGCAAGGGCGTGCTCACGGTCGGCGTCGTGACCAAGCCCTTCCTGTTTGAAGGCACGCGCCGGATGCGCGCCGCCGAAGCCGGGATCGCCGAACTCCAGCAGTGCGTCGACACGCTGATCGTCATTCCCAACCAGAATCTCTTCCTCGTCGCCAAGGCGGAAACGACCTTCAAGGAGGCATTCCAGCTCGCCGACGAGGTGCTGCAGCAGGGCGTGCGCTCGATTACCGACCTGATGGTCATGCCGGGCCTCATCAATCTCGATTTCGCCGACGTGCGTTCGGTGATGAGCGAGATGGGCAAGGCGATGATGGGCACCGGCGAGGGCGAAGGCGAGAACCGCGCGCTCGAAGCGGCCGAACAGGCGATCGCCAACCCGCTCCTGGACGGCGTGTCGATGCAGGGCGCGAAGGGCGTCATCATCTCGATCATCGGCGGCGAGGACATGAAGCTGCTCGAGGTCGACGAGGCGGCCAATCACATCCGCGAACTGGTCGACGAGGACGCGAACATCATCTGGGGCAGCGCCTTCAATCCCGATCTCGACGGCAAGATCCGCGTCTCCGTGGTGGCCACCGGCATCGAACAGGGCGCTTCGTCCGCGCATGACCGCAGCCCGGCGGGCGCGGCGATCGGCAGCGGTCTCGGCGCAGGGCTCGGCGGCTCGCGCGCGCCCAAGCGGCCCGTGCTCGAACTGCCGGGCGAAAGCGAACTCGATGCGCCGAGCGTGCCCGAGCCCGAGGCGGGCGCGACTGCAGAACCCGACCTCGCGGTCCCCGCTCCCACCCCTGCGGAAGAGGGCGAGCACGGCGAGGCCGAGGAGGATTACAGCGAGCCTTTCGACCTCACCGGGATGCAGGCGGGCGACGACATGGGCGAGCCCGAGGACGACGACGTCGACGATATCGTCGACCCGCTCGCCGGCCTGCGCGGAGCGGAGGAAGAAGACGAGGAACCGCTCGACCTGACCGGCGAATATGCCGAATACGCCGAAGCCGAGGACGACAGCGACAGCGCGGCCGACGACGGGCAGAGCGACCTGCTGGCCGATGCCGACCGCCTGGCCAAGACCGACGGCCCGGTTTCGCCGCGCCGGGGCGAACGCCGCCGCGGATTGCTTGGTGGCAGCGGCGACGCCGGAGACGGCGGCGATGCCGCACCGGGTGGCGGCTCGGCGGGGGGCAGCACCCTGTTCGAACGCATGGCGAGCCTTTCGCGCAGCACGGCGCGCGACGAGGACGACGACGACGAGGACGACGACGACGCCACCGCCCTCAGCATCCCGCGCTTTCTCGACCGGCAGAACAACCAGTAGGCGAGGCCCGGCGCGCCGCGCGCGGGCTCTGCAAACGCTTCGTCGATTTCTCCGCGCCGCCTGCCGCGCCGGCGATGCTGGGGGTCTGGCGCAGGGCGGCCGGGTGACTAGTTCCCGCTTTCGCATGAAAACCGCCGTGATACCCCGCCGTCTGCCGCTGGCCGCGCTTGCCGCCGTCCTGCCTGCGTTTATCGCGGCGCATCCCGCCACGGCGCAGGAAGTGACCTCGCGCGAGGTCGTGCAGCCGCTTCCCTCGCCCGAAATCCAGCGGTTGAACCGCGCGCTGATGGAACTCGCCCGTGCGCCCAAGAGCCTCGATGCGCTGGTCGAGGCGGGCGATGCCTCGCTTGCGGCGGGCGATCTCGATGCGGCAATGGGTTTCTATGGGCGGGCCGACGATCTCGATGCGAACAATGCCCGGGTGAAGCTCGGCATCGCAGCGGTCTACCTGCGTTCGGGGCGTCCTGTCGAGGCACTCGAAGCCTTCGCCCTTGCCGAGCGCGCCGGGGCGAAGCCGCCCGAATACGCCCGCGACCGCGGGCTCGCCTACGACCTCGTCGGCGACCACGCACGGGCCCGCACGGCCTACGAAGAGGCGCTCGCGGTGGGTCGCGAAGACCCGGAGACGCGCCGCCGCCTCGCGCTCAGTTTCGCCATCGCGGGCAACCGGGCGGGGTTCGAGGACACGCTGCGCCCGCTGCTCGACGCGCGCGATTACGCCGCCTTCCGCACCCGCGCCTTCGGCCTTGCGATCCTCGGGGACCAGGCGCGCGCGGCGGCGATCGTCGATGCGGTGATGCCGCGCGACCTTGCCGGGCGGCTTACGCCCTATCTCGCCTATATGCCGCGCCTGACCCCGGCCCAGCAGGCCGCGGCGGCCAATCTCGGGATCTTCCCGCGCGCGGCGGAAATCGGGCGCGAGGATCCGCGCATCGCCCGTTTCGCGCGCGAGGCCGAAGCCGACCGGCGGCTCGAACCGGCGGGCGCGCCGCTCGGCACGCGCTTCGCCGAGGTAGAGCCCGAATCCCCCGCCGAGACCGCAGCGAAGGCTATTCCTCAGGCCGGGGACGCTGGCGAAGCGCAGCCGCTTGCGCCGACCCCTGGGCCGGCCGCCGCGGCTGCGGAGGTTCGGCCCGGCTTCGACCTGGCGCAGGCGGCCAGCCGCCCGGTCGTCCAGCCGCTTCCCCAGCCGAAGGTCGCCGATGCCTTCGCCGATCTCGACACGGACGAGCTGCCCGCCGCCGAAAAGCCGCCCGAGGCGGTCGATATAGCCGCGATCGAGGTTCCGCGCGAAAAGCCGCCGGAGCCCGAGCCCCCCGCCCATCCGCGGCGCATCTGGGTGCAGGTGGCGACCGGGCAGGATCTCGAGGCGCTGAAATTCGACTGGCGCCGGATCGCGCGCGCGGCTGGCGGGCTGCTCGACGGTTACACCCCGCACACGACTCCGTGGGGGCAGGCGAACCGGCTGCTCGCCGGCCCGCTGAAGGGTGAAGGCGAGGCGCGCGAAATGGTCAATGCGCTGAAAGCGAAGGGGCTCGACACCTTCCCCTTCACGAGTCCGGAAGGCAAGGAAATACAACAGCTTGACTGACCGCGCCGCGCGCGCGACGGGTCCGCCCCGCTTCTGTCCCCGGCTTTCTGTGCACAGGGTTTGAACAGCCGAAATCGCTTCTCCCCAAGCCGCGCGGGCAAGCGTGTTGCCAATCGGCAAAGGCCGTGCGCATTCCTGGCCGCGATGCAAAGGACCAGCACCAAACAAAGAGAGCGCGCATGATGCCGCGCCGCGACCATTCCCATAACCACAGGGACGACGCCGCCCCGCTCGATATGCTCGCCGCGCTGTTCGAGGCGCGCGGCTGGCCGTGCGAGATCGTCTCCGATGACGAGATGTCCGGCGAAATCCAGGGGGCATGGGCGAAATACCAGTTGCGCGCGATATGGCGGGGCGCGGACAATGTCCTGCAGTTCCTCTGCCTGCCCGACATCCGGGTGGGGCCGGAAAAGCGCGCGGCGGCCTATGAACTGCTCAGCCTCGTCAATGAACAGATGTGGCTGGGGCATTTCGACATCTGGTCGAATGGCGATGTGCTGCTCTATCGCCATGGCGCTTTGCTGAGCGATGATGGGATGCTCTCGCTCGACCAGGCGCAGGCGCTGGTCGAGTGCGCGCTCGACGAATGCGACCGGTTCTACCCCGCTTTCCAGTTCGTGCTGTGGGGCGACAAGGCCGCGCGCGAGGCGCTCGACGCGGCGCTGGTCGATGCGGCTGGCGAAGCATAGGCCGCGCGGGTGGAGCGGCTCCTTCTCATCGGCTGCGGCAACATGGCGGGCGCGATGCTCGCCGGGTGGCTGCGGGCGGGCTTAGCCCCTGCGCGCTTCGCCGTGCTCGACCCCGCGCTCGAAACCGCGCCCGAAGGCGTTGCGCTGTTTGGCACTCCGCAAGAGGCGGAGAGGGCGGGCCATGACGCGGTCCTGCTCGGGTTCAAGCCGCAGCAATTGCGCGCGCTCGCGCCGACGCTCCAGCGGCTCGCGGGGCCGGGCGTGGCGGTTCATTCGCTGCTCGGCGGGGTGACGCTGGCGCAGGTCGCCGCCGCCTTTCCCGAGGCGCGCGCCCATGTCCGGGTCATGCCCAATCTCGCCGCGCGGATCGGCAAGTCGCCGGTGATCCTTGCCGAACAGGGGCTTGCCGAAGCCGAGCGCGAGGAGCTGCGCGCCTTTTACCACGCGCTCGGCCTCGCGGTGTGGGAGGCTGACGAGACGCGCTTCGACCTCGTCACCGCGCTCGCGGGGTCGGGGCCGGCCTTCGTCTACCGCTTCATCGACGCGCTCGCGGGTGCTGCCAGCGACCTCGGCCTTGACGAAGGCGATGCGACCCGGCTCGCCACCGTCATGGTTGAAGGCGCGGCGAGCCTTGCCGCCGCTGCGGACGTTGCGCCGGGCGCGCTGGCCGACCGGGTTGCCAGCCCCGGCGGGATGACGCGCGAGGGGATGAACGTGCTCGACCGCGAGGACGCGCTGCGCCGCCTGCTCGCCGAGACCCTGCGCGCGACGGCGGACAAGGGCGCGGCGCTCTCACGCGAGGTGGGTTGAGCGCGCCCTCGTTCATCTGCGGGCAATCGAGGGTTAACGCGGGGCAAGGATCGCCTGCCGGTTTCGCTTGAAAAGCAGGGGCGAAGCTCCGATATTGCGGACCATAAGGCGCGGGCACGAACCGCGCCGCTTTTGGAGAAAAAGGTTCCACGATGGCTGATTGGAAGAACACAGAGCGCACCGACCGCTTCGGCTCGGTGCCGCGCGCGGGCGGCGACGTCCAGGGCCGCGCGACCTACGACGAGGGCCTGCGCAAGCATATGCTCTCGATCTACAACTACATGGCCTCGGGCGTGCTGCTGACCGGCATCGTCGCGCTGCTCGCGGCGGAAAGCGGGATCACCCTTGCGCTGGCTTCGAGCGGCATCTGGTTCGTGATCGCGCTGGCGCCGCTGGGCTTCATCCTCGCGATGAGTTTCGGCCTCCACAAGATGAGCCGTTCGACGCTGCAGATCGTCTTCTGGTCCTTCGCGACCGTCATGGGTCTGTCGATGTCGACGATCTTCCTGCGCTTCACCAACGAATCGATCGCGATGACCTTCTTCGCGACCGCCGGTGCCTTCGCCGGCCTGTCGCTGTGGGGTTACACCACGAAGAAGGATCTGTCGGGCTTCGGCACGTTCCTGATCATGGGCGTGGTCGGCCTTTTGATCGCCATGCTGCTCAACTTCTTCCTGCAGTCGGGTGCGCTCGCGCTGGTCATCAGCGTGCTCGGCGTTCTCATCTTCGCGGGCCTGACCGCGTGGGACACGCAGCGGCTGAAGAACGAATACCAGTATGTCCGCGGGACCGAATATGCCGGTAAGGCTGTGATCATGGGTGCGACGAGCCTCTATCTCGACTTCATCAATATGTTCATGTTCCTGCTCAACCTGCTCGGCAACCGCGAATAAGGGGAAGCTCACGAGGCGTCTTTCGCGGCGCTGGTGAAATCTCAGACGCCCGGGCCCTTTTTCGAGGGTCCGGGCGTTTGCTTTGTCCGCGCCAGCGATTAACAGGGCGAGTGCCGAGCCGCCGCTTCAGGCCAGCGCAAGGCGGGCCGTGGCAGGGGGTATGAATGGCGACGCCCAAGACCTCGCACGACAGGGATACGGACGGACTTATGGGAGAGACGACGCGCATGGATGTGACCGGTTTCGGCCTCAGGATCGTGACCGTGGCCGTGGCCGCCGGGATGGTGGCCGCCTGCGCCACGCCGCCCCCGCCGCCGCCTCCCCCGCCGCCCCCGCCGCCGCCTCCGCCCCCGGTCGAGCAGATACCCTATCGCCCGCTGCCCCCCGGCGGCGCGGCCTATGTCATGGAAATCCCGCCCAAGGGCCCCGACGGCCGCCGCATGACCGTCAACCGCGAACTGACCGAGGACGAGCTGGTGTGGCATTTCCGCTCGGGCTGGAACGTCGCCGCGCTCAATTGCGTCGCCGACCGCTACCAGCCGATCCTCGATGCCTATGGCGCCTTCATCAAGGACAACGAGCGCGAGCTTAAGCGGGTCAACGACCGGCTCGAGAAGGTCTATCGCAGCCAGGCCCGCACCCGGCGCGAGGCGATGGTCGCGCGCGATGGGCAGACCACGATGGTCTACAACTTCTTCGCCCTGCCGCCCGCACGGACCGAGTTCTGCGCCGCCGCGCTCGAAATGGCGAACCGCGCGCTCGCCAGCCCGCCGAAAGACGCGCTCGGCTTTGCGCGGGAGAATTTCGACCAGCTGACCGAGCCCTTCTACACCTTCTTCGACCGCTACGAACGCTACCAGCGGCTCTCGGCCGAATGGGATGCCAAATACGGCGCGCTTTATGGCCCCTCGCAGCCCGGCTGGGTCGCGGTGCAGCAAGCGCGCGCGAACGGTGTAGAAGTGCCCCGCGCGGGCGAGAGCGACCCTTCGACCACGATCACCAATCCGAGCGGCGCGATGAGCGTCACCGACCCCGAAACGGGCGAGAAGGTGCCGGTCGTGCCGGTCGATGAGCGGGTGCTCTCGCAGCCGGTGACGCAGCCCCTGCCGACCGACGCGAACGAGCGCGAGACAGACGGCGCAGGCGATTCGTCCGAGGGTTGAGCGCGGGGCGAGGCGGAGGCAAAGATTGGCGTTGCAAGCGTCATGCCTTCACGCTAAGGCGCGCGCCTGCCCGACGCGGGGGCCGGTTCTCGCCCCCCGCCCAAGCACCTGAACGGGGCCGTAGCTCAGATGGGAGAGCGCGTCGTTCGCAATGACGAGGTCAGGGGTTCGATTCCCCTCGGCTCCACCAGGTGTCCGGGCGCTTTTCTCCAGCATTGATGATCCTTAGAGGCATTGCGGCAAGCCCCTCCTTGCCTGCGCGCTTCGTTGTGTCTAATCCTCCTGACACGCATCGGTAACGGGAATGCGGTGAAAATCCGCAGCTGTCCCTGCAACTGTAAGCGGTGAGCATTCGTCTCGCGCGTGTCCCTCGGGGCGCGCAGCCACTGGGCCCGATGGCCTGGGAAGGTGAGAGCCGGACGCGCTGACCCGCGAGCCAGGAGACCGACCGGGGCGTGTCGCTCTTTGCCTGGCTCAGGGACTGGCCCGGCGCGGAAAAAGGCTTTCGTTCTGAGCGACATTCGTGTGGCCGGGCGGGGACATCCCCCGTGCGGCCTGTCGCTTTGGGACGGGAGGAATCCGTGAGAAATTCTGTTGTTTTGTTGTGCGGTGTCGCTGCGTGCGCGCTTGGATGGGGTATGCCTGCGGGGGCGCAGGACAAGAACGGCGAAAAGGACGCCGCCGCGCGTGAGCGCATCGAGCTCGATTTGTTCCACGAGAAGCGAGGGGATATACTCGTCACCGCCAGCCGAGTGGAAACGAGCATCAATCTCGACAATTATACCGGATCAGCCAGCGTTCTGACCCCGGGACAGCTCGAAAACCGCCAGGTGCGCGACATCGCCGAGGCGCTGCGCGACGTGCCCGGTGTCGCGGTTAGCGGCGTTGCGGGCCAGACGCAGGTGCGCCTGCGCGGCAGCGAGGCCAACCACGTCCTCGTCCTCGTCGACGGGATCGAGGTGTCCGATCCCTTCGCGGGCGAATTCGACCTCACCACCTTGCAGGCCGAACCGGGCGCGCGGGTCGAAGTGCTGCGCGGGCCGCAATCCGCGCTCTACGGTCCCGACGCGATCGGCGGCGTCATCGCCTACCAGAGCGCGAGCGGGCGCGACCTTGGCGGGTTCAGCGCCCGCATCGAAGGCGGCACGCAAGGCACGGCCAACGGCGCGGCGCGCTATGGCGCGAGCGGTGCGGGCTGGGACGCGGCGCTTTCCGCGGTCGTGGTCAGCACCGACGGCCAGCCCAATGCGAGAGGCGGCAGCCGCGACATCGGGCGCGACAGCTACACCGTCTCGGCCCAGGGCGGCGTCGACCTCGCCCCCGGCCTCAGCGTGCGCGCGGTGGGGCGTTACATCCTGACCGAGGGCCGCTTCAACAATTCGGACAATGATCCCGCCAGCCCGACCTTCGGCTTCATCGTCGACAGTCCCGAAGTCCGCTATGACAACGAGGCCGTCTATGCGCTCATCGGCGCGCGCTACGAGGCGCTGGACGGAGCGTGGACCCACGACCTTTCCGCACAGGTCGCCGACATCGCGCGCGATACGTTCGGTCCTGCAGGGCGGACCAACGGCTCGGAAGGCGACCGCCTGAAAGCGTCCTACGTCACCGCCTACGCCTTCGACACGGGCGAGGCGTCGCACACCCTCACCTTCGCCGCCGACTGGGAACGCGAGCGGTTCCGCAACACCGACCCGTCGGGCTTCGCCTTTACCGGCCGGCGCCAGATCGAGAACACCGGTCTCGTCGGCGAATACCGGCTGGAGACAACGCGGTTCGATTTCTCGGCGGCGCTGCGCCACGACATCAACGACCGTTTCGCCGACGAGACGACCTATCGCATCGGCGCGGGGTACGACCTTACGGACACGACCCGCCTGCGCGCGGCGGCGGCTTCGGGGATCAAGAACCCGGGCTTCTTCGAACTGTTCGGGTTCGTCGACGGGCGCTTCATAGGCAATGCCGACCTGCGCCCGGAAAAGTCGGAAGGCTGGGAGGTCGGTATCGACCAGCGCCTTTTCGCCCAGCGCGTCACCGTCTCCGCGACGTATTTCGACAGCGAACTCGAAGGCGAGATCTTCACGACCTTCCCCCCGCCGACCTTCGTCGCGACCCCCGGCAACCGCGACACGGTGAGCACGCAGCAGGGCGTCGAAGTGGCGCTTTCCGCCGCGATTGGCCGGGCCTTCACGCTGAACGCGGCCTACAGCCACATCGACAGCGAGGAGGACGGGACCACCGAGGTCCGCCGGCCCGAGGACATCGCCAGCGCCGCCCTTACATGGAGCGCGCCGGGCGATGCGGCGTCGGCCACCCTCGTCGTGCGGCACAACGGCGCGGCGCTCGACGATGCCTTCATCGACCCCAGCTTCGTCCCGGTGCGCGTCGTGCTGGACGATTACACGCTGGTGAACCTCAACGCGCGGGTGCGCATCGCGGAAGGCATCGAGGCTTTCGGGCGGATCGATAACCTGCTCGACGAACGCTACGAACAGGTCTTCAGCTTCGTCTCGCCCGGTCGCAGCGCGGTGATCGGTATCGAAGCGCGCTTCTAAACACTCGCCAAAGCCCGAGGAAATGCATAGGTGCAGCCCATGCATTTCCTCGACCAGGCCAAGATCTACCTGAAATCGGGCGCGGGCGGGCCGGGCGCGGTCAGCTTTCGCCGCGAGAAATATATCGAATACGGCGGGCCCGACGGCGGTGACGGCGGGCGCGGCGGGGACATCGTGTTCGAAGCCGTGCCGGGTCTCAACACGCTGATCGACTTTCGCTACGCCCAGCATTTCAAGGCCGCGCGCGGCGGGCACGGCATGGGCAAGAACCGCACCGGGGCAAGCGCCAAGCCGCTCGTCATCAAGGTGCCCGTGGGCACGCAGGTCATCTCCGACGACCGCGAGGAAGTGCTCGCCGATTTCACCGAGGTCGGCCAGCGCCTCACCCTGCTCGAAGGCGGGATGGGCGGGCGCGGCAACGCCTCCTACAAGACCGCGACCAACCGCGCGCCGCGCCAGCACCAGCCGGGCGAGCCGGGCGAGGAAATGTGGGTCTGGCTGCGGCTCAAGCTGCTCGCCGACGTCGGGCTGGTGGGGCTTCCCAATGCGGGCAAGTCGACCTTCATCAATGCGGTGTCGAACGCGCGCGCCAAGGTCGGCGACTACGCCTTCACGACGCTCGTGCCCAAACTGGGGGTGGTGCGGCACAAGGGGCGCGAATTCGTGCTCGCCGACATTCCCGGCCTGATCGAGGGCGCGGCCGACGGCGCGGGCATCGGCGACCGCTTCCTCGGCCATATCGAGCGCTGCCGCGTGCTGATCCACCTGATCGACATTTCGGGCACCGGCGAACAGGACCCGGCCACCGCCATGCGGATCGTCGAGGAGGAGCTCGAAGCCTATGGCGAAGGGCTGGCGGACAAGCCGCGCCTCGTCGCGCTAAACAAGCTCGACCTTGCCGACGAGGAACTGGTGGAGAGCTTCGCCGAGGAGCTGATCGAGGCGGGGGCGGAGGAGGTCTTCGCGGTTTCGGGCGCGACCGGCGAAGGGATCGAGCCGCTGCTCGATGCGGTCCTTTCCTATCTGCCGACGCGCACCTCGACCGAAACGAATGCGGCCGAGGTCGATGATGAAGACGGCGGGGAGCCGGGCGAGTGGTCCCCGATCTGACAGCCCTGCTCGACCCGGCGCGCTGCCGCCGGCTGGTGGTCAAGGTCGGCTCGGCGCTGCTGGTCGACAAGGGCGAGCCGCGCCGCGAATGGCTCGAGACGCTGGCCGACGACCTTGCGGCCCTGCGCGCGGGCGGGGCCGAGGTGATCGTCGTCAGCTCGGGCGCGATCGCGCTGGGCGCGGCGCGGCTGGGGCTGGCGAAAGGCGGCCGGGCGAGCCTTGCCGAAGCGCAGGGCGCGGCGTCGGTCGGACAGGTCGCGCTGGCGCAGCTGTGGGCGGGCGTGCTGGAGACGCGCGGGCTCGTCGCGGCGCAGATGCTGGTGACGCTCGGCGACCTCGAGGACAGGCGGCGTTATCTGAACGCCGCGGCGACGCTCGAGATGCTGCTCGCGCGCGGGGCCGTGCCGGTGGTGAACGAGAACGACAGCGTGGCGACCGAGGAAATCCGTTTCGGCGACAATGACCGGCTCGCCGCCCGCGTCGCGCAGGCGGCGGGGGCGGACGGCGTGTTGCTGCTGAGCGATGTCGACGGGCTTTACGACCGCCCTCCCTCCGAGGAAGGCGCGCTCCACTTCGCGCGAGTCGAGGGCGTGACGCCCGAAATCATCGCCATGGCCGACGCGCGCTCGGGCTCGGGCCTCGGCTCGGGCGGGATGCTGGCGAAGCTGCAGGCGGCGCGGATCGCGGAGCGGGCAGGGATCGCGCTCGGCATCATCGACGGGCGCGGCGAAGCGCCGCTTTCCCGCCTGCGCGAGACGAAGCGCGGCACGATCTTCCTCCCCGTCCGCACCGACAGCGCGCGCAAGGCGTGGCTCGGCGGGCGGCTCGCGCCCGAGGGCGTGCTGACCGTGGATGAGGGCTGCGTGAAGGCGCTCGCCGAGGGTGCGAGCCTGCTCGCAGCGGGCCTCGTCGAGGTCGAGGGCGCATTCCAGCGCGGCGCGCTCGTCTCGCTCCATGGGCCGAAGGGCGAGCGGCTGGGACAGGGCCTCGTCGAATATTCCGCCGAGGAATGCCGCGCCATCGCGGGGCTCAGCACGGGCGAACAGGAAGCCCGGCTCGGCTACGCCCCGCGCGCGGCGGTCGTCCACCGCGACCACATGGTGCGCGCGTGAGCGGCACGTTCCAGCGGCTCCGCGCGCGGCTCGCGCTGACCGGGGCGACCGGCTTCGTCGGCAGCGCTGTGCTGGACGAGGCGCTCGGCCACGGGCACGACCTGAGCGCGCTCACCCGCCGCGCACAGGCCGCGCGCGACGGGGTGGCATGGGTCGAGGGCACGCTGCACGACCAGACGTCGCTCGAGGAATTGTGCGAAGGCGCGGACGCGGTCATTCATGTCGCGGGCCTTACCAACACGCCCGATCCGGCCGAATTCGAGCGCGCCAATGTCGCGGGCACGGCGAACATGATCGCCGCCGCGAAGGCTGCCGGCGTGGATCGCTTCGTCTTCGTCTCCTCGCTTTCCGCGCGCGAACCCGAGCTTTCGGCCTATGGCGCCTCGAAGGCGCGGGCCGAAAAGCTGGTGATGGAAAGCGGCCTCACCTGGACAATCGTGCGCCCGCCCGCGGTCTATGGCCCGCGCGATACGGATATGTTCGAACTCTTCCGCTCGGCGCGGCTCGGCGTGGTTCCCCTGCCGCCGGGCGGGGCGACCTCGATCATCCATGCGCACGACCTTGCCGCGCTGCTGGTCGCGCTTGGGGATACGCATGGCCCGAAAGCTGCCTTTCGCAAGGTGTTCGAACCCGACGACGGGCGCGAGGGCGGCTGGGCGCACAAGGAACTGGCGCAGGCGATCGGCCGCGCGGTGGGGCGCAGGGCGGTCTTCGCGCCGCACCTGCCGCGCGGCGTGCTCGACATGGCGGCGCGCGCCGACCGGATGCTGCGCGGCGACGCGGCCAAGCTCACCGCGGACCGCGTCGGCTACATGGCGCATCCCAACTGGGTCGCGCGTTCGGATCGCCAGGTGCCGGGCGAGATCTGGGAGCCGCGCATCGGCGGGGAAGAGGGGCTGAAGGCGACCGCCGAGTGGTACGTCCGCGAGGGGTGGCTGTGACGGCCTAGAGGAACGGCTCCTCGCCCGGCTTGTGGATGCCGCATTCGGTCTTGTCCCAGCCTTTCCACCGGCCCGAGCGTGGGTCTTCGCCCGGCGCGACCTTGTGGGTGCACGGTTCGCAGCCGATCGAGGGGAACCCGCGCGCCACCAGCGGGTGTGGCGGCAGGTCGTGGGCCTCGAAATGGGCGGCGATGTCCGCCGCCGACCAGTCGATCAGAGGGTTGATCTTCAGTCGCCCCTGCGCGTCCGAGGTGTCGATCTCGAAGCGCGGCAGGTTCGCCCGGGTCGAGGACTGGAACGCCTTGCGCCCCGTCAGGCTGGCATCGAACCGCTCGAGCGCCTTGGCGAGCGGCTTCACCTTGCGGATCTCGCAGCAGCCGTCGGGGTCATAGGACCATCGAAGCCCGCTTTCGTCCTTCGCCGCGAGTTCCGCTGCGTCGGGCTCGAGAACCACGAGATTGAGCCCGAGCCGCTCCACCAGCGCGTCGCGATAGGCCAGCGTTTCGGCGAAATGCTTGCCCGTGTCGAGGAAGAGAACGGGGATGCGGGCGTCGACCTCGGCGACGAGGTGAAGCAGCACCGCGCTTTCCGCGCCGAAGCTCGACACCACGGCAAGCTCGCCCGCGAGGTCGCCCTCGATCACGGCGGCGAGCATTTCCTGCGTCGAGGCGCCGCGGAACATCCGGTTGAGACGCACCGCGTCGTGCTCTGTGAAGCGCGGGGCGGCGTCGAGCCGGTCGATCTTGCGAAGATCGTTCATGCGTCAGCCCCGTGGCGTTCTTGCGGGATGGTCGCGCGCGCGCCGAAGCGGGTGTCGGCGGCGTGCTGGTAGACGTTCTCCCACGTCGCGAAGGCGCGGCGCGCGTCCTCTTCGTCGAGCCGCCGGTCGGGCGCGAAGCTGTCGAAGCCGCAGCGGCGCATATGGGAAAGCTGGTCGATCAGGACATCGCCGACCGCGCGCAATTCGCCGGTATAGCCCGCCTCGCGCAGGATGCGCGCCGCGGAATAGCCGCGCCCGTCGGTGAAGGCGGGGAAGTTGATCTCGACCAGCGCCAGCCGGTCGAGGAAGGGCAGGAGGAGGCGCGCGTCGTCGCCCGGTTCGATCCGCACGGCGGTGGCGTTGGTCTGCTCCAGCGCGGAATCGACCGTGACCGTGCCGTGATCGACCGGCTCGTCGTCGCGGAAGCGGAACTGCACGTCGTCGGGGCTCGTGCCGAAATCGGCGGCGTTATTCATAAAGCGCCTCCTTGAAGGGCTCCATGCCGAGCCGGCGGTAGGTGTCGATGAAGCGCTCGCCCTCGGTTCGCTCGGCAAGGTAGAGGTCGGTGACCTTCTCGACGGCTTCGATTACCCCGTCCTCGTCGAATCCGGGGCCGGTGATGCGGGCGAGGCTCACGTCCTCCGCCTCGCTGCCGCCGAGGGAGAGCTGGTAGTTCTCCTTGCCCTTCTTATCGACGCCGAGGATGCCGATGTGGCCGGCATGGTGGTGGCCGCAGGCGTTGATGCAGCCGGAGATCTTGAGCTTCAGTTCGCCCAGCTTGCCGGTCTTGCCGCTTGCATCGAACCTTTCGGAAATGCGCTGCGCGAGCGGGATCGAGCGGGCATTGGCAAGCGAGCAGTAATCGAGGCCGGGGCAGGCGATAATGTCCTCGATCGTGTCCATGTTCGGCGCGGCGAGACCCGCTTCGTTGAGTTCGGCCCAGAGCTTCGGCAAGTCGCGGATGGCGACATGGGGAAGGACCACGTTCTGCGTGTGCATCACGCGGATCTCGTCGAAGGAGTATTCCTTCGCCAGCCGCGCCATCAGTCGCATCTGCTCGCCCGTGGCATCGCCGGGGATGCCGCCGACCGGCTTCAGCGAGATCACGGCGGAGACATAGGCGTCGTGCTTGTGGCGGTGGGTATTGCGGTCGACCCAGACGGCGAAATCGGGGTCGGAGCGGTCCACGGTCTTCGGCCCGTCCTCGAACGGCGGGTCGTTGAAGAAGGTGCGGATGCGTTCCAGTTCCGCGAAGGGCGGCTCGACGCCCTGTTCGAGCAGGTGCGCGAATTCCTCTTCGACCTGCCGCGTGTATTCCTCCGCGCCGAGTTCATGGACGAGGATCTTGATCCGCGCCTTGTACTTGTTGTCGCGCCGCCCGTAGCGATTGTAGACCCGAAGGCACGCCTCGGCATAGGTCACGAGGTGATCCAATGGCACGAATTCGCGGATCATGGGCGCGATCATCGGGGTGCGGCCCATGCCCCCGCCGACGAAGAACTGCGCACCGAGCTCGCCGTCGCGTTCGATAATCCGGATGCCGATGTCGTGCAGCCGCATCGCCGCGCGGTCCTTTTCCGACGCGATCACGCAGATCTTGAATTTGCGCGGGAGGTAGCTGAATTCCGGGTGGAAGCTCGACCACTGGCGCAGCAGTTCGGCATAGGGGCGCGGGTCGGTCACCTCGTCGAAGGTCGCGCCGGCGAAGTGGTCGCTGCTGATGTTGCGGATGCAGTTCCCGCTCGTCTGGATCGCGTGCATCTCGACCGTGGCGAGGTCGGCGAGGATGTCGGCCGCGTCCTCCAGCTTCACCCAGTTGTACTGGATGTTCTGCCGCGTCGTGAAATGGCCGTAGCCGCGGTCATACTTGTCCGCGATGTCGCCCAGCATCGTCATCTGGCGCGAATTGAGCGTGCCATAGGGGATCGCGACGCGCAGCATATAGGCGTGAAGCTGGAGATAGAGCCCGTTCATCAGCCTGAGCGGCTTGAACTGGTCCTCGGTAAGCTTGCCTTCGAGGCGGCGGCGCGCCTGGTCGCGGAACTCCGCGACGCGCGCATCGACCATCGCCTGGTCGTAGTGGTCGTAGAAATACATCTCAGATCACCCAGTCCAATGCTTCGGGGTCCTGCGGCTTCAGCGTCAGGTCCGGGCGGACCGTCGGGCCGAGCGCGCGCACGCGGTCCTTGATATGGGCGGGGCGGACATGGCCGTCGGCTTCGCGGGTCGCTTCGATCGCATAGGGCACGTTGACCCGGCGCGCGGCTTCTTCGGCCGCCATGATTTCCTCGGCGCGGTCGCCGACATCGACCGCCTCGTCGACGTGGAGCGACCAGAACTCGCCGGTCCACCACACGACTGCGCCCGTGTTCAGATCGTTTCCGGTCAGGATTTTCACTGGTGCGCCTCCATCGCGATCCGCGCGAGCGCCACGTCGTCGCGCTGCGTGACCTCGCCGATGACGATCAGCGCGGGGCTCTTTATCCCGTGGTCCGCGACGAGGTCCGCGAGCCCTGCGAGCGGTCCCCTCACGACCCGCATTTCGGGCCGCGCGCCGTTCTCGATCACCGCCAGCGGCATGGCGGGGGAAAGCCCGTCCGCCATCAGCTTTTCGGCGATTTTGCCTGCGGTCCTCACGCCCATGTAGATGACGAGCGTGCGGCCCTTGCCGGCAAGGCCCGACCAGTCCTGGTCCGATAGCCCCTTGCACTGGCCCGCGACGAAGCTGACGACGCTCGCCGCGTCGCGGTGGGTGAGCGGGATGCCGGACGCCGCCGCCGCGCCGTTCGCGGCCGAGATGCCCGGCACGATCTCGACCGGAACGCCTGCCGCGCGTGCCGCCTCGGCCTCCTCGCCGCCACGCCCGAAGATGAAGGGATCGCCGCCTTTGAGGCGCACCACGTCGCGCCCGGCGAGCGCCTCGCGCACCAGCAGGGCGTTGATCTCCTCCTGCGGCAGGGTGTGACGCGCGCGCCGCTTGGCGACCGAGATCAGCCGTGCATCGGGGCGGGCCATGGCGAGGATGTCGTCGCTGACGAGCCCGTCATGGACGATGGTGGCGGCGCGCTCGACCAGCCGCGCGGCGCGCAGGGTGAGAAGGTCCGGATCGCCCGGCCCCGCGCCGACGAGAAAGACCGTGCCCGGGACGAGCGCCTGCGTGGAGGAGGTGCTTTGCATGGCCCGCGAGATGCGCGAAACCGCGCGCACCCGCCAGCGAGAATGATTTTGCCCCGCGCAAGCGAAACTTGTGCGCCCGGCTCAGTCCGTTGTCTTCGGGTCCCCCTCGAGCGCCGCGATCAACCGGTCGAACTGCTCGGACTGGCGCACGTTGAGGTCGCGCTGCGGGAAGGGGATTTCGACCCCGTGTTCCTTGAACAGGTGCCAGATGCGCCGGTAGATGTCGGAGCGGATGTTCGCCATCCCCTCCTCCGGGTCCTGGATCCAGAAACGCAGCTCGAAATTGACCGAGGAATCGCCGAATTCCATGATGTTGACGCGCGGTTTCGGCGTCTTGAGCACGCGGTCGGTGTCCTCGGCGGCCTGGTAGAGCAGCTTCGTCACCAGCTCGATGTCGGAATTGTAGGACACGCCCACCGGCGCCTTCACCCGCACATCGCGCGAGGAATAGGACCAGTTGACGACCTGGTTGATCATCAGCGTCTCGTTCGGGATCAGGTATTCGGTCCTGTCGCGGGTGATGACCGAGATCGCGCGGATGCCGATCTTGCGGATCTGGCCGAAGCTTTCGGCGCCCGAGGAATCGTGCACCGAGATGACGTCGCCCGGCTTGATCGACTTGTCGAGCAGCAGGATGATGCCCGAAATCAGGTTCCCGAAGGTCTTCTGCAAGCCGAAACCTATGGCAAGGCCGAAGGCGCCGCCGAAAAAGGCGAGCGCGGTCAGATCGATGCCGAGCAGGTCGACCCCGATGAAGAAGGCCGCGGTCCATATCACGATGGTCGCGATCTTCTCCGCGAGCAGCTGCTGCGCCCCGTCGAGCCGGTTCATCCGCCGGAACGCCTTGCGCACCAGCCGCGTGCCGAGCCACGCCGCGCCGAGCACGATCAGGATCGTCGCCAGCACGAACAGGATGTCGAACGCCGAAATCCGCACCGTGCCGATGACGAAGGCCCAGCTGTCGAGCCCCTCGACCACCGCGCCGACCGTCTCGCTCTGGCTGGCAATGCCTTCCTTCGCACCGCTCGCGACGCCGATGATCTTGTCCTGCGGTGCGGTCTCGGCGAGGCTCCAGACCTGGCCCGGCAGCGCCGGTTCGGGCGGCGGGGCGGCCTCGGTTCCGGTCGCGGCTGGTGTCGGCGGTGTCGTCGCGGTCATTCGGCGTCCATGCGGGCGAGGCCCCGCGCAAGATCGGCAATGAGGTCCTCGCTGTCCTCGAGCCCGATCGATAGGCGAATGGCGGGCCGCGTGCCACCCCCGGCCCCGCCGGGCCGCGTGGGCGATGCCATGACCGTGCGGTGGGTGTGCGGTGCGATCGGCAGGGCGAGGCTTTCATAGCCGCCCCACGAATAGCCGATGCCGAACAGGGCGAGCGCATCGACCACCCGGCCCGATGCCTTCATGTCGTCGCTGTCGAGGACGAAGCTGAACAATCCGCAGCCGCCGGCGAAATCGCGCTTGTAGAGCGCGTGGCCCGGATCGCTTTCGAGCAACGGGCACATCACGCGCGCCACTTGCGGCTGCTCCGCGAGCCAAGCGGCGATCCGCGCGGCGCTTCTGGTCGAGGCTTCGAGCCGGACCTGCATCGTCCTCAGGCCCCGCGCGGCGAGGGCGGCGTCGTCGGGCGAGACGACCTGGCCGAGCTCCTGCGCGGTGCGGCGCAGCTTGCGGTAAAGCGGTTCGCGCGCGCTCGCCGAGCCCATCATGAGGTCGGAATGGCCGCCGACGTGCTTCGACAGGCTCATCATGGCGATGTCGCAGCCGCGCTCCAGCGCGGGAAAGCCGAGCGGGCTCGCCCAGGTGTTGTCGATGATGCTGACCGCATCCGCCTCGCGCGCGATGCGGGCGAGTTCGGGCACGTCGCACACCTCCATCGTCAGGCTGCCGGGGCTTTCGAGCCAGACCGCCTGCGGGCGGAACTCGGCGACAAGGGCGGCATAGGCGGCAAGGTCGAGCGGGTCGAAGAAGCGCGTTTCCACCCCCAGCCGTGCGAGCAGCCCGGTCGCCATGCTCCGCGAGGGATCATAGGCATTGTCGCTCATCAGCAGGCGGTCGCCGGGGGACAGCACCGCGAGCAGGCATCCCGCGATCGCGGCGACGCCGCTCGGGTAGAGCACGGTTCCTTCCGCGCGCGGCTCGATCTCGGTCAACGCCTCGGCCAGCGACCACTGGGTCGGCGCGCCCCGCCTGCCGTAGAAGAACTGGCCGTCATGGTCCCTGCCGCCGGCGCGCTTGCGCTCGGCATCGCTTTCGTAAAGATGCGTCGAGCCGCGCCAGACCGGGGTGTTGACGACCTTGCCGGTCCATTCGCTCCGCCGTCCGGCGCGGGCGAGGCGTGTCGCCTCGCGCAGGTTTTCGGGCTCCTTCCCGCCGCTCATGCCTCGGGCCCCTGCGCCTTGGGGGTGGCGGGGTCGGCGCCCCATTCCATCCAGCTGCCGTCGTAGAGCGCGGCGTCCTGCTTGCCGATCAGGTGGAGCGCGAAGAGCAGCACGCTTGCCGTGACGCCGCTGCCGCAGGTGGTGACGAGAGGGCGGGCAAGGTCGATGCCCGCCGCCTCGAACGCGCGGCGCAGCTCCTCGGGCGGTTTGAACGTGCCGTCCTCGTTGAAGACTTCGCCGAAGGGCAGGTTCCTCGAGCCCGGAATGCGACCGTTCGCCCCTCCGTGGACCGGATCTTGCCCCGTGCCGAAGACGCGGTCCGCCCCGCGCGCGTCGAGCACCTGTTCGGCCCCGCTATCGAGGTTGGCGAGCATATCGGCCTTGCTCCGCACCCGCCGCGCGGTGTGCAGGGGCTGGGGCTCGGCGCGCTCGACGACCGGTGGGCCGCTTTCGAGCGGGCGGCCTTCGGCGCGCCATTTCGCAAACCCGCCGTCGAGGATCGCGACCCGTTCGCGGCCCGCTTCCGTCAGGGCGAACCACGCGCGGGCCGAGGTCTTCACCGCGCTGTCGTCGTAGAGGACGATGGCCGTCTCCGGCCCGATACCGAGCGCTGCGAGCCGCGCTGCGACCTGTTCGCCGGTGGGCAGCGCGGCGGGGACGGGCGAGGCAGGGTCGGTCAGGCTCGCAAGGTCGAGAAAGCGCGCGCCGGGGATATGCGCCGACTCGTATTCGGCCTGCGGGTCGCGGCCGGTGGCGGGCAGGTGGCGCGAGGCGTCGAGCACGGCGATGCCGGGACCGTCCAGCCGTTCGGCCAGCCAGTCGCTCGAAACGAGGCTCGGGAAACTTTCCATCCCCCGGCGGGTAGCGCGCCAGCGGCTCCGCGCCAAGGGGGGCGGCGAGGCCGGGCGCGATCCGGCAGGCGCGGCGGGCGCTTGCGGGATACGCACGAGCTGCGCGGCGAGGCCGGGGATCAAGCCGACCACGTCGAGCCGTGCGTTGATCCGCGCCGGCTGCGAAGCGATGCCGTGGAAGGAGGTGGGAGCGGGCGCGGGGCGCGGCTGCGCCGCACGCCCCGCGCCCGCTAGGCTCCGGGGCTCCGGCGGGGAGAGGCGCGGCGGGGCCGTGCGGCGGCGACGGCGCTCCGCGATCCAGAGGGGCGGCAACAGCGCGACCAGCAGGCCGAGCCCGGCGAGGATCCAGCTCTCCTAGGCGCGCATCAAGTCGAGGAACCCTGGCCGGTGGACCCGCAATTCCAGGTTCGCCCCGGCATCCGTCGTCGCCGCCGGGTTCGGGGGAGCCGGGAGGGGGGCGGTGCTGTCGTCCAAAGGAGGGATGGCCGGCCCATCCGGGCCTGCGACTTGCGGTAGGGCGAGGTCGTTGGCCGGGGCCGGCGCTGCACCGGTGGAATTGCCCTCACCGCCGGTCGCGGGCGGGACCGCAGGCCGGGCGGTAACCCGGACCGGCGGTCTTTCGGATGGTGAGGGCGCGGGCCGGGGGTTGGTCGGGGCTGCAGCAGGAAGCTTTCCGGGCGCTGCTGGGCAGCGGCCCCGCCCGGGAGGCCGTTCGCTGCACCGAGCGCGAGAGCGAGTGTCGCCACGAGGCGAGACGCGCAGGTCACAAGCGGGCGCAGCAGGTCGTCAGCGGGGCGCATTGGCCGGTCGTAACCCGTCCTCAAACCGAAACCGGCGCACCATGCGTCGTTTTCGGCGAAGTTCCGATTTCCCGTTACGCGGCGCGCCCCAAGGCCACCTCCCGCCTTGCACCGCCCGTCCTTTCCCGGCAACAGCGCGGCATGGAAACCACACAATCCGGCCCCGCCTTCCTCGGCAAGGACACCCCGCTGCCCGCCTCTCCGCAAGAGGCGCGGCTGGACTACGTCCCCAATCCGCGCCCAGGCACGCTTTACCTGGTGCGCTTCGCCGCGCCCGAATTCACCTCGCTCTGCCCGGTCACGAGCCAGCCCGATTTCGCCCATCTTGTGATCGATTACGCGCCGGGGGAGACAATCGTCGAATCGAAAAGCCTCAAGCTGTTCCTCGGCTCGTTCCGCAACCACAACGGCTTTCACGAGGACGTGACGGTCGGGATCGGACAGCGGCTAGCGGAGGAAATGAAGCCCGTCTGGCTGCGCATCGGGGGCTATTGGTATCCGCGCGGCGGCATCCCGATCGACGTGTTCTGGCAGACCGGCAGGCCGCCCGAAGACCTGTGGTTGCCCGACCAGGGAGTGGCCCCTTACCGCGGCCGGGGGTAGTCTCTAATTCCTATGTATAACAAATATTTATAGCCGCAACCAGCCTTGCGGAACCGATCGCATTTTCATAGCCTTGTCACAGCAAGCGGCATGAAGACCGCAGTGCAGAAGGGGATTTGCGCGCATCGGGTCCGCGCCTCGCGCACCTGCTGCTGAACGTGGATGCCACGATGGACGGGGATATGGTGGTCGATGCCGACGCGCTCGATCTCGGTACGGCCTCGACCATCACCAATAACGGCCTGATCCTTGCCACCGGAGCCGGCCGCGAAGCGATCGACATGGACACCGCCGAGCGCGTCACGCTGGTCAACAACGGGACGATCGCGACGATCAATGACGGCAATGCGCTGGGCAGCGCGGACGCCGTTCGGCTTGGTGCGGATGCGACGGTTCTCAACAAAGGTCTGATTACCACGCAGAACGGGGATTCGTGGGGCATCGTCGCGGGGCCAGCTCGGTCATAACCAATTCGGTCACCGGTTCGATCATCGCCGGCGGAGAGAACGCGCGCGCGATCTTCGCCATTGCGGACCGAAGGCGTGCGGCTCGGGCTTGTCGCGAGCTATGCCGACATCGAGACGCAGGACCTGCGCGCAGACCGCATCCCGACCGAGCTGAACGAGGCGGAGAGCATCAAGCTCGGCGGCTACATCGCCGCCAGCTTCCTCGAGCGGGGCTTCATCAACACCGAAGTCGCCTACCCCACCGGCGAGATCGAGAGCCGGCGTGACGATTTCCTCGGGACGATCGCGTCGAACTACGACTTCGACGGGCTGATGACGCGTTCGACGGCGGGCTACGACCTGATCGCGGACGAGAACGTGTCGATCACCCCGACGATCGGGGTCAATGCGGCGCGGATCGAGTTCGACGACGTGACCGAGGCCGGCAGCTTCGGCTTCACGGTCGAGCGCGGCGATGCCGAATTCCTCGAGCTGCGCGGCGGGCTCCAACTGGGCGCGCGGGTGTCGGAAGGCGTCAGCGGCTTGGTGTCGGGCAATGTCATCCGCGATCTCGCCGATTCGCAGCGCAGTTTCCGCCTGAGCTCCTCGCAGCTCGGCACGTTTTTCACGGCGCTTCCGCTGCGCGAATGCGACCGCTTCGAACTCGCCGCGGGTGCCTCGATCGACGTGTCGGAGACCTTCGCAATCGACGTGGGCTATCTCGGCGACTTCAACGAGGGCTACCGGGGGAACTCGGCCCGCGCGACCGCGCGCATCGCCTTCTGATCGCCGCAAGCGCAACGACAAAGGGGGCTGGCCGCGCGAGCGGCCGGCCCCCTCGCTTTGTCCGCCGCTTCAGCCCGCGCGCGCGGCGAGGATCGCCTTGTTGCGTTTTTCGAGCGCGAGGAACGCCTTGAACGGGGCCATGCCCTCCTCGGTCCGCCCCTCGCGGCCGAGCATCCAGAGCTGATGGTAAAACCACGCCATCCCGGCAAAGCCGTTCACCGCCTTCATCACCTGCAACCGCTTGAGAAAACCGAGCCAGGAAGGGATCACTTCGAGATCGTCCTCGTAGCGCGGCAGGCGTTCCAGCCCGTCGAGCAGGCGCCGCGGCGCGTCGGTCATCACGCACATCGGGCGGCCCAGCCCGATCACGTCCGCCGCCCCGATTGCGAGCGCCTGCTCCATCGCCGCCCGGCTGCGAAAGCCGCCCGTCACCATCAGCGGGACCGCCACCTCGTCCTGCATCGCCTTGGCGAAATCGACGAAATAGGCCTCGCGCGCGGCGGTCGAGGGGGCGACATCCTGCTTTTCCTCTTCCTCCATGCCTTCCATGCCCATGAGCTTGGGCTGTTCGTAGGTTCCGCCGGAGATCTCGATCAGGTCGACCGAGGCTTCCTCGAGCCATTCGACGACTTTCAGGCTGTCATGGAAATCGAAACCGCCCTTCTGGAAATCGGCGCTGTTGAGTTTGACCGAAACGGGAAAGTCCGGCCCGACCGCCGCGCGCACCGCGGCCACGATCTCGAGCAGGAAGCGCGCGCGGTTCTCGAGGCTGCCGCCATATTCGTCGGTGCGAAGGTTCGCGCGTGGGCTGAGGAATTGCGAAACGAGATAGCCGTGCGCGGCGTGGACCTGCACGCCGGTGAAGCCTGCCTCGCGGCACGCTTTGGCCGCCACCGCCCAGCGATTGACGAGGTCGGCGATCTCCTCGCGCGTGAGCGGGACGGGCCTTGCGAATTGCCCGCCGGGCAGGGCAAGCTGGACGTCGGAAGCCGATTTCGGGGCCGGGTTGACGCTTTTCTGAACCTGCCGCCCGCCGTGGCTGATCTGTGCCCAGAGATGGTTTCCGCCGCGCGTCCCCGCCTTCGCCCAGCGCGCGAGCGCTGCGGCCATCTCCGCATCGGGTTCGCGCTCGATCACGACATTGCCGGGGCGCTCTAGGTGGTCGTGATCGACGATCACATTGCCGGTGAGCAGCAGGCCCGCGCCGCCATCCGACCACAGGCCATAGAGCCGCTCGAGCTCGCCAGTCGGAACGCCGTCAGGTGTCGCCAGCCCTTCGGTCATCGCCGCCTTGGCGATCCGGTTGGGCAGCACGGCGCCGCAGGGCAGGGTGAGAGGCTCGTCGAGCATTGGTCGCGCTCCGCTGTCGCTGGAAATGCAACATCTCTGGCCTATCCTCGCCTCGCGCTCAAGCACACGGCGGTTCGGCACCCGATGGGGACTCGCGCATTGATGGGGCAAGGGGCACGACCATGATCTACATTCTTCTCAACTTCCTCCCGATCGCCGCCGCGACCGCGCTGGGCCTTGTCATCGGGATCGTCTGGCTGCGCGCCTCGGACATATTGCTGCCCGGCTGGAAGACGCTCGCGGGCGCGGCGCTGGCCGAGTTCTGGCTCGCCTCGATCCTTGCAGGCGCACTGATCCTCGCGCCGCCTCAGGCGGGCGAATGGGTGATGGCGGTGGGCAGCGCCGTGGTGATCTGGATCGGATTCGTCGTGCCCGTGCTGTGGGTGACCTTCATGGCCTACGAGATGCGCACGGGTCAGACCGTTTCGGCGGCGCTGCACTGGCTCGCGGTGATGGTGGGGCAGGCGTGCCTGATGCAGTATCTCGGCCTCGTAGCGCCGCCGGGTGCGGCTGCGTGAGGCGTGGTCGGGCGATGGTGCCGGCTGCAGGAATCGAACCCGCGACCTGATGATTACAAATCAACTGCTCTACCAACTGAGCTAAGCCGGCTTCTCGCGAAGGTGAGGTGCCCTATGCCAAACCTTCCCTGCCCTCAAGTAGCGAAGCGGTAGGGCCGATCAAAACGCTCCGAAAGTCCAGCCTTCCGTCGCGGCGATGGCGGGGGTCAGGGCGCGCGGGTTCCAGCGTGCGTCCTCGCGGTGGACGGCGCGCAGCCAGGCGGCGGTGAGCGCGGCGTCGCAGGAATGGTCGTCGAGCGGGCCTTCGCCGGGCACCGGCGGCGAGCCGAGTGCGCCGAGCGCCGCGTTCAGTTCCTCGAAGCTGCGCATCTTGGCGCGCGCTGCGCTGCGCCCCGCCTCGATCGCGGCGAGCGAGGTGTAGATTTCGCACACCACCGATCCGCGCGGCGGCAGCGGGTCGATCGGCCAGACGGGCAGGCGACCTGCCAGCCGGTGGAGCAGGCGCATCCCGGTGAGCGAGGACTTCCCCACCTGCGCCGCGCCGACGAGGTTGAAATTGGAATACGGCTTCAATCCCATCGCCGCCTGGGCGTGCTCGGTCACGCGCAGCCGCCCGCGCCCGGGCGCGGCCCCCTGCGCGATTGGGCCGGCGCGGAAGCGGGCGCCTTCGCGCCCACCGTGGCGGCGGAAAAAGGGCGCGATTTCGTGATGGTCGACGAAGGAGGAGGCGGCGAGGTGATCGTCGTCAGCCGCCAGTGAGTCGATCAATGCCCATAATTCGCGCGCACACGCTGGCGAAGCCTCCCAGCCGGGAAAGAAGGCTCCGCAATCCGCATGGGGAAGCGAGATGCCAAGGTCCATGCCGACCAGCGTGCCATCCGGCAGGTCCAGCAGCAGGGCGAGCACCTCACCGCGCGACCAGCCGCGCGGATGCGGGGGCTCGACCGGCACCGGCGGACCGCCTTCGGCGTGGGCGAGCGCCAGCGCGATGCCGCGATGCCGCTCCCCCGCCGCGCCCGACCAGTCGATGGCGAGGAAATGGTCGAAGCGCCTCATCCCCCGCGCCGTTCTTCGCGCAGCCGGTTCCAGTAGGCGATGCGTTCGCGGACCTTGCGTTCGAAGCCGCGTTCCACCGGGGCGTAGAATTCCACCGGCTCCATCCCTTCCGGCCAGTAATCGTCGCCCGAAAAGCCTTCCTCGGAGTTGTGGTCGTAGGAATAGCCCTCGCCGTAGCCGATGTCCTTCATCAGCTTGGTCGGCGCGTTGAGGATGTTGGCGGGCGGCATCAGGCTGCCCGTCTCCTTCGCGCTTTTCCACGCGGCCTTCTGGGCGGCATAGGCGGCGTTCGACTTGGGCGCGGTGGCGCAGTAGAGGCACGCCTGCACGATCGCGAGCTCGCCTTCGGGGCTGCCGAGGAACTGGTAGGCGTCCTTCGCCGCGAGGCATTGCGTGAGCGCCTGCGGGTCGGCAAGCCCGATATCCTCCGAGGCGAAGCGCACGAGGCGGCGCAGGACATAGAGCGGTTCCTCGCCCGCGGTCAGCATCCTCGCGAGGTAGTAGAGCGCCGCCTGCGGGTCGGAGCCGCGCAGCGATTTGTGAAGCGCGCTGATGAGGTTGTAATGCCCGTCGCGGTCCTTGTCGTAGACCGCCACCCGGCGCTGGAGGAAGGCACCCAGCTCCGCCGGGCCGAGCGGCTCGGCTAGCCCCGCATTATAGAGCGTTTCGGCCTGTCCCAAGAGGAAGCGCCCGTCGCCGTCGGCGCTGGCGATAAGCGCGGCGCGCGCGTCGTCCGTCAGCGGCAGGGGCCCTTCGAGCGCCTCGGCGCGGGCGAGCAGCTTGCCGAGCGCCTCGTGATCGAGCCGTTCGAGAATCAAGACCTGCGCGCGGCTGAGCAGCGCGGCGTTGAGGGCGAAGCTCGGGTTCTCGGTCGTCGCGCCGACCAGCGTCACTGTGCCGCGCTCGACGTAAGGAAGGAAGCCGTCCTGCTGGGCGCGGTTGAAGCGGTGGATCTCGTCCACGAAGAGCAGCGTCTTCTGCCCCGCCTCGGCCATGCGGTCCGCTTCGGCGAAAGCCTTCTTGAGGTCCGCCACCCCGGAGAACACCGCGCTGATCGAGACGAAGCGCATCCCGACCGCGTCCGCGAGCAGGCGGGCGATGCTGGTCTTGCCCGTGCCGGGCGGGCCCCACAACACCATGCTCGAAAGCCTCCCGGCAGCGACCATCCGCCCGATCGCGCCTTCGGACCCGGTGAGGTGCTCCTGCCCGATCACCTCGGCGAGCGACTGCGGGCGCAGGCGGTCTGCCAAGGGGGCATCCTCGCGCAGGGCATTGCGCGAAGGGGGCGGGGGTGCGTCGTCTCCGAAAAGGTCTGCCATTCGTCCGGCGACATAGGCTTTCGGTCGGAAAATGCCACGGCGCGCTTGCATCGCTGTATCCAAGATATATCTTTGAGCCATCTAAGACACGGAGGATGCAATGACAGGATTTCGGTACACCCGCCATGGCGGGCGCGGGCGGCGCGGTTCGGCGTGGCAGTTCTACGGCCCGCTGATGGCGATGGCCGCCTCGGGCGGGCGCAGAGGTGGCTGGAACGCCGACTGGGGCGCGGACTTTGCCGACGACATGGGCGACGCTTTCGGCGGCTCGCGCGGCGGAAGGCGTCGGCGGCGCCAGCGGATGTTCGGGTCTGGCGAACTGCGCCTTGCTCTCCTCGCGCTCGTCGCCGAGCAGCCGCGCCACGGATACGAACTCATCAAGGCGATCGAGGACATGACCGGCGGCACTTATGCGCCGAGCCCGGGCGCGGTCTATCCGACGCTCCAGCTGCTCGCCGACGAGGGAAAGATCGCAGAGGCCGAGGCGGAAGGCGCGAAGAAGCCCTTCGAGGCGACCGAGGAGGGCCGCGCCGAGCTGGAAGAGCGCAGGGACGAGGTCGAGGCGCTGATGGGTCGGCTGGACGAACAGGGCGACCGTGCTCAGAAGGCCCGCTCGCCCGACCTGATGCGCGCGCTCGGCAACCTCGCCAGTGTCCTGCGCAACAAGGCGCGCTCCGGCGGGCTCGACAAGGCGGCGATGGAGGAGATCGTCGACATCATCGACGAGGTCGCCAAGCGCATCGAGCGGCTCTAGCCGCCGCGCTTTGCCGAGGCCGTTCGCAGAGGCGTTCGCGCGGTTCGTCCGCAAGCGTGGTTGCCGCGTGGCCCCCTTCGGCCTAGCCTCGCATGACGGGTCGCGCCTCGGGGAAGGGGAGGCTTGGCAATGGCCGATACGATTCCGAAAGATGGCGCACGCGCCAAAGCGCCGTGGCACCTGTGGGTGGTCGGCGTGCTCGGCCTGCTCTGGAACGGCGGGGGCGGGGCTGCGAACTACCTGCAGGTCAAGCAGGCGAGCCCCGAATTCTTCGCCCGGCAGGCCGAGATGCTCGGGACAACGCCTGAAGTGGTGAGCGACTATTTCGCCAACTACCCGCTCTGGGCCGACATCGCCTATGGCTTCGGCGTGTGGGGCGCGGTCGCGGGGTCGGTGCTGATCCTGCTGCGCAGCCGCTTCGCCGCGCTCGCCTTCGCGCTGTCGGCGATCGGCTTCGTCTTGGGCGTCATTTACCAGTTGGTCGCACCGCTCGAAGGCGTCAGCGCGGGCGTGTTCTTCTGGGGCTTCAACGCGCTGATCTTCGCGACCATCATCGGCCAGTGGGCCTATTCGCGCTGGATGACGCGGGCGGGGGTGATGCGCTGACCGGCCCGGCGAGCGAGGCGCGTCAGGCCGCTTCGGCTTCCTGCTGCTGGAGCTTTCGCCGCTCCTCGACAAGCCGGATGTAGATGTCGGCGACGACCTGGTTGATCGCCTCCCAGCTGTATTCGCGCGCCCTGGCTTCGCCGGCCGCACCGTGGGCCGCGCGCAGGGCCGGGTCGGTGCAATAGGGCGCGATCGCCTCGGCATAGGCGCCGGCATTGCCGGGTGGGACCAGCCGCCCAGTCTTCCCGTCGACCACGAGGCTGGACGCGCCAGTCGCCCCCGCCGCGACCACCGGAAGCCCGCTCGCCATGGCTTCGAGGGTGACGTTGCCGAAGGTCTCGGTGATGCTCGGGTTGAAGAAGACGTCGCCGCTGGCGAGCGCTTCGCCCAAGGCCGCGCCGGTCTTGAACCCTGCGAAGATGCCGCCGGGCAGCGCCTCCTCGAACCAGCCGCGCGCCGGGCCGTCGCCGATCACCAGCACCCGATGCGGGACCTGGCGCTTCCTCAACTGGACGATCGTCTCGGCGAAGATGTCGAGCCCCTTTTCCATCACCAGCCGCCCGAGAAAGACGATCGCCACCTCCTCGTCGGCGAGGCCGAGCGAGCGGCGCCATTCGAGATTGCGCCGCGAAGAGGCGAAAACCGTGCGGTCGACCCCGCGGCTCCAAAGGCCGATGTCGTCGTGCATCTTCATCGCCAGCAGTTCGTCGATCATGCTCTGCGAGGGCGCGACGAGCGCGTCGCAGCGATTGTAGAACCGCCGCAGCAACCGCACCACCAGCGGCTCGAGGAAGGCCATGTTGTAATAGCGCGGATAGGTCTCGAACCGGGTGTGGACCGAAGCGAGCACCGGCACGTCGTGCTCCTGCGCCCATCTGAGCGCGGCGTGGCCTGCGGGATCGGGCGATGAAAGGTGGACGATGTTGGGCTTGAAGCGTTCGAGGTCGCGCTTCACCTTGCCGCCGAGCCCGGTCGGCAGGCGGTATTCGCCGCGCCCCTTCACCGGCATCGGGATGTTCGGCACACCGACGAGGTCGCCGGTCGGCTCGAAATCGGGCTCGGCCACGACCGGCGAATAGACCCGCACGGCCGCACCCTTGCCGAGCAGCGAGCCCACCAGCCGGTTGAGCGCCTGGTTCGCCCCGTCGCGGGTGTAATTGTAATTGCCGCTGAACAGGGCGATGCGGAGGTCACGGGTTTCCATTAGCCGGTCCGTTTAGGCCAGCGGAGGCGCGCGCTCAAGCAGACAGGTCAAGGAGACCGAAAGGGGTGAGCGAGCTGACGTGCGGTGTCGCACCGCGAGCATCGCCATGGGCGCAGGCCGGGCGGCAGGGCCGACGGATTCGGCATCCCGGCGACCGGATCTTGTGCAAGGGTGGAGACGGCAGGGCCGTGGCTCGGGTGCGCGCGTAACGCAGATGTGGTCGGAAAAGTTCCCGAAAACAGCGCCGTGAGAAATAAACTCGCAGCGTCATTGACTTGTCCCGCAATCCCTCTAACTGCGTCTGCGGGCCACGCGGTCCCAACGCCGCGCGAGCTCTCTGGAAGGAGAGAATACATGACTGCATACGCACGCGGGCTCCTGCACGAGCCGCCCGTGAAACCTGAACGTCCGCAATTTTCCTCCGGCCCCACGGTGAAATTCCCGGGCTGGTCCCTCGACAAGCTGAAGACCGCCTCGCTCGGCCGTTCGCACCGTTCGGCAGAGGGCAAGGGCCGTCTCAAATACGCGATCGACCTGTCGAAAGAGCTGCTCGGCGTGCCCGACGATTATCTCGTCGGCATCATGCCCGCGAGCGACACCGGCGCGCTCGAGGCGGCGATGTGGACCATGCTCGACCCCGCGCGCCCTGCGACGGTGGCGGCGTGGGAAAGCTTCGGCAATGTCTGGATCCAGGATGCGGTCAAGCAATTGAAGCTTCCCAACCTGCAGGTCCTTTCCGCCGACTACGGGCAGATCCCCGACCTCACCACGATCCCGCAGCGCAACGACGTCGTCTTCACCTGGAACGGCACGACCTCCGGCGCGAAGATTCCGAACACCGACTGGCTCGAAAAGGGCCGCGAAGGCGTCACCATCAACGATGCGACCAGCGCCATCTTCGCGCAGGAAATGGACTGGCCGAAGCTCGATGCGACGACCTATTCCTGGCAGAAGGTGATGGGCTCCGAAGCCCAGCACGGGATGCTCATCCTCAGCCCCAAGGCGGTCGAGCGGATTGAAAGCTACGATCCCGCATGGCCGCTGCCCAAGCTGTTCCGCCTGAAGAAGGGCGACAAGCTCAACCGCGGTATCTTCGAGGGCGCGACGATCAACACGCCCTCGCTGCTGGCGACCGAGGATTACATCGCCGCGCTCGAATGGGCGAAGTCGATCGGCGGGCGCAAGGCGATGATCGAGCGCGCCGATGCGAACGCCAAGATCCTCCACGACTGGATCGAATCGACCCCGTGGCTGCGCAACATGGTCGATGATCCCGCGCTGCGCACGAACACCGGCGTGTGCATGGTCTTCCAGGGCGAATGGTACGACAACCTGCCCGAGGACGAGAAGGCGGCGGTACCCAAGAAAATCGTCAAACTGCTCGAGGAGCGGCACGTCGGCTACGACTTCAACGGCTATCGCGACGCGCCCCCGTCCTTGCGCATCTGGTGCGGCGGCACGGTCGAACAGGAGGATATCAAGCGTCTCCTGCCGTGGATCGAATGGGCGTACGCCACCGTCAAGGGCGCGGCCTGAGCCTCCTTTCCCTTCCCTCGTCATCCCCGCAAACGCGGGGACCCAGGGTTTCAGAACGCTTCACCAAGCCGCACTGGGTTCCCGCGTGCGCGGGAATGACGCATTCGAGGAATTTCCCATGAGCAAGCCCAAGGTACTCATTTCCGACAAGATGGACCCCAACGCTGCGCGCATCTTCGAAGAGCGCGGCTGCGAGGTCGACGTGAAGCCCGGCATGACGCCGGACGAACTCAAGGCCGTGATCGGCGACTATCACGGCCTCGCGATCCGTTCCTCGACCAAGGTCACGCCCGACATCCTCGACGCGGCGACCAACCTCAAGGTGATCGGCCGAGCCGGGATCGGTGTCGACAATGTCGACATACCCTATGCCAGCGGCAAGGGCGTGGTCGTGATGAACACGCCTTTCGGCAATTCGATCACCACCGCCGAACACGCCATCGCGATGATGTTCGCGCTCGCCCGCCAGATCCCCGATGCCAATGTCCGCACCAAGGCGGGCGAATGGCCGAAGAAGGACTTCATGGGGGTCGAGGTCACCAGCAAGACGCTGGGCCTGATCGGTGCGGGCAATATCGGCTCGATCGTGGCCAGCCGTGCGCTGGGCCTGCGCATGAAGGTGATCGCCTATGATCCTTTCCTGACCGAGGATCGCGCGGTCGAACTCGGCATCGAAAAGGTTGACCTCGACACCCTGCTGGCGCGCGCCGATTTCGTGACGCTCCACACGCCTTTGACGGACGAGACGCGCAACATCCTCTCGCGCGAGCGGCTGGAAAACGCGAAGAAGGGCATCCGCATCATCAACTGCGCGCGCGGCGGGCTGATCGACGAGGTGGCGCTGAAAGACTGCCTCGAAAGCGGGCAGGTCGCGGGCGCTGCGCTCGACGTTTTCGAGACCGAACCGCCGGCTGCCGACCACCCGCTGTTCAGCGCGCCCAATTTCATCTGCACCCCGCATCTCGGCGCCTCGACCACTGAAGCTCAGGTCAACGTCGCGCTGCAGGTGGCCGAGCAGATGAGCGACTACCTCGTCAACGGCGGTGTCACCAACGCGCTCAATATGCCCAGCCTGTCGGCCGAGGAGGCGCCCAAGCTGCGGCCCTACATGGCGCTTGCGGAAAAGCTCGGCAGCCTCGTCGGCCAGCTCGCGCACGGAAGCCTCACCAAGATCAGCATCGAGCGCGAGGGCGCGGCGGCGGAATTGAACGGCAAGCCGATCACCGGCGCGGTGCTGGCGGGCTTCATGCGGCGCTATTCCGACACGGTGAACATGGTCAACGCGCCCTATCTCGCCAAGGAGCGCGGGCTCGACGTGTCGGAAATCCGCCACGACCGCGAAGGCGCGTTCAACACGCTGATCCGCGTGACGGTCGAAACCTCCTCGGGACCGCGCTCGGTCGCGGGCACGCTGTTCGGGACGCAGTCCCCGCGCCTTGTCGAGATTTTCGGCATCGGTATCGAGGCCGAACTCGAAGGCGATATGCTCTACGTGGTCAACGACGACAAGCCGGGCTTCATCGGCCGGATCGGGACCATGCTGGGCGGCCACGGGATCAATATCGGCACCTTCAACCTCGGCCGCCGCGACGCGGGCGGGGAAGCGGTGCTGCTTTTGAGCCTCGACGAGCATCCGGGCGCCGACATCATGGCCGAGGCGGAAGCACTCGAAGGCGTGAAGACGGTGAAGGCTCTCACCTTCTGATCCTACGCCTCCAACGCGAGACCATCCGGCGGCCCCCCGGCGCGAATGCTTGCCGGGGGGCCGTTTTCCTTTTAGCGCCTGCGCCATCATGACCCGACCGACCGACCTGCTGCCCGAGGGGCTCGAGGACCGCCTGCCCTTGTCCGCCGCGCGCATCACCAATGCGATGCGCGCCTGCCTCGACGTGCTCCATGCGCATGGCTACGAGCGGGTGCGCCCGCCGCTGCTCGAATTCGAGCGCTCGCTGGCGAGCCGGATGCGCGGGCTTCGCACGCAGGCCATGTTCCGCTTCGTCGACCCGGCGAGCCTTCGGACACTCGCCCTGCGGTCCGACATCACCCCGCAGGTGGGACGCATCGCGGCGACCAGCATGAGGCGCTGCCCACGCCCGCTTCGCCTCGCCTATTGCGGCGACACGGCGCTCATCCGCGCAAGCCAGCTCGACCCGGCGCGCGAGAGGCTGCAACTGGGCGCGGAGCTGATCGGCGCGGATACGGTCGCTGCGGCGAGCGAGATCGTGATGGTCGCGGTCGAGGCGCTCAAGGCCGCCGGGCTGACCGGCATCAGCGTCGATTTCACTCTGCCCGACCTCGTCGACACGCTCGTCGCGCGCGACGGTGACAGCGACCCGGAGCATATAGAGGCGGTGCGGCGCGAGCTCGATACCAAGGACGCAGGGGGTTTGAAGGATGCAGGCGGCGAAGCCTATCTCCCGCTGCTCTATGCCGCCGGGCCGTTCGACAGCGCGCTCGCGGACCTGCGCGAATATGATGCGGGCGGGGCGCTCGCGACGCGGCTCGACGGGTTGGAAGCGATCGCCGCGCGGGTCAAGGCGGCGCACGGGCCCGACGTGCGCCTGACGCTCGACCCGACCGAGCGATATGGCTTCGAATACCAGAGCTGGTTCGGCTTCACGCTCTATGCCGAGGCCCTGCGCGGCGCGGCGGGGCGCGGGGGGACTTACCGCATCGGCGGGAGCGAGGAGGCGGCGACAGGCTTTTCGCTCTATGTCGACCACCTCGCCGAGGTCGCGCCCGAGGCGGACGGTGGGCGGCTCGTCTACCTCCCGCTTGGCCACGACGCGGGCGCGGCGGCGAAGCTGCGCGCCGAGGGCTGGCGCACGCTCGCGCAGCTGGGCGAGGGCGAGGATGCAGCGGGGCTGGGTTGCACCCACGTTCTCGAAGGCGATACGCCGAAGGAACTGGAAGCTATCCAATGACCGAAAGCCGCCCCTATCGAAGTCGAGAACGACCCGCTCGCCCCTTATTTCATCGCGCCCGCATGGCGCGTCGGCGACCTCGTGCTGTGCTCCGGGCAGGCGAGCATCGCCGAGGACGGCAGCATCGTGGGCGAGGGCGATTTCGACGCCCAGCTTGCCCAGACCTTCGCCAATATCGAGCGCGTGCTGGCCGCGGCGGGAAGCGATCTTTCCAAGGTGATCAAGGTCGTGATCTACATGACCGACATGGCGCATTTCCCGAAGATCGTGGAAGCGCGGCAACGCTATTTCAAGCCGCCTTACCCGGCCGATACGACGGTCGAGGTGAAGGGGCTGGCGCTGCCCGAACTGATGGTGGAGATCGACGTTACCGCGGTGGTTTGAGAAAGGTCATCTCAATTGGCGTGAAAGATCCTTCAACCCCCTCCTCGGAAAGGAGGGGGTTGCTGGTTGGGCTTTGCGCCCCTCATTATCCGAACGGTCAAGGGCCTTGCGTCAGTCCCTCAGGGAGAATCCCGGGGCAGCGGTCCTCGTTCCGTCAGGGAAAACTTCCGCTCCTTTGCGGGCCAGTGAGCGAGCCGAAGGATTGTAGGTGAACTGGAGGTCCTCATCGAGGCGCGCGGTGACGGGCGTTCCCGGCTGGATGTAGCCGCTCGTCCCCTTGATGATGAAACCGAGGCCCGAGACCAGGAGCATGGTTCCGAATGAGGCGACCGCACCGCTCTCGCCCTCATCATACTCCGAGCCGGACACACGGACCGGTCCGTGCGGCGTCACCATTGAGACCAGCCTGATTTCGATCTTGCCCTTGCGGCCGAAGTGGCCGTTGCGCTGGACCGTCGCGACTTCGCCTCGCACCCTCGTTCCGGCGGGCACAATAGTCTGTCCGCGAAACATGAGAGGTTCGGCGACTTCGAGATAGACCCGATCGCCCGGCTCGAAGTCTTTCGTCGAAATCAAGTGAGTCGTCTGGAGTTCGACAGGCGTGCCGCGAGAGAAATAGAATTTCTGAAGTTCGGTGCTCGTTTCGGTTGCAGGCCATTGATAGGTTTCCTGCGCTCCGGCGGGGATAGCCGTCAGACAGCCGATCAACGAAGTGAGAATTGCAATCTTCTTCATGATTTCCTCCTTGATTTCAAAACTCTTTTTTCAGGGCTTCGAGAAGGAAAGCTGAATCGGCAAAGTGAATGGGAAGGTAACAATTGACCCCGAGCGTGATGCAGGCGAGCCAGCCGTCCCAAATTATCTTGGCCAAGTGATTGGAAGATAATGGCCGAGTAAAACGCCGCAGGAGTGCTCTTGCCTATGGCTGGAGAAGGAGCTCGTTAACCGCTGGCCTGATCCGGCTGAATGAAGACTACCCAAAAACCCGCGCCAGAAACGCATCCACCGCACGCGTCTGCGCTTCGCCCGCTTCCATCCCCAGCTCGCGGTTCATCCGCCCGTGGTCGGTCCCTTCGACCGCCACAGCCTCGGCCTCCACGCCCGACGCACGCAGGCGCTGGGTGAGCGCCTCGGACTGGGCCGAGGAAGCCTCGCGGTCCGCGACGTAGAGCGCGAGCCAGTTCGGCGCGTCCCTGCCGCCGACATGGGTGACGGGTGACAGCGCCTCCTGCACCGCCTCGTCCGCGGTGAAGGCGTTGTAATAGACCTGCCAGAGCTCGGGCGCGGCCCCCGCCATCTGCGCCTTCACGTCGTAGCCCGCCCCGTCGAGGAGGACGACGCCCCGGATCGCCTCGAACGCCTCGCCCGCATACTTGGGATCGGTCGCCACCAGCGCGGCGAGGTGCGCGCCCGCGCTGTGGCCCATCAGCACGATCCGGTCCGCATCGAACCCGATCGCGCCCGCCTGTCCGCGCAGCGCCTTCAGCGCCGCGCCGATGTCCTCGGCCTGCTGTTCGACGGTGACGTTCGGGACCAGCCGGTATCCGGTCGAGGCGAAGTAATAGCCCTGCGCGTTCAGATGCGCAGGCTTGACCTGCACCAGCTTGTGGCTCCCGATCCGCCATCCGCCGCCGTGGACGAACAGGACCAGCGGCAGCGGGTCGACCGCGGCTTCGGGCTCGTAGACGTCGACCTGCTGGCGCGGATGCTCGCCGTAGAGCACGCTGCGCGCCGGTCGCGCCGCCGGGCGCAGGCCCTCGGGCCGGGTTTCGAGCGGCCCGGCGCGTCCGCGCGACCGCATCCGCTCGCGCAATTCGGCGGTGCAGCTTTCGGAGATTTCGGCCCGCTTCTCGCGCACGCAGGCGCGGAAGGCGGCGCGGTCGCTTTCGCCCGCTTCCCAGCACAGCTGGATGAGTTCCTCACGGCAATCCTCCGATATGCCCGCCCCGCGCTGCTGCTGCGCGAGGATCGGCGTCGCGGCGAGTGTGCCCGCGAGCAGGTGGGCAAGAATGCGAACGGGTCGGTTCATGGGGCAAGCCTTTGCGTGGATGGTTTCGCGAAGGGAAACGCGCGGCGCGCTGCGACCCTTCGCGCAGCCGGGTGACGCGCGCAAGACCGCTCGCCGCGTGCCGCTTGCTCTCGGCTCCCCAAGCGCCTAACCCCGCCCGGTTTGCGCGCGGCCCCGCCGCCGCGTCCGAGGATTTTCACAAGGGACATACATGGCCAACGTCACCGTGATCGGCGCCCAGTGGGGCGATGAGGGCAAGGGCAAGATCGTCGACTGGCTGGCGAGCCGCGCCGATGCCGTGGTGCGCTTTCAGGGCGGGCACAATGCCGGCCACACGCTCGTCATCGACGGGACGACCTACAAGCTTTCGCTGCTGCCGTCCGGCATCGTCTCGGGTACGATGAGTCTCATCGGCAATGGCGTGGTGCTCGACCCCTGGGCGCTGCGGGACGAGGTCGAAAAGCTTGAAAAGCAGGGCGTTGCGATCAATGACGACAACCTCGCCATTGCCGACAACTGCCCGCTGATCCTGCCGCTCCACCGCGATCTCGACGCGCTGCGCGAAGGTGCGGCGGGCAAGGGCAAGATCGGGACCACCGGGCGCGGGATCGGCCCGGCTTACGAGGACAAGGTGGGACGGCGCGCGATCCGGGTGTGCGACCTCGCCCATCTCGACACGCTGGAGCCGCAGCTAGACCGCCTGTGCGCGCACCATGACGCTCTGCGGGCCGGGTTCGACCAGCCTCCGGTGGACCGCGCCGCACTGCTTTCCGAACTGCGCGATGTCGCCCCCTTCGTCCTGCGCTTCGCCCAGCCGGTGTGGAAGCGGCTGAAGAAGATCCGCAAGGCCGGGGCCAAGGTCCTGTTCGAGGGCGCGCAGGGCGTGCTGCTCGATGTGGACCACGGCACCTATCCCTTTGTCACCAGCTCCAATACGGTGAGTGGCACCGCGGCGAGCGGCAGCGGGCTGGGGCCGAACGCGACCGGATTCGTACTCGGCATCGTCAAGGCTTACACCACCCGCGTCGGCTCCGGCCCTTTCCCGACCGAGCTCGACGACGACACGGGCAAGCGGCTGGGCGAGCGGGGCCACGAATTCGGCACCGTGACCGGCCGCCAGCGGCGCGTCGGCTGGTTCGACGCGGTGCTGGTGCGCCAGACCTGCGCGATTTCCGGCGTGACCGGCATCGCTCTCACGAAGATCGACGTGCTCGACGGGCTCGACAAGGTGAAGATCTGCACCGGCTACCGCCTGCGCGGCAATGTCTACGACTACCTTCCCAGCCATGCCGGCGACCAGGCGGCGGTCGAGCCGATCTACGAGGAAATGGACGGCTGGAAGGAATCGACCGCGGGCGCGCGCAGCTTTGCCGACCTTCCCGCCAATGCGGTCAAGTACATCCAGCGGATCCAGGAACTGATCGAATGCCCCGTCGCGCTGGTTTCGACCTCGCCGGAGCGCGACGACACGATCCTGATGCGCGACCCGTTCGAGGACTGAGGCGGGGGCGCGCCGGAGAAGCGGTGCAATTGCCGGGTAAGGTGCGCGGCTGTATGCTATGCACCCGATGGCCCGCCTCCTCGCCGCCTTCCTTTGCCTCGTCCTCGCAGCCTGCGCGGGCCCGCCCGAAGAGGTGGTGCGCGCTCCGGGCGAAGGCATTTCGAAGACGAGGCCCCCGGCCTCGCGCGAATTGCCTTCGGGCCGCAGACTGGTTGCCGACTACCTGCTTGTCGACAAGTCGGAGCGGCTGATGGTCGCCTACAGCAAGGGCGAGCCGATCCGCGCCTATCGCGGGCTCGCCTTCGGTGACGCGCCCACCGGGCACAAACGTTTCGAAGGCGACGAACGCACGCCCGAAGGGATCTACACGATCGATTGGCGCAATCCGAACAGCCGCTATCACCTTTCCTTGCGCATCTCCTATCCCAACGCGCGCGACCGCGCCTATGCCGCGCGCTTCGGGCGTTCGCCGGGGGGCGACATCTTCATTCACGGTCAGCCGAACGGCTATCCCGGCCCGCCGCTTCCGGGCGACTGGACCGACGGCTGCATCGCGGTTTCCAACGCCGAAATCGAGGAATTGTGGCGGCTTGTCCCCGACGGGACAACCATCGAAATCCGCCCCTGAGCGCCCCCGCGTCCAGGGGGTCGGACGGTTGCTGGACTTGACATGATCGCCCTTTGTTCTACCTTCGTTCACTAAAGCGAAAGGGGCGATTCGATGAGCGCGAGTGATTTCACCTACGACCTGGCGGAAGATGCCGCCGGACTTCCCTCCCGCATCGCCGTCTTCGCCGACGTTGCATCCCGGCGCGACGAAATGCTCGGCGATCTTGCCGGGGCGGGCTTCCGCTCGGTCGACGGAGGCACGCTGGACGCGCTGATCGACGGGCCGATCACGCTGATGGGCGATGTCGTGCTGGTCGAGTGCCCCGTGCTCGAAGCGCCGCATCTCGCCGCGCTCGCCCGGCTCGATATGCGGGTGGCGCAGTCCGGGGCGCGGCTGGTCGTCTCGACCTCGATGGAAGCGCTCGACGATGTCTTCGCCGCGCTTGACCAGAGCGAACCGCAGATTCTCGTTTCGCCCAGCCGGGCGGACCGGATTGTCGCGGTCGGGCGTGTGATGGCGGAAATCGCCGACCCGCGGGTGCGCGAAATGACGGAAGAAGACCGCCTGAGCCTGCTGCGCCTGTCGCAGCAGGTCGAAGCGATCGCGAACAAACTCGAAGGTCTTTCGGGCAGCGCCCCGCTCGCCGCTCCGCACGAACAGGCCGTGCGGCCTTCGCAATCTCTTCCGGACAGGGCCGCGCGCCAGCCCTCCAGCCCGGCGCTGCTTTACGATTCGAAGAAGCCGCCGCTGCCCGACCCGCGCATGGTGCGCAAGATCATCGCCAGCCGACAGGCGCGCGGCCGCTTTTTCGACAGCGCCCTGTTCGCCGATCCGGCATGGGATATGCTGCTCGACCTCACCGCCGCGCATGGCGAAGGGCAGCAGGTGTCCGTCACCTCGCTGTGCATCGCGGCCGGGGTTCCCGCGACGACCGCGCTGCGCTGGCTGAAGCAGATGGTCGATACCGGGATATTCCGCCGCATCGCGGACGAGACCGACCGTCGCCGCGCCTTCATCGCATTGTCGGATAGTTCGCTCGAGGCGATGTCCCGCTATTTCGCCGAGGTCGAGGTGCCGCTCGCGCAGGCGGCCTAGTCCGCCGCGCGCTCGCGGCGCAGGATCACGGTCAGGCCGGGGTTCTCGCCCTGTGCGCATAGTCTTTGGCAGCGGGTCAGGCCCGCACTTCGGCAGGACATCCCGTCGCAGGCGAGGCGCTCCGCATCGGCGCGGGCGCGGGCGAGAATGGCCGGCGCAACGCCGGGCTCGGCGCACACGACATCCGCCTCGCCGAGCATTCGCGCCTGCTTCACGGTGAGATCCTCCGGATCGTCGCTGGATATGGCGAATTCGACCGCCTCGGGCATCGCAGGGCGGTCGCCTCGCTCCAGCCAGTCGCCGACGCGCTCATGCGATGACGGGTCGAGCGGGTCGAGCGCGCCGCCCTCGCGCAGGGCCGCGTCGATCGCGCGGCGGCGCTCCGTTCCATCGGGAAAGCGCTCGCGCAGCTTTCCGCGCGCCGCGTAAAGCGCGTCGGCCAGCTTGCCGAGCGTAAAGGGGAGCAGCCGCTCCAAGCGCAGGCGCACGTGCTTGGCGAGCCCCGCAGACGCCCCCCCGGTTCCGACCGCGATCAGCACCGGGTTGCGGTCGAGCACGCTCGGGGTGGTGAAATCGCACAGGTCGGGCCGGTCGACGACGTTCACGATCATCCCGGCACAGCGCAGGTTGATCGCCGCCGTTTCGCAGGCCTTCGCGTCCTCGAAGGCGATGAAGGCGATGCGAACGCCTTCGTCGATCGCGCGCTGGATGTCGTCGACGACGATTCCGCCCGCGCGTTCGACGAGGCGGCGCTTGGGTTCGGCAGCCGGTCCCTCGCCCAGCACCAGCACCTGCTGCCCGGCGATCCGGTGGAACAGGGGGAGGCTGGCGAGTTCAGCCATCTCGGCGGGCGTGGTTCAGAGCCATTCGGGGACGCGCTCGGCATCCATGATCGCGCCGGCCTCGATCCGGTCGGCGACCACGGCGTAGCGGTCGCCGTCGACCAGCACTTCGGCGACGAAGCCACGCGAATTGTAGGACGAGGCCATGGTCGCGCCATAGGCTCCCGCGGTGCGGAACACGGCAAGCTCGCCCGCCGCCAGCTTGTCGCATTCGCGGCCCATGGCGAAGGTGTCGCCCGTCTCGCAGATCGGCCCGACGATATTCGCGGTCGTGTGCTCGCCCGAAGGTTCGACTGCGACGAAATCATGATAGGCGCCGTAGAGCGCCGGGCGCGCAAGGTCGTTCATCGCCGCGTCGACGATGACGAAGGGATGGTTGAGCCCGCGCTTCACCCGCACCACGCGGGTCAGCAGCACGCCGGCATTGCCCGCGATCACCCGTCCGGGCTCGAAGATCAGGGTCACGCCCCAGTCCTTCGTCACCCGCGCGACCATTTCGCCGTATTCCGCCGGGCTCGGCAATTCCTCGCCCCGGCGATAGGGCACGCCCAATCCGCCGCCGAGATCGACATGGGTGATGGTGTGCCCCGCCCCGCGCAGCGCGCCGACGAGTTCGCCGAGCTTGCCGAAGGCCCGCTCGAGCGGGGCGAGGTCGGCGAGCTGGCTCCCGATATGCACCGCGATCCCACGCATCTCGACGCCCGGCTGCCCGGCGAGCTGGCCGAAGATCTGCCCCGCCTCGTCGATCGGTACGCCGAACTTGTTGTCGGCCTTGCCGGTCGAAATCTTGTCGTGCGTGCCCGCATCGACATCGGGGTTCACCCGCAGCGCGCAGCGCGCGGTCCGCCCCATCCCGGCAGCGATCGCGGCGAGCTCCTCGCCTTCCTCGGCACTTTCGATGTTGAACTGGCCGATCCCGGCTTCCAGCCCGGCGGCGAGCTCGGCTGCGGTCTTGCCCACGCCGGAGAACACGATCTTTTCCGGCGCAATCCCTGCCGCCAGCGCGCGCCGCATCTCGCCCACCGAAACCACGTCCGCGCCGTACCCCTGTCCCTTCAGCACCTTGAGCACGGCGAGGTTGGGATTGGCCTTGACCGCGAAGGCGATCAGCTTGTCCGGCACGCCGTCCAGCGCCTCGCGGAAGACACGCGCGTGGCGCTCCAGCGTCGCGCGCGAATAGACGTAGACGGGGGTTCCCACTTCCTCGGCGATGCGTGGCAGGGGAATGTCCTCGGCGTGCAGGACGCCGGCCTTGTAAGCGAAATGATCCATGGTCGGTCCGGGCTTCTATTCGGGGGGCAAATCGAAGGGGTCGTCCTCGCGCTCTTCCGAGCGGCGGCGCAGCTCGACCGAGCGTTCGGGGGCGGCGAGGGCATCGAGTTCGAGCAGTTCTTCGGCATCGGGCCGCGCGGGCGCGCCATAGGGTGCGGGCGGCAGGGTTTCGCCGGGCGGCGGCTCGAGCGGCGCGGTCGTCCCGCAAGCGGCGAGCACGCCGGCAAGCGCGATGAGCGCGATTGTCGGCGCGGCGCGGTTCACCCGCCCACCTCGCCTTGCGCCATGCCGAGCGCGGCGCGCGCGCGTTCGACCTGGCGGCGCACCTCGACCGGTGCGGTTCCGCCATAGGATGCGCGCGCCGCGACCGATGCATCGACCGACAGCGCCTCGAACACGCGTTCGTCGATGCGTTCGTCGATCGCGCGCAAGTCCTCGAGCGGCACGGCGTCGAGCGCCACGCCGCGGCCATCGGCCAGCTTGACCGCCGCGCCGGTGATGTGATGTGCTTCGCGGAAGGGTATACCCGCCTCGCGCACCAGCCAGTCGGCAAGGTCGGTCGCGGTGGCATAGCCCTGCTCCGCCGCCTGCCGCATCCGCGCGGTGTCGAAGGTGGCATCGGCGACCATGCCGGTCGTCGCCGCGATCGACAGCGCCGTCAGCGAGGCGGCTTCGAACACCGGCGGCTTGTCGTCCTGCATATCCTTCGAATAGGCGAGCGGCAGGCCCTTCATCGTCACCATCAGCGCGGTCGCGCAGCCGATCACCCGGCCCGCATGGCCGCGCACGAGTTCGGCGGCATCGGGGTTCTTCTTCTGCGGCATGATCGAGGAGCCGGTCGAGAGGCTGTCGGGCAGGCGGACGAAGCCGAAGGGCTGGCTCGCCCACAGGACGAGTTCCTCGGCAAGCCGTGATAGATGGAGCGCGCACTGGCTCGCGGCGAAGAGGTAATCCATCGCGAAATCGCGGTCGGACACGGCATCGAGCGAATTGGCGGTCGGCCGGTCGAAACCCAGCGCCTCGCTGGTGATCTCGCGGTCGATGGGAAAGCCCGTGCCTGCCAGCGCCGCCGATCCCAGCGGGCATTCGTTGAGGCGCGCGCGCGCGTCCGAAAGGCGCGAGCGGTCGCGGCGGAACATCTCGTAATAGGCCATGAGGTGATGGCCGAGCGTCACCGGCTGTGCGGTCTGGAGGTGGGTGAAACCGGGCATGATGCTCGCGGCGTGCTCGCCCGCGCGCGTCACCAGCGCGCGCTGGAGCGCGGTAAGCCCTTCGTCCATCTGGTCGATCGCCTCGCGCACCCAGAGGCGGAAATCGGTCGCGACCTGGTCGTTGCGGCTGCGCGCGGTGTGGAGCCGCCCGGCGGCAGGCCCGATCAGTTCGGCGAGCCGCGCCTCGGTGGTCATGTGGATGTCCTCGAGGTCCCAGTCCTCGGGCACGCCATCGCGTTCGTACTCCGCGGCGATCGAAGCGAGCCCGTCGCTGATCGCGCGCGCGTCCTCGGCCGAGACGATGCCCTGCGCGGCGAGCATGGCGACGTGCGCTTCGGACGCGGCGATGTCCTGCCGCCACAGCGCCTTGTCGAAGGGGATCGAGGCGTTGATTTCGCGCATGATGGCGCTAGGGCCTTCGGCGAACCTGCCGCCCCACATTGTGTTGCCGCCGCCTGTCCCGGTGGCGGGCGCGGCGTCGGAAGGGGTATCCTTTATGTTGCGTGTCTCGTTCATTCTCGCCGCGATGGTCTGTGCGCTCGGCGGCTGCGATAGGGCGAGCGAGGGCGAGGCGCAACCGGCCAGCGCGCCCGAAGCCGACGGGGCGTCCGATGCGAGCGCATTGGCAGGCGTTGTTTCGCGCGAACAGGCGGGCTCGCCGCTGCCCGATTTTACCGTGACCGATCCGGAAGGGAACACGCTCGACCTCGCCGCGCTCGCAGGCCAGCCGGTCCTGCTTAACCTATGGGCGACATGGTGCGCGCCCTGCGTCGTCGAAATGCCGATGCTCGATGCGCTGGCACGGGACATGGAGGGCGAGCTTCGCGTCGTCACCGTGAGCCAGGACATTCGCGGGGCGGAAAAGGTCGTGCCTTTCTTCGAGCAGCGCGATTTCGCCGCGCTCGAACCGTGGCTCGATCCCGACAGCGAGCTCGCCGTGCGGATGAGCGAGGGCGGGCAATTGCCGCTCACCGTGCTCTACGATGCCGAGGGGCGCGAAGTGCTGCGGGTCGCGGGCGGGTATGAATGGGACAGCGAGGAAGCGCGCGCGCTGATCGCCGAGGCTCTGGGGAACTAGGCGGCGGCTTTCTCGCCCGCAGCGAGAACTGCTCTGGACAGCAGCGCAGCGCTTACGCAATCTCGCCCGGCAGGGAGGCGGTAATGCGATCAATCTTTTTCCTTATTGGCCTGGCGATGCTCTGGGCAGGCGCGGTGCAGGCGCAGGAGCCTGCCGCCGACTACGACGACCTCGTCCAACTGCACGAGGAATTGCGCGAGTACATGGTTCCCGGCTTCACCGCCGGGGTCGTGCTCGAATCCGGCGCGCGCATCGGTGAGGTCTATGGCGACGAGGTCATGGCGGCGAAGCTCGCCGGGCTCGACCGGTTCGAGGCGCGGCTGGAGGCCATGCCGGTCGAGGACTGGACCCGCGCCGAGCAGGTCGATTTCCTCGCGGTCAAATCGATCCTCAACGGCTACCGCTTCAATCTCGAAGTGCTGCGCCCGTGGAAGCGCGATCCGGGCTTCTATCTCGACCCGCTGATGCGCGTCGCCTTTTCGGAAGTTTCCGGCGAGAGCGCGGACATCGAGGAACTGCGCCGACAGCTCAGGCTCGTGCCGCCGCTGCTCGCCTCGGCCCGCGCCAACCTGACCGAAGTCGCGGGCGATTTCGCGGATCTTGCGCTCTACAACCTCGAAAACAGCGACGGGGTCAATCACTACCACCCCTATCGCGCGGTCCCGCCCGCCGGGATCATCGGCTGGTACGACGACCTGCTCGAACGCAGCCGCGCGGCGCGGCCCGACCTCGCCCGGGACGTCGTCGCGGCGCGGGAGGCGCTGGTCGCCTTCAGGGACTGGCTCGAAGCCGAACGACCCCGCATGACCGCGCCTGCGGGTGTCGGGGCAGAGCGCTATGACTGGTATATCCGCCATGTGCGCATGATCCCGCTGAAGGCGTCCGAGATGCTGGTCCTTGCCGAGCGCGAGCACGAAAGGATGACCGCCGCGCTCGCCCTGCTGCGCCACCGCAACCGGGACGAGCCGGAACTGGAGCTTTCGCGCAGCGCTCAGGAACAGGCCGCCAAGATCGCCGAGACCGATGCCATCGTGCGCCGCTTCCTCGTGGAGGAGGACATCGTCACCGTCCCCGATTTCGTCGGCGAGCTGGGCAGCAACACGCCCTATATCGAGCGCCCCGGCGGGCCCAATTTCTGGGAGCAGATCCAGTTCCGCGATCCCATTCCCGATCATCTCCACGCGGTCATTCCGGGCCATCGCTTCGACGCCGTGCTGGCCGCGCGCGACACGCGGCCGATCCGGGGCCGCTACAGCGACGGGGGCCGGGCCGAAGGCTGGGCGACCTATCTCGAGGAAGCGCTGATGCTGGCCGGGGCGACGCGCCATTCGCCGCGCGCGGACGAATTCATGCAGATCTTCGGCATATTTCGCGCCGCGCGCGTCCCCGCCGACATCGCCATGCAGCACAACCGCTGGAGCGTCGCCGAGGCGGTCGCCTATATGCGCGAGCGCACGCCGTGGCTCGACGAGGACGTCGCGCGGGTCGATGCCGAAATCTACCTGCGCCGCCCGCCGGGCTACGGCATCGCCTACACGATCGGGAAGCTGCAGATGGACGCGCTCCTCGCCGACCGCGCGAGCCAACTGGGCGAAGCCTTCGGCTTGCGCGAATTCCACGATGAATTCCTCGCCGCTGGCCGCCTGCCGATCGCGCTCATCCGCTACGAGATGACCGGCAGGGACGAGGAAGTGGCACTATTCTGGGAAACGCCGCCGATCCCCGCCGCACGCTAGTCCTTGGGCGCGAGGGCCGCTCGCCCTTCGCTTGCGCTCGGGAGTTTTTACGCGAAACGGTCCCCCGGACGGTTTCGGCCAGTAAAAACTGGTGGGCGATGACAGGCTCGAACTGCCGACCCTCTCGGTGTAAACGAGATGCTCTACCAACTGAGCTAATCGCCCCCGTGGGAGCGCGCCGATTACGGGGCCGGAAGGGGGTGGTCAAGCGCCGATCGGGGCAAGCCCGCCGCGCGCCTCACGCCTCCTGCGCGGGCGGGAGAGCGAGGACGAAGCCGCCCACCGCGACCGCGATCGCCTGTTCGAGCCGCCCGGCATCCTCTGGTCTTGTTGCGATTTCAAATTCGAGCCGCGTGCGACCCAGGTCGGTGGTCGCAATCGCGACGGCGGGCTCGTCCGCCTCGCCATCCCCGGTGCGCAGGGCGGCGGCCGCGCGTTCGCGGATCTCGTCGAGGCGCGAGAACAGGTCGGCCTTCGTCTCGAACACCAGCGCGAAGCCGTGGCGCGTGGGGCTGCCTTCGCGCGCCAGAATGCGGGCGGGCTGGGTGAACAGCAGGCTGTGCGGCACGACCACGCTATTGCCAGAGAACCTGAGCGACCCCTCGCGTCCGTCAAGCGCGCGCAGCCGCGTCGACAGGAGGTTGATGTCGAGCACCTCGCCCCGATTGTCGCCGATCTCGACGATGTCGCCGATCGAATAGGCCCGCGTGAAAGTGCGGAAGGCCGAGCCCGACAGGCACAGGATCAGCTCCTTGGTCGCCACGACGATCGCGACCGCGACGGCGGTCAGCGACAGCGCGAAGGTGCGAAGCTGCGGCGCCCAGATCATCAGCAGGCCGACGACCGCGACCAGCAGCAGCGCGTTGCGGACATTGGCGGTCCAGCGCCGCGCGACCTGCTGGGAGAGATCGCCCTTCGCCTTGAGCGCGCGCCCGGTGATCGCCCAGGCCGCCAGCAGCGCGGCCAGCAGCGCGATCGAGGCGAGCACGTCGGGCAGCGAGGATTCGGGCGGAAGCGGCAGGTTCGTCGGCATATCGTGGCGGGCCTTTCGGGGCGCGAGCGGCATGGGCCAGCCGATTACCCCCCGTCCCGCGCCAGCGCAATTGGCCGTAAGGGGCGCTGCTTGCAGACCTGCCGCTCGTCTCTCGTCCGGCTGTAGGCGGGCTTCGTCGAAGGGGCGCTTGCCCTCGAGGTGCGCAGAGATCACTCCGGCGGCATCGAAACGGGGAAATCCACATGAAGCATCTCATCGCCGCCATCGCGCTCGGCACTGCCTCCACCTTAGCTCTCGCCTCCGCGCCGCTCACCGCGCAGGAAACCGCCGAAGCGCCCGCCACGCCCGACTGGGTCGAAACCAGCAACGCCTACACCGAAGAAGTGGTGAAGATGCAGGCGCAGTTCTTTCCGACCGGCGCATCCTCGGCGGGCTACGAGGAATATGATGGCCTCGTGAACGACATGGCGCCGGACCGCGACGAACGCTATCTCGCCGCCGCCCGCGCGCTGGCGCAGCGGTTCGAGGCGGCGAAGGCGCGCGAGAGCAATCCCTATGTCCGGCAGGACTTGCAGATCCTGATCGATTCGCTCCGGCTCGACATCGAAGGGATCGAGCTCGGCAACCGCCTGACGCTCGAATTCATCGAGGTGCCGCAGGCGATGTTCCGCGATATCGGCCAGCTCCTGTCCGACCAGACCGCGCCCGAGCGGCGCGGCAAGGCGCTCGAACTGCTGCAGCGCTATACCGGGACCTATCCCGGCACCGAGCCGATGACCGAGCTTGCCAAGGCCCGTTTCGAGGCGAGCCGGGACGAGGGCAAGATCGGGCCGTACCGCGTCGAGGTCGAGGAATCGATCGCCAAGATCCCGACCTTCATCGCCGGCATCCGCGAGCTTTTCGCCAAGTACGAGATCGCGGGCGCGGAAGAATCGCTCGATGCGATGGAGCGCCAGCTCACCGGATATGGCGAATGGACCCGCACCACCGTGATCCCTGCGAGTCGCACCGAGGCGCGCCTGCCGGAAGAGCTCTATGCGCTCAATTTGAGGCGCGTCGGGATCGACCAGGACCCGCGCACGCTGATGAGCGAGGCGCGGCGCGGCTTTTATGAACTGCGCGCGCAGATGGAAGCGCTCGCCCCGCAGATCGCGGCCAAATACGGCTGGGAGGAAACCGACATGGCCTCGGTCATGGCGCGGCTCAAGCAGATGACCGTGCCCGATGACGAGATCGAGGAGTTCTACCGCGAGATCAACCGCAAGCTAGAAGCGGAAATCCGCGCACACGACATCGTCTCGCTGCCCGACACCGAATTGCAGATGCGCGTCGCCTCGCCCGCCGAAAGCGCGGCCCAGCCCGCCCCCCACATGCGCCCGCCGCGCCTCGTCGGGAACACGGGCGAGCAGGGCACTTTCGTGCTCACCGTCGGCAATCCGACCGCGGGGCCGGAGGACCGCTACGACGACTTCAACTTCCCCGCCGCGAGCTGGACGCTGAGCGCGCACGAGGCGCGGCCCGGTCACGAGATGCAGTTCGCAGCCCTCGTCGAACAGGGCGTCAGCCTCGCCCGGCTGCTCTATGCCTTCAACAGCGTCAACGTCGAGGGCTGGGCGCTCTATGCCGAGGCCGAGATGCTCCCGCACGAGCCGATCGAGGGCCAGTTCATCGCGCTTCAGTTCCGCCTGCTGCGCACGGCGCGCGCGTTTCTCGATCCCGCGCTCAACCTCGGCCTCACCACCCGCGAGGAAGCCGAGCGCGTGCTGCGCGAGGAGGCGCTTTTCTCGCCCGGCATGACCAAGCAGGAACTGGACCGCTACCAGTTCCGGATGCCGGGTCAGGCGGGGTCCTATTACTACGGCTATCGCAAGCTCATCGACCTGAGGGTCGAAACCGAACTCGCGCTGGGCGAGGACTTCGACGAGAAGGCGTTCAACAATTTCCTGCTGAGCCAGGGGGTCATCCCGCTCGAACTGATCGCGAAGGCGGTGCGCGAGGAATTCATCCCCGCCCAGCGCGGCGGCTGAAAAGGCCCCCGCGCTGGCCCGGCGCGCGCGAACGTGCCATGACACCTGTCGGGCGTCCGCAAGGGACGCAAGGGAGAGGGAAATGAGGTTCGCGCGTTTCGTCATCGTTTTGGCGGCGATCCTCGCCGCGCTTCCGGTCGAGGCGCGCGACGCGCTGCTCTTGCGCGATGTCGCGGTGCTCGACCTTTCGGGCGCGCAAGCGCAGCTCGCGGAAGGCCGCTCGGTCCTCGTCGAGGACGGTACGATTACGCGCATTGCCGCCGCCGGGACGATCATGCCGCCCGACGGCGCGCGCGTCGTGGACGGGGCGGGCCGCATGGTCATGGCGGGACTGGTCGATATGCACGTTCACGTCTGGGACGAGGCGTCGCTCGGCGCCTATCTCGCCGCCGGGGTGACGACGGTGCGCAACGCCTCGGGGATGCCGTTCCATCTGCGGCTCGCAGGGCGGATCGAGCGCGGCGAGGTGCTCGGCCCCCGGCTCGTCACCACCGGCCCGATCCTCAACAGCCCCGGCCCCAATGCGCAGGTCAATCACCACATGGTCGCGACCGCCGAGGAAGCCCGCGCGGCGGTGCGCGCGCATCACGCAGCGGGCTTTCGCCGGCTCAAGGTCTATTCGAATCTCACGCGCGAAGCCTACGAGGCCGTGCGGGACGAGGCCGATCTGCTCGGCATGACGATCATGGGCCACACGCCCGAAGGCGAGCGGCGGCCCGGAATGCCCTATCGGAAGCCCTTCGACATCGCTTTCGAGGAGGTGCTGGACGACGGCTTCGTCACGATCGAGCACGTCGAATCGATCGTCTGGCACGGCCTTCGCGATGGGCGGGACGCGGGCGAGGGCCGCGCGCTCGCCCGGCGCATCGCGGAAGCCGGCGTGCCGGTCGATGCGACCCTGCTCGCCTTCTACAACCTTCTGCGCGTCGCCGAGACGAAGGGCGAATACCTCACCCGCCCCGGAACCGAGCGGATCAACCCGCTGCTCGTCGCCACCAGCGGGGCCGAATACGAACGCTGGTCGAACGAGGACCCGGCGCGCCACCGCGAGGCGTTCGAATTCTATAAGGCGATGACGCGGATGCTGCATGAGGAAGGCGTGCTGATGGTCGCAGGCAGCGATGCGGGCATCTTCACCAACATCCCCGGCGTCTCGCTCCACGACGAATTGCGCCTGCTGGTCGAGGCGGGGATCGCGCCTGCCGACGCACTGCGCATGGCGACGCTGAACGCGGCGCGCGTGCTGGGCGAGGAAGGCGAATGGGGATCGGTGGCGGAGGGCCAGCGCGCCGACCTCCTGCTGCTCGGCGGCGACCCGCGCGCGGATCTTGCCGTGCTGGCCGAACCCGAAGCGGTGATCGTTGCGGGGCGCTTCCTCGACCGGGCCGCGCTCGCCGAAATGGGCCGCTCCTCCGCCGAGCATGACGTCGCGCGCACGCAGGCGAACCTCGTCGAGGCGCTGGAGGCGCAGGGCATTGACCCGGCCAGCCTCGGCTTGTGAGCGCGCGCCCTTTCATCGCGCAGCGTTTCCTTTGCGCGAAGCGCCTGCCGGGCGTAGGGGCGGGCGCGAGAACCCATTTGGACGAGGGCGCGATGAAGACCGAAATGAAGACTTGGGCCGGGCTCGGGCTCGCGGGTGCATTGATCGGCTCGGGCCTTGCCGGATGCGCCGAGGATACGCCGGGCGATGACGCGGACCTCACCGAGGCGGTCGAGCCCGGCGAGGGCGGCGAGGCTGGGGAAGGCGAAGGCGGCGAAGCAGGCGAGGGCGGTGAAAGCGGCGAAGGCGGGGTCGATGTCGCCGCCGCCGCAAAGGATCCGGTCGCCTATCGCACCGCGCTTGCCGTTGCACAGGCCCATGCCATGGCCGCGCACGAAGCCTTCCTCGCCGGGAAGACCGACCCCGCCGCCGAGATGTTCGGCCACCCGGTAAGCGAGGTGCTCGCCGACATGGGGCCGGTCTTCTCCGAACTGGGCGTTGCCGATTTCACGGCGCGCTTCAACGAGGCTTCGCAGGCGGTGCTGGACGGGCGCAGCGCGGTCGAGGTGGACGAACGCTACGGCGCGATCCTCGCCGCGCTCGATCAGGCTGCGGCCAAGGCGCCCGGCAGCGACATGGCCGAGGCCGACATCGCCGCGCGCGTCATCGCCGACATGATCGCCCGCGCCGCCGCAATGTACCGCGAGGCGGAAGGCTCGGAGCGCTACGAGCCCTATCTCGACGGCTACGGCTACACGCTGGCCGGAGCGGGCGCGTTCGAGGACGCCGAGCCCGCGATCCTCGCCGTGAAGCCCGATCTGGCAGCGCGCATTCGTGCCGCGCTCGACTTGCTCGCGCGGGCCTATCCGGGGGCCGAACGCCCGGCGCGCCTCGATGCCGAGCCGGGCGAATTGCTCGCCGCTTCCTCGCGCGTCGCGCTCGCGCTCTGACGTGGCTTTACCGCGCCTCCTCGTCCTCGGCACCGGCGGGACCATCGCCGGGACCGCGCGTTCGCGCACGGGCAAAGCCTATGCCGCGGGCGAGGTCGCGCTCGAAGCGATGCTGGGCGAGGTCGGCGCCCTGGGGCTGGAGGCGGAGCTGGTTCCTCGGCCGGTCGCGCGGATCGGCTCGCAGGACATCGGCTGGCGCGAATGGGATGCGCTCCATGCCGAAATCGCACGGGCCGAGGACGATCCCGAGATCGCCGGGGTGATCGTCACCCACGGGACCGACACGGCGGAGGAAACCGCCTTCCTGCTCGACCTCACCCTGCCCGCGGGCAAACCCGTGGTGCTGGTCGGCGCGATGCGCCCTTCGGATGCGGTGGGCAGCGACGGAATGCGCAATTTCGCCAATGCGGTGCGGGTGGCGAGCGATCCTGACAGCGCCGGGCGCGGAGTGCTGGTGGTGATGGCCGACACGGTTTTCGCCGCCGCCGATGTGCGCAAGGCCGCGACCGCCAATGTCGACGCCTTCCGAGGGTTTCCGCGCGGGCCGCTCGCGCGCGTCACGCCGTCGAGCCTCGACTGGTTCGCCCCCGCACACCGCGTGGGCAGCCCGGCGCGCTACGCCTGGCCCGAAGCGCTGCCGCGCGTCGCGATCCTGACGGCGGGGGCGTGCATGGACGAAAAGCCGGTCGAGGCGCTGCTCGGCATCGGGTGCGCGGGCATCGTGCTTGCGGGCATGGGGCAGGGCAACGCGCCGCGCGTGGTGATCGAGGCGCTGGCGAAGGCGGCGGCGAACGGCGTCCCCGTTGTCCGCTCGGCCCGGGTCGACGAGGGTATGGTCGACCGCAATGTCGAGGTAGACGACGACGCCCACGGCTTCGTCGCGGCCCGCGCGCTGGGTCCGGCAAAGGCGCGCATCCTCCTGATGGTGCTGATCGCGAACGGAATCAGGGATGCAGCGCGGATACAGGCGGCATTCGACGGGCGGTGAGATCTGCTTCCTGCGTTTCCGAGGCCGAAAGCGGACTGTCCGCCAACGACCCAATTGCGGTAGCAACGCCACGCACAACACCCGCTCGGCCTGAGCCTGTCGAAGGCCGCGCGCCGACATTGCCTCAATCTTCCTGCCTGTTGCGGGCGAGAAGGGAAATCTGTTTCCAGTCGCCCGCGATCAGCGCCTCTTTCTTCGCCCTGCTCCATCCCTTGATCCGGCGTTCGGCGGCGAACGCTTCGTCCCGGGTTGCGAATGCCTCGGACCAGACCAGTGTCACCGGCAGCCGCCTGGCGGTGTATCCGCCGAGCGCGCCGGACCGATGCTTGGCGATGCGGGTTTCGAGATTGTCGGTGTGGCCCGCGTAATAGCTGCCGTCATTGCACCGCAGCAGGTAGGCGTGAAAGTCCATACCTGGAGGCTAACCTTGGTGCTTGGCCTTCGACAAGCTCAGGCTGAGCGGGGGTTTGCCGAGGAGCTTTGCAAGACGGCAGCTACCCACCCAATCCCTGCAACAATCCGCTAATCCGGCGGTCCATGAAAGCCGCCATCCGCGCGGTAAAGCCGCCCCCGCCGCAGCGGAGGCGCGCCCGGATCAGCCCCAGGGCGTGACGAGGTATTTCTCGCCCGTCTTCATCTGGCGGTAGTCGAGAATCGCCTCTTTCGTCAGCATCCCTTCCAGATCGACCTTGGTCTTGTAGTGCGAGGCGAAGGTTGTCGTCAGGTTCGACAGAACCCGCTGGCGCATCTTCACCACCGTCTCCATCCCTGCGCGCTGCAGGAAGGGCGTCAGCAGCCAGCCCGACACGGTCCATTGCAACCCGTAGGACGGAGTCAGGATCGTCGGCGCGAAATCGAGCCGGCCGTAGATGTAGACCTTCTTGTCCTGATTGGAGCCGTAGCGGGAGAACTCCTTCATCTGGCTGGCGGCGACCTGTTCCATTGCCTTCAGCACGTGGTCGGCGTTCTGCCCGCCGCCGATGGGATCGAAGCCGAGAAAAGCCCCCGTTTCCGCGATGGCCGAGCGCAGCTGGTCCATGAAGTCATCGTCCGAGGAATTGACGACATATTGCGCGCCCTGCGACTTCAGCAGATCGACGTGCTCCTTGCGCCGCACGATGTTGACGAGCTTGATGCCGTCCTCCTGGCAAATCCGGTTCAGCATCTGGCCGAGGTTCGACGCGGCGGCGAGGTGGACGATCGCGTCGTGGCCTTCCATGCGCGCCGTTTCGACGAAGCCCAGCGAGGTCATCGGGTTGACGAAGGAGGACGCGCCTTCCTCCGCGCTGTGATCGCCCAGCGGCAGGCACATCATCGCATCGGCAATGGCGTATTGCGAGAAGGCCGTGCCCGGCACGCAGGCGACGCGCTGGCCCATCAGCGCCTTCGCCGCGTCGCTGTCGCCGGTCGCGACAACCGTGCCCGCGCCCTCGTTGCCCGCGGGCAGGCGCTGGCCGTGGCGGCCCTTCTGGCCCGAAAGGAACGGCTCGGGCATGGTCGCGACGACCTTGCCGGGGGAATATTCGGCGTTTTCGAAATCGGCCGCACCGGTCAGGATCGCAAGGTCCGACGGGTTGATCGGCGCCGCCTCCATCTTGACGAGGACCTGGTTGCCGGTCGGCTCGGGGAAGGTCTCCTCGGCGATTTCGAGCGTCAGCTTGCCGTCGGCGGTAAGGGTTGTGAAAAGCTGCTTTCCGGTCGTTGTCATGATTTCTGTTCCTCTCCGGTTTCGGGATAGATCGCCTCGACGAAGTAGAGGCCGTGAGGCGGGGCGTTAAGCCCCAATTCGGCGCGGTCGCGCGCGGCCAGCGCGGCTGCGACGCGGCGTTCGGGCCAGCTTCCCGCGCCGACCAGCTTGAGGCAGCCGACCATCGAGCGGACCTGGTGGTGGAGGAAGCTGCGCGCCTCGGCGCGGATATGGATTTCGGGGCCGAATTCGCCGTCGTGCGCGGTCACGTCGAGCCGGTCGAGGGTCTTGACCGGATCCTTCGCCTGGCACTGGACCGAGCGGAAGGTGGTGAAATCGTGCCGCCCGACCAGCGCCTGCGCCGCGCGGTGCATGGCCTCCGGGTCCAGCTCGGTCGCGACGTGCCACGCGCGCCCCTTGCCCAGCGTCAGCGGCGCGCGGCGGTTGACGATGCGATAGAGATAGCGCCGCCCGATGCAGGAAAAGCGCGCGTGCCAGTCGTCGGGGACGATCTCGCAATGGGTCACGGCAATCGGGTCGGGCCGCAGGTGCGCGTTCAGCGCTTCCATCAGGCGGAACGGGGCGATGTCCTTTTCGATGTCGACATGGCTGCGCATGGCGAGCGCGTGGACCCCGGCATCGGTGCGCCCGGCGCTGTGGAGCGTGGCTTCCTCCCCCGTGATGCGCCCGAGCGCCTCCTCGATGCTTTGCTGCACGCTGGCCCCGTGCGCCTGCCGCTGGAGCCCGTGGAAAGGCGCGCCGTCGAATTCGAGAGTGAGGGCGAAGCGGGTCAAGACAGGCGCGTCCCCGGCACCGCGGGCCGTCCGCGCAGCACCTCCTCGCGGCCCATCGCGGGCTTGCCTGCGCGTTGCAGGCGAAGCGGGCGGATCGCGCCCGTGCCGCAGGCGATGGTCATGTCCGCGTCCAGCACTTCGCCCGGCTCGCCCGAGCCTTCCACCCGTTCGGCGAGCAGCAGCTTCACCCGCTCTGCATCGTCGTCATTCGGCCATTCGAACCACGCGCCCGGAAACGGGGCGAGGCCGCGCACCTGCCGCTCGATTTCCGCGGCGTCGCGGGTCCATTCGATCCGCGCCTCGGCCTTGTCGATCTTGGGCGCGTATGTCGCCGCGCCATCGTCCTGCGGCTGGGGCGGGAAGGCGGCAAGGTCGGCGAGGACGTCCACCATCGCCTCCGCGCCCATCTGCGCCAGTTCGGCGGTCAGCTCTCCGGTCGTCTTGTGCGCGACCGGAGTCCTGACCACGTGCAGCATCGGTCCCGTGTCGAGCCCCGCTTCCATCTGCATGATCGTCACGCCGGTTGCCTCGTCGCCCGCCAGCACGGCGCGGTGGATCGGCGCGGCCCCGCGCCAGCGCGGCAGGATCGAGGCGTGGATGTTGAGGCAGCCTTGAGCGGGGGCATCGAGCACCGCCTGCGGCAGGATCAGGCCATAGGCGGCGACCACCGCGACATCCGCGCCGAGCGCGGCGAATTCGGCCTGTTCTGCCGCCCCTTTCAGCGATTTGGGATGGCGCACGGGCAGGCCCAGCTCCTCCGCCTTCGCCTGCACGGGGGAGGGGCGCAGCTTCTTCCCCCGCCCGGCGCGCGCGGGCGGCTGGGTGTAGACGCAGGCGATTTCGTGGCCTGCCCCGTGCAGCGCGACCAGCGCCGGGACGGCGAAATCGGGCGTTCCCATGAAGATGATGCGCATAAAGGCAGGGGCCGAGCTTTGTGAAACCGTCCCGCGCCCCTATCTCTCCCCCCATGGCATCGCAAGAGATCGAGACCCTCGCGAGCGCGCTCGCCCGGCTGCCCGGCCTCGGCCCGCGCTCGGCGCGGCGCGCGGTGCTGTGGCTGGTCAAGAACCGCGAGGCGGCGCTGCCCGCGCTGCTCGAGGCGCTCGATGCGGTCTCGCAGAGCCTCGTCGAATGCGAGACCTGCGGCAATGTCGATACGCGCAACCCCTGCGGCATCTGCGCCGACCCGCGCCGCGACGCGCGCGCGATCTGCGTGGTCGAAGATGTCGCCGACGTCTGGGCGCTCGACCGCGCGCGGCTGTTCCAGGGGCGCTACCACGTGCTCGGCGGGCGGCTTTCCGCGCTGGACGGCATCGGTCCGGAAGACCTCGCGATCCCCTCGCTCCTCGCGCGCGTGGAAGGCGGCGCGGTCGACGAGGTGGTGCTCGCGATGAACGCGACGCTCGAAGGGCAGACGACCGCGCATTACCTCGCGGAACGCCTCGAGCCGCACAAGGTCCGCATCACCCAGCTTGCCCACGGCCTGCCGGTCGGGGGCGAGCTCGACTATCTCGACGAGGGCACGCTGGCGCAGGCCCTTAGGGCGCGGCGGCCGGTGGAATGAACCTCGCCCAGCGCCTTGCGACGTGGATGCTCGGCCCCGGCGTCGCGCGCGAGTCCCGCCAGTGGATGGTCGAATGCGGCCATTGCCGCCATGCCGAAAGCGTGTGGGAGCTGGGCGGTATTCGTTACAAGGCGGCCGGGACGAAGCGGGTCCGCGGGCGCTGCCGGGCCTGCGGCCGCGTCTCGCTGCGCACGGTCAGCCGATCACTCTGATCGAAGCTGCCCGCTTGCAGCAGGCTCGCCCCGCGACTATCTTTTGTCCCATGGCTATCCGCGAAATCCTCGAAGTGCCGGACCCCCGGCTCAAGACCGTCTCGACCCCGGTGGAAGGGCACGAATTCAATGATGAGTTGCGCACGCTCGTCGCCGATATGTTCGATACGATGTACGATGCCCCCGGCATCGGCCTCGCCGCGATCCAAGTCGGCGTGCCCAAGCGCGTGCTGGTGATCGACCTCCAGCCCGAGGACCCGGACGCCGAACCCGTCGAATGCGAGCATGACGGGCACAAGCACACGCATCCGGCAACAAAGAAAGACCCGCGCGTTTTCATCAATCCGGTGATCCTCGATCCGGCGGAGGAGTTGTCGACCTATCAGGAAGGCTGCCTTTCGGTCCCCGACATCTACGCCGACGTCGATCGCCCGGCGACCTGCACGGTGCGCTACCAGGACCTCGACGGGAACACCCATGAGGAGCACCTGGAAGGGCTGATGGCGACCTGCCTCCAGCACGAGATGGACCACCTCGAGGGCATCCTGTTCATCGACCACCTCTCGCGATTGAAGCGCTCGATGGCGCTGAAGAAGCTCAAGAAGCTGCGCCAGGCGGCGTGACATTTCTGCGAAGGCGCATCCGCGCCTTCGTCCTCGGGGCTGTTCCCTTCGCTTCGCTGCGGGGCCCCTGCGGGCGCGCAGTCGCGCTTGCGGCGCTTCGCGCCGTATCAGCGCGCTAGGGAACGGCGCGCTTCAGCTCGCCGCTTCGCTGTCGACGAGGCCCTGCACGGCGGCTTTCGCGTCGCGGATCACTTCCTCGCACATCCGGGCGCAGCGCTGGCAATGGGCGTCCTCGTGCTGTTTGCACAGCGCGTGGCATTCCTCGCAGGCGATGATCGCCGCAGCGCCCGCCGCCTTGATCGTTCGGACGTGTCCGCCCACCCGGCGCGAGGCGATGCGGGTGAACGCCGTGCAGGCGTCGGACGCATCGAGGCAGCGGCGGATGCATTCGGCGCGGTCCTCGGCATCGGCTTCGGCAAGGCACGCATCGGCGCAGGCGTTCATGATCGCAGCGCCGTACATGGCGTGCTTCACCGCCTCGCCCAGCTTGTCGCCGTGATCGCCGCTGTCCAGCGGATGTTCCTTGAGCATTTCCTTGATCGACATGGGGCTCGCTCCTCCTTCACCCAGACAAGCGAGCCGCGCGGGCAATCGGTTCCGAGATCGCGCCCGCTCAGAGCGGAACGCGCCCGCTCCGCCGCCCGTTGGCGTTGCATGGTCAACGACGAAACAATGCTGCTCATCACCGAGACCGTGGCGCGCGGGTTCGAGCTTACGGGCATTGCCGCGATCATCCTCGGCGCGCTTATCGCTTTCGGCCGGCTGGCGAAGGATTCGCTGCGCGGCAAGCGCAGCGAGCAGGACGAAGAGGACAGCATCGCGCGCTTTCGCCGGATGCTCGGCCGCGCGATCCTCACGGGCCTCGAACTGCTGGTCGCGGCCGACATCATCCTGACGGTGGCGGTCGACCCGACGCTCGACAGTGTGCTGGTGCTGGGCGCGATCGTGCTGATCCGGACCTTCCTTTCCTTCAGTCTCGAAGTCGAGATCGACGGGCGCTGGCCCTGGCAGAAAGGGAAGGGGCAGAGGGGCGGGCAATAGTCGGGGAAATCATGGAAAAGCCTCTGGCGTTCCCTATTCGTTCCGTGTAGGGAAGCAGCATGGACCCGACGATTCTCGCTCTCGGCGCGCTGCTGGTCGGCGCGATTTTCGGCCTTGCCGCAGGCCACTGGTTCGGCGCGCGCCCGGTCGCGGACCTGCGCGCAAGGCTCGCCTCGCGTGAGGAAGAATTCAAGACGGCGGTCGCCGAACTGGGGGAGGCACGGGTCGATCTTTCGGATGCGAAGGCGGAACTTTCGGCGGCGAACGAGCGCGCGTCCCACGCGGCGCGTCTCTCCGAAGAGCTCGAGAAGATGCGCGGCGAGAACGCGACCTTCCGCGCCGAGCGCGCCGGGTTCGAGGAGCAGAAGCGCCTGCTCGAGGAGTCGCGCGAGAAGCTGTTGAAGGAATTCGAGAATACAGGCGCCAAGGTGCTAGAGGCCGCGCGCGAGCGCTTCGACAGCGAGGCGACCAAGCGATTGGGCGAAGCGCAGGTCCAGCACAAGGAAGCGGTCGCGAACCTGCTGAAGCCCGTCAGCGAACGCCTTCAGAAATACGAGGAACAGGTCGGCACGCTCGAAAAACAGCGCGCCGATGCCTTCTCGCGCCTGCACCAGCAGATCGAAAGCATGCGCCTCTCGCAGGAGGAAGTGCGCAAGGAAGCGCAGCGGCTCGGCAATTCGCTGACCAACGCGCCCAAGGCGCGCGGGCGCTGGGGCGAGCGGGCCTTGCAGAACGTGCTCGAGCAATGCGGGCTGTCCGAGCACACCGATTTCAGCCTCGAACAATCGGTCGAGACCGAGGGCGGGCGGCTGCGCCCCGATGCGATCGTCAACGTGCCGGGCCAGAAGAAGCTGGTGATCGACGCCAAGGTGTCGCTGAACGCCTACCAGGCCGCGTTCGAGGCCGAGGACGATGCCGAGCGCAAGCGTCACCTTGATCTCCACGCCAAATCCATGCGCAATCACGTGCAGACCTTGGGGAGCAAGGGCTACCAGAGCCAGTTCGAGGACGCGCCCGATTACGTCGTGATGTTCGTGCCCGGCGAACATTTCGTCGCCGCCGCGCTCGAACACGATCCGGGACTGTGGGACTTCGCCTTCCACAACAAGGTGCTGCTGGCGACGCCGACCAACCTTGTAGCGATCGCGCGCACGGTCGCGCAGGTCTGGCGGCAGGACAAGATGGCGAGCGAGGCGGCGGAGATCGGACGCATGGGCGCCGAACTCTACGACCGGCTGCGGGTGGCCGCCGAACACATGAAGCGCGTCGGTGGCGGCCTTGAGACGGCGGTCAACAACTACAACAAGTTCGTCGGCAGTTTCGAGCGCAACGTGCTCACCTCCGGGCGGCGCATGGCCGAAAAGGGCCTCGAGATCGCCAAGGAAATCGAGGAAGTCCCGCTGGTCGAAGCCGCGCCGCGCTACAATGCTGAGGATGCCGAAGGGGTGGATGAAGAATATCCGGCGCTTCCGGCGGACCGCGACGCTGCGGAATAGCTTGCAGGGAGCGCGGGGCCGCGCCACTTTCCCATCAGTTGCAAGGGGGAGCATATGGGGCGAAGCAGGCGCATTTCATCGATAGAGGCGCGCGTTGTCGCGGTGCTGGGTGCAGCGCTCCTGCTCCCGCTCGGCAGCCATGCGGAAACGCCCGCAGGCCCGCTCGCCCCGCGCGATGAATGCAGCGCTGTGCCGGGGCTCGCCGAACTCGTCGCACATCTCGAACGCGCCCTCGCCGCGCGCGATGCCGATGCGCTGCTGGCGCTTGCCGATGACGGTATCCTGCTCGACTTCGGTGGCGGCTCGGGCAAGGCGGAATTGCGCCGCCGGCTGAATGCGCCGGATTACCGGCTGTGGGACGAGATCGACCGCGCGCTCGCGCTGGGGTGCGGTCTCTCGAAACCGGTCGACGGCGATGGCGGCGAAACCTATGCCTCCTGGCCCTGGTATTTCGTTGCCGACCGCGATCCGCCTTTCGACGCCTTCGAGGCCCATATCGTCACCGGCGAGGGCGTGCGCCTGCGCTCCGGCCCATCGCTCGATGCGCCCGTGATCGGATCGGTCAGCTGGGACTACGTCCGCCTTGTCGAACCTTACACCGAAGAATCGGCCACGCGCCCCTATGCGCGGGTCGAAACGCTCGGCGGGCAGGCAGGCTATATTGCGCGTGCCTATCTGCGCAGTCTCGTCGATTATCGCCTGGTTGCAAGCAGGGTCGAGGGCGAATGGCGGCTCACCGCCTTCGTTGCGGGGGATTGAAGCGGACGCCGCGGATTGGGGCCTTCCGGGCCATTTCCTACTTGGCGCGGCAGGCCGATCATCGCGCCCGGCTCTTTCCCACGGTCCGAAACCGCCACGACGCGCGATCCATGCGACGGGGGGGGAACGAAAACAGGCCCGTCCTCCCTGTCCGTCCGCTCGCCGAAACCCGCTTTATGTCGCTGGAAACGAACGGAACGTCTGTTCCAAGTAAAGGTGACAGGGTGTAATCTTTGTCCGCTTTTCGCGCCTTATTCCCCCAGCGCGGCGAGCACCTCATAGGCCAGCACCGCACCGGCAACGGCTGCGTTGAGCGAATCGGCCCGGCCCTTCATCGGCATGGTCACCCGCAGGTCGCATTCGGCCTCGTAAGCCTCGGGCAGACCCTGCGATTCATTGCCGACGAGGAGGAAGCAGGGCGCTTCGTAAGGTGCGCCGCGATAGGGCACGGCATCGCGCAGGGAGGCGGCCACGAGCTGGCCCTTTCCGCCGCGCAGCCAGCCGAGGAATTCCTCCCACCGCGCCTGCGCCAGCGCCACGGTGAAGACCGCCCCCATGCTCGCGCGCACGGCCTCGGCGCTGAAGGGATCGGCGCAGTCGCCCACGAGGATCAGCCCGCCCGCGCCCACCGCGTCGCCGGTGCGCAGCATGGTGCCGAGATTGCCCGGATCGCGCAGGTCCTGCGCGACGAGCCAGATCGGCGCGGCACTCCGGTCGATTCGGGTGAGCCCCGTGTCCCATTCGGCAAAGACCCCCGCGACCGCCTGCGGATTGGCCTTGCCGGTGATCCTGGAGAGGATGTCGGGCGTCGTCGTGACGATCTCGCCGCCCGCCGCCTCGACCTCGGCCTCGAGCCGGGCGAGCAGGTCGTGGGCGCTTCGCTCCTCGGCCATGACGAGCAGGCGCGGCAGGCGGCCGCTGGCGCGCGCGTCCTCGAGCAGGCGCAGCCCCTCGACGAGGAATTCGCCCGCGCGCCGCCGGTGCTTCTTGTCGCGCAGCGAACGCAAGTGCTTGACCGTCGGGTTGGAGAAACCGGTGATGTGTCTGCGCATCGAAGTGCCGGCCCTGCGCCCTAGTCCTCGCCGAAGCCGCTTTCGACCAGCGCGGCAAGCTCGTCCATCACGCCAGCCGCGTTGTCGCCGGCGACGATCAGTTCGACCGTGTCGCCCTTGGCCGCGCCGAGCATCATCAGGCCGAGGATCGACCCGCCCGCCGCGCTGTTGCCGTCCTTCGCCACGCGCACGTCTACGCCTTCGGGCAGGGCGCTCACCGCGCCGACGAAACGTGCGCTCGCCCGGGCATGGAGGCCGCGACGGTTGACGATCGTCACCTCTCGCCGAATTTCGGTCGTGTTCTCGTTCATCCCGGCCCCTCTCCCCGGCCTTTCCGGCGCGCTCAGCCCGATCCGCCGCTCGCCTTGCGCGGCGCGCTCCTGTCGTCGCCGAGCAGCTCGCTCGCCACCGTGATGTAGGTGCGCCCGGCGCTCTGCGCCGCTTCGACCGCCTCGACCACGCCCATCGTCTTGCGCGCGCCGGCGAGGCGGATCAGCATCGGCAGGTTGATCCCCGCGATCACCTCGACCCTCCCTGCGTCGAGCAGCGAGATCGCGAGGTTCGAAGGCGTCCCGCCGAACAGGTCGGTGAGGATGATCACGCCCTCGCCCGCATCGACCGCGGCGATCGCTTCGGCGATCTCGGCGCGGCGCTGTTCCATGTCGTCGTTCGGTCCGATGCAGACCGTCGCGATTCCTTCCTGCCGCCCGACGACGTGCTCCATCGCCTCGACGAACTGGTCGGCAAGGCGGCCGTGTGTGACCAGGATCAAACCAATCATGCGGGGCAAAAATCCGTGTATTCTAAGGGCGTTGGCGCGCCTCTTTGGAGAGGAGAGAGATCATGTCGCCCCGGTCCGCGTGCGCTCCAGCTCGTCGGCGGCGCGCGAGGCGAGGTTGCGGTGGCGGACAGTGGGCGAAAAACCCGCCTCGCGCAAGGCCCCTGCCATGCGCTCGGCGGTGTAGACCGAGCGGTGTCTTCCCCCGGTACAGCCGAAAGCGACGTGGACATAGACCTTGCTCTGGGCATGGTAGCGCGGGAGCAGTGTCAAGAGCAGGTCGCGGATGCGCGCGAAGGCGTCGGCGAAGGCGGGATCCTTCTCGATATGCGCCCCCACCGCCGCATCGCGCCCCGTCAGTTCGCGCAGGCCCGGAACCCAGTGCGGGTTGTCGAGGAAGCGCATATCGAAGACGAGGTCGGCGAGCGGCGGCATCCCGCGCGCGAAGCCGAAGCTCGAGATGGTCAGCGTCGTCTCGTCGCCGCTGCGTTCGCCGAAGAGTTCGCGCACGCGCGCCTGCAGCTCGTTGGTGGAGAGCGTGGTCGTGTCGATCACGATGTCTGCCCAGCGCCGCAGCGGCTCGAGCAGTTCGCGGTCGGCGGCGATCCCGTCGAGAACCGGGCGGCCCTGCGCCATCGGGTGACGGCGGCGCGTCTCGTTGTAACGCCTCTCAAGCTCGGCATCGGCGCAGTCGATGAACATGAAACTGGTGGTCAGCCCTTCGCGCCCGGCGAGATCCTTCGCCAGCGCGATAACATCGGCGGGGACGAAGCCGCGGGTGCGCGAATCGAACCCGATCGCGAGCTTCCCGTGTTCCTCGCCGGGGCGCGCGACCAGCCGCTTGAGCATCCGGACGGGGAAATTGTCGATCGTCTCCCAGCCGAGGTCCTCGAGCACGTCGAGCGCGGTCGACTTGCCCGCGCCCGACAGGCCGGTGACGAGCAGCAGGCGCTGGCGGCTCGTCTCGCCCGCAGGAGTGTCGGTTTCGCCCGTTTGCGTCATGGCGCGCCTTTTCGCGCCCCGCGGCGGCAATGGGAAGCGCCTTTTTTGCACCTTGCCCTGCAGGGTGCGGAAGCGCTCATGGCGACAGGCCGTGGAGGCGCAGCGCCCACTCGGCGCGAACAGCCGGCGCGATGCCGCCGGGGTCGAAGCGCAGCAGCGGCACATTGCAGCCAAGCAGGGCGCGGCGCGGGAGCGTTTCGGGCAGGCGCTCGGGTGACGCATCGCCCGGGCCGGGCAGGGCGAGTACCAGCGCGACCGGCGCGGGCGGGGCGGTCTCGAGCGCCGCTAGGCCGACACCGCGCAATTCGATCAGCCCGGCGATATTGGGCGGGGGCGATGCGACCAGCACGCCGTCCGGCCTGCGCGAAAGCCTCACCGCATCGTCCCCGATCAGGCCCGCGCCGCGGTCGATCAGAGCGAGTGCGAGGCTCGACTTGCCGCTGCCCGGCGGCCCTTCGATCAGCAGCGCGCGCCCGCCGATCGCGACCGCGCTCGCCTGTAGGACGGTTTCGCGCGAGGTCGCCATGCCTGCGCTCAGGCTGCAGGCAGGCGCAGCCGCAGGCACGCGCCGCGCGCGCCGTCGGGCCGGGCATCGGCGGCAAGCGTGCCGTCATGCGCTTCGGCGATGGCGCGGGCGATGGCGAGGCCGAGGCCGGAATGGTTGCCGAAATCCTCCTGCTCGGGCCGGACCGAATGGAACCGCTGGAACACCTTGTCGCGTGCGTCGTCGGGGATGCCGGGCCCGTGGTCGCACACGGTCAGCGTCACCCAGTCGCCGTCATTGTCGATCCCGACCTCGATCGGCGCATCGGGCGGTGAGAAGGACACCGCGTTGTCGAGCAGGTTTTCGACCACCCTCTCGAGCCGCGCGCCGACTCCCGCCACGTTCGCGGCGAAACCGCGCGTCGTAAGCTCGATCGCGCGGCCTTCGTTCTCGGAGCGGTGTTCGCGGCTGCCGATGATCGCGCGCACGAGTTCGGCGAGGTCGATCCGCTCCAGTGTCGCGCGGCTCATCTCGGCGTCGATCCGGCTGGCATCGGAGATCTCGGAGACGAGCCGGTCGATCCGGCGCACATCGTGGGTCGCGATCTGTTCGAGCTCGCGGCGCAGCTTGGGATCCTCGACGCGGGGGAGGGACTCGATCGCGCTCCTCAGCGACGCGAGCGGATTCTTGATCTCGTGCGCGACATCGGCGGCGAAGCTGTCGACCGCGTCGATCCGGTGACGCAGCGCGCCGGTCATGTCGGACACCGCGCGGGCGAGCAGGCCGATTTCGTCGCGGCGTTCGGGCAGGCGCGGCACCTCGACCTCGCGCTCTCGGCCCGCGCGCACCCGCATCGCCGCCTTGGCGAGCTGGCGCAGCGGAGTGACGATGGTCCGCGCAAGGAAGAGCGAGAGCAGGATCGAGGCGGCGAGCACGCACAGCACCGCTATCCCCAGCGTCGAGCGCGCCGCGCGCACGCTTTCGGTGATGTCGACCGCGTTGCGCACGGTCAGCAGGGTCGCGCCGTTGAGGCCGACCGGCGCGGCCGCGGTGATGACGGGCGTTCCGTCGCGCCAGTCGTAGAGCCGCACCTGGCTCACCCCTTCCTCGCGAGCGCGGGCGAGTTCGGGCCAGGCATCGGCCTCCTGCGCTTCGGGTTCGATATAGTCCTGCACCGGCTCGGCCGAGACGATCGTGTCCACAGTCCGGTCCAGCCAGCGGGCGAATTGCTGGTCCCAGCTGTCGTCGGTGATGTCGTCGAACTGGAAGGCGGGCTCGGCCAGCGCGAAGCTGTCGGCCCATAGCCGGCCCTCGGCATCGAACATCCTCAGGCGCATCCGCTGTTCCTTGCCGATCTGGACGAGCAGCGCCTCCTGCCGCTCGCGGGTCGCCCCGGCGAGCGCCTCGGCGGTGATCTGCGCCTCGATCCGGGCGAGCTTGAAGCGTTCATTGATGAGCTGCGTGCGATAGCCGTCGAGATAGAACAGCCCGCCGCCCAGCAGCGCCAGCGGCATGATGTTGACCACGAGAATGCGCGCGGTCAGCGCGAAACGGCCGGTGGTGGTGAACTGTTCGCCCGAACGCATCGCGGACTTGCCCTCGCCCGCGCCCCGCCGCGCGCCCGGCGGCAGGCGGCCCGGAACGCGGGCGGGCGAGAGCGCGCGCGGCGGGAGGGGTGCGGCGGGCCGCGCCGCAGGCCCGCTGCGGTCAGCCGTCATTGAAACTGTAGCCCGCGCCATAAAGCGTCTCGATCGCGCTGAATTCGGGATCGACGCTGCGGAACTTGCGGCGCATTCGCTTGATGTGGCTGTCCACGGTCCGGTCGTCGACGAAGACGTCGTCGGGATAGGCCGCATCCATCAACTGGTTGCGGCTCTTGATCACGCCGGGCCGGGCGGCGAGTGCTTCGAGGATCAGGAACTCGGTCACGGTGAGGCTGACCGGGCGATCGTCCCACGTGACGTGGTGGCGCGCGGGGTCCATGAACAGCCGCCCGCGCGCGATGGTCGGATGCGCCGCCTCGGCCCCACCGCCTTCGCCGCTGCTCTCGCCTCCTTCTGCGCCGCTCGCGCGAAGCGGTTCGGCCCGCCGCAGGATCGCCCGGATGCGGGCAATCAGCAGGCGCTGGCTGAAGGGCTTGGAGATGTAATCGTCCGCACCCAGTTCCAGCCCCGCTTCCTCGTCGCCCTCGTCGTCCTTGCTGGTCAGGAAGATGACCGGCAGCGGCGAATGTTCGCGCACGCGGCGCAGCAGTTCCATCCCGTCCATCTTGGGCATCTTGATGTCGAACACGGCAAGGTCGGGCGGATTGTCGAGCAGCGCCTTGAGCGCCGTCTCGCCATCCGAATAGAGCCGCGTGACGAAGCCTTCGGCCTGGAGCGCGATCGAGACGGTGGTGAGGATGTTGCGATCATCGTCGACCAGCGCGATTTCGCCGCCCTTGGGAGCGCCGGTCGCAGGGGCGGCTTGGCCCTGCGCCGTCACGGGCGGGGGCGGGGACGCGGGCCGGGGCGCGTCCGCGGAGACGGGCGCATCGGGGCCGGGGGGCGGTCCGCTTGCGCCGCTTGCCTCGTCGCTGCCAGACATTCGTGCCTTCCTCTCTCGCGCGCTCTGCCCCCTCGTGCCGGATTAGCGCGCGCGCCCCGTCAGGGCAACGCCGCGGGGCCTGCCGCGCGCCTGCAGGGCGGTCCGCACGAGCCTCGCCCCGGCCTGCCGCAGCCCGGTTTGACGGAGCCGCGGCGCGCCCCTATGCCCAAGCGCCAAGGGGGTCTGGACCATTGCGAATCGCTCCGCATTCGTGAGGTGCGATTGTGCATTCGCCGGCCTTCCGAAACGAAGACGAATATGACGGCCCGCATCAGCACCATCCGGATCAGGAGATCAAGAAGTTGACCCCGCTCGCCCATTCGCTTGCCGGCCAGGGCATCGAGACCCCGGCCGAAATCCACCCCAATCTCTCCACCCCAGAACTGGTCGAGGCCGCGCTTGCCAATGGCGAGGGTTCCCTGTCGAAGCACGGCGCGCTGGTGGTGAAAACCGGGGCGCACACCGGGCGCAGCGCGAAGGACAAGTTCATCGTGCGCGACG